>DJVJ01000038.1:0-203876 GCA_002441135.1 Caryophanales bacterium UBA6259 | reverse complement strand
GATGAAATGCTGTATCAAAAACAGCCACGTTTGGTACATCGGCTAATACACTTTCTACAGCTTCAATACCGATTAGATTAGCAGGGTTGTGTAATGGCGCTAAATCAAATACACCTTTAATCGCCGCTTTAACCTGTTGATCCACCTTTACAGAATCAGCGAATACTTCCCCACCGTGAACTACACGATGACCAACTGCCTCAATTTCATGAACATCCTTAATCACTCCATGCTTCTCATCAACAAGATAAGCAAACACTTTTTCAATTGCAGTTGTATGCTCCAAAATTTCTGCGACTACTTTAACTTCATCCTTGCCAGTTGGTTCATGTGTAAGAATTGCATCTTCCATTCCAATACGTTCTACTTTACCAGAAGCAATTACAGATTCGTCTTCCATATTGAATAACTGATATTTTAATGAAGAACTACCACAGTTTAATACAAAAATTTTCATCTTTTATGTCCCCCTTCTTAAATACGTTCCCCGTTTTCATATTTAAAGAAGCCTTCATTTGTTTTTTCACCTAAATGACCGGCATTCACTAGTTTCTTCACCATTAAGGCTGGGCGGTAACGAACTTCTCCATATTCCTTAAACAGCATTTCCATTACACGAAGAACGGAATCTAGTCCCATGCGATCAGCCATTTCTAATGGACCATATGGAAAATCAAAACCTAATTTCATTGCAGTATCAATATCTTCGGCTGAAGCAACCCCCTCATTAACAAGACGAATAGCTTCATTGATTAATGGCATCATTAATCGAACGGTTACATAACCAGGGGATTCAAAAACTTGAATTCCTGTTTTCCCAATTTGTTCAACAAATGCTTTAGCTTCATTAAAGGTTTGATCAGATGTTTTTAAACCACGAATGATCTGTACTAAATCTCTTTTAACCACAGGATGTGTCATATGTAAACCAATAATTTTATCTGCACGACTTGTTGCTGCTCCTAATTCAGTGATACTTAATGTAGATGTACTTGTCGCAAAAAGAATCTCTTCCTTGCAAATTTTATCCATCTCCATAAAAATTTCCTTTTTAAGCTCCATAATTTCATCTACTGCTTCAATTAGCAAATCAACATCTTTAAATTTTGTTTTATCCATTGTATAAGTAACCTTTGAAAGGTACAATTTTTTCTCTGAATCTGTAATCCCGAATTTTTCAATCGCTTTATCAAAGTTGTGAATCAGATTTTCTTTAGCCTTATCTAAAATTTCTTGATTCTTGTCTGTCACAATCACATCAATACCATGCTCTGATAATAATTCTGTCAGTCCTGTACCAATTGTTCCAGCACCTATAACGCCTACTTTACGAATCATCTAAATTCCTCCTTATTGATCCTTATTATATATATCTGTTTAACTTTAATTAGAATACACACAATGATTATAGTATCATAGTTGATTTGAAAAGTGTTATATAAATTTATATTTTTTTTGTATTACAGATTAATATAATTAAAATCACTAATTCAAACTATAATCTACCCATTGTTCCACTTGTTTGCTTCATAAATCAGTATTACAGATAACCATGTTACAAATACTAATTAGAAAAACTTGGCTTGTCGCCAAGTCTATAGCGAAAGCCTTAGTTTTTCTGATACTTTATTCCTTTAAAGAACTTAAAAATTATTAAAGTAAAAAATAGCCAAATCCTTTGATTTGGCTATTGGTATATTTTTTCCTTATCAGTATAATTTTTTATCATTTCTCTAAATTCTATACCTGTTAATACTTCTTCATTTTCTAAATGATCAACCGCACGCTCAATTACATCCTTAACTTGAATTAAAGCTTCTCTTGTTTTTTCTAACAAAGCTTCTATGATTTGAGATGATTCTTGGTCTATCTTATCCTTAGAAATAGATTTCACATTAATAATTCCTAATGAACTTAGGCCTGCTTCAATAATATGCTGAACATAATTTTGTACCTGCTCAAAGTCATTTCTTGAGCCCGTGCTACGGTGTCCATAAAAAATCTCCTCTGCAACAGAACCAGCTAAAGCAATCATAATTTCATTTTCAATAGATTCTTTTGTGTGCAGATAACGTTCATCAGTAGGATTGTGTCTTACATACCCTAAAGCTTGTCCTCTTGGACGTAAAGCAACCTGAGAAACACTGTTTGGTTTAACAAATTCTGCGATTATGGCATGGCCAAGCTCATGAATTGCTACTCTTCTTTTTTCCTCTATATTTGCTTCCCGATCATTTTCTTCTCCCATCAACACTTTATCGATGGCAGAGGAAAAATGCTTTGTAGAAATTGCTTTTTCCTTTTCACGAAGCGCATAAATCGCAGCCTCATTTGTGACACTTTCTAATTGAGCACCTGAAAAGCCATACGCTTCTCCAGCGATTTGCTCTAAATCTACATCCTCTGCAATTGGTTTTTTTGCAGTATGAAGCTCTAATATTTTCATACGGGCTTTTTTGTCTGGCAAATCAACTGTGATATGTCGATCAAAGCGACCAGGTCTTAGCAATGCTGAATCCAGCATATCTTTTCGATTGGTAGCTGCCATAATTAAAATCTTTGGTGATTCATTACTCTGAATCCCATCCATCTCTGTTAATAATTGATTTAGGGTTTGATCATATTCTCTTAGGTTTTTTCCTTCTCTTTTTCCACCTATAACATCGATTTCATCAATAAAGATAATCGCACTGTCCTTTTTATTTTTTATAGCTAATCCTCTAGCTTCGTTAAATAGCTGCCTTACTCGCTGAGCACCTACACCAACATACATTTCTACGAATTCACTTCCAGATGCAGCCATAAAAATGGAATCTGTGTAATTAGCTGCGGCCTTTGCCATTAACGTCTTTCCTGTCCCTGGCGGACCATCTAACAAAATACCTTTAATTGGTCTAATTCCATATTGATGTATTTGCTCCTGATAAATCAGAAAATCAAGAGCCTCCATTAATTCTCTTTTTGCTTTCTCTTGACCACCAATATCCTCAAAACGAATTGTGGTTTCAGGCAAGGAATGATTAATCCCTTTTCCTTTCGTTTTCACTCCGATTGGAGAGCCTTTACGCTCTTGAAGAAGGTAATAGCCAATTGAAGCAACAACACCAAGGAAAACAACAGGACCTAAGTTATACCCTAGATAGAGTAAGAAAACAGCAATGGCAGGTACTATGCCCAATAAATATTTAACTAAGGTCATGGTCGCCCACCTCCTGAAGTCTTTTTATAATAAAATATTGTGCTTTATCTCCTTTATGAAGATCAACAAAAATATTATTCTCGTCCATTGAGTAATTGATTTTATCTAATAAAAGTTCTTTTTTCATTTGAGTCATTTTATCAGGTATTAAACTGTATTCATGCTTCGCAACAGCCTCAGCGATATAAAAATAAGAGCTATTCCATGCATTTAATATTTGTGGATCCTCATTACTCTTGAATTCAAAATCAAGAACACGATTCCCTTTAAAAGGTTCAGTTGCATTTACAATTGCATGATATGTTTCCTGAAAATTATCAATATCCTCCAAATGAATAACGATCTCAATGGTTTTATTATCTGTCTTAAAATCCTCTACTTGAACTCCAGCAATATCGTCAATCGCCTCAACAATCGGTTCCTTCACTTGTACTTTTTCATAAATAAAATAAAACCCGAACAATATTGTTAGGGATAGAAAAAAGATGAACATTGTTGGAATCCATTTTTTAATGTTTTTTTTCAAGCTCCCCACCCTTTCTATATAAAAACAGTAACCATCTATACAATTATATTATTAAATATATTTTCGATACATATAAAAGTATATCATAATCGTATATCATAAATCGTTGGGAATTAACGGCAAGAATAAAAAAAAGCCGCTAAAATTGAATTAGCAGCTTTAGACCGATTTACCTAATGTAATCATTTTAATAAATTGACCATTTTCTAAATTATAGTATTGATACCCGAAACGGCCATCCTCTGTTTTAAATAAGACTTCATAAATCAACATATTGTTATCTATAATGCCTGGAGTTATCCGTTTTATCACTATCTTTGGCACCTTATTTAAGGCAAGCATACTCACCTCTTCTTTTGAAATCCATTGTTTTAATGATTGATAGTGTATTTCTTCTTCATTTAACCAGACAAGCAATGGATTTCCTAGATGATCATCACCGATAATCATATAATATTGTTCATCACCAGCATATAGATGAACCTCTTCGATGTTTTTTAAGATAGAAACCTCGTTTAAAGCCTTTTGTTTCATGCGTGATTCCATTGTTTGGTCCTTTGACCATATGGAGTAATAGTAAACAAAAACTGTACTTACTACCAATAAAATACTAAGAATTACTGCTATCAAGATTTTTTTCATTTTATTTTTTATCCCCACTTATTTCACTTTTGCATCCAAAAAGCGATATTCTAATCGTTGGAAAAATTGATGATCGTTATTTTTTAAAATAATATTTAGCATTTCTGGTTTTTTTTCAAGATTATCATAACACAATATATAGGAAACCTGAACGGGAAAATTGGCATAATTAAAAGAGGAGTTAAAAAAAGAGTTAACTTCTTTTTTTAATATTTCCTGTGATAAAGGAATCGTAATTTGTTGATCACTGTACTCCCACTTTTTTTCTTTTTCAAAGCTAGCTTGTAATAATTTTAAATGACTATTTAAAGTAATTATACCCATCAATTCAAGAGGAATTTGATATTCTTGATCCTCTAGAAACACAGTTGCTATTTTTGATTCGTTATTGTTATAGGAAATTACAAACTGGCTATCATACATTTTACCGTCAATTTGCCAACCATCTTTCGATTCAGTTCCTTTTAAATCAGCAACTTGCATTGTGTTATCATAAATCTTCAAAGTATATTGTTCAGTATTATTTAATCTTTCCCCTATATCATAAACGATTTTCTCCATAGTGATATTTGGTTGATGGTAAATATATGCTTTTCCAAAATAGAAGAAAAGTATCGACAAAATAAGTCCGATTCCTATATTAATCAAAAACCATTTTTTTCGCAGTAAACGATATATGTATCTAGACATAAAAAAGGCACCTACTTTAACTTTGGTTTTTTAAATATTACGCTTGTCTTTGCCAATTATTCCAAAGTAAGGGCCTTAAATTCTTTATCCAGTTAGAAATCAGGTACGGTAAATACTAAAGACCATCTTATTCGTTTCTTCTTCATCTTTAGCTAATCCAAACATTAAATCATCATATTTTAATGTTTTATTTAAAATATCAACAATTTTATAAAGGTCCTCCGTTTTGTCCACTTTTACTGTTCCAATTAATTGAATTCCCATTTATAATTCCTCCTTTATAACTTACAGTCCTCATTATACATGAAAATTGGATATAAAAAACAATCTCTCATAAATTTGAGAACCTTTGTTAAATTAGGATTTCATAACTCCTTGAGTTAAGGTAACACTATTATTACCTAAGGAGGTGATGTTATTGAATAACATCTCCAAAGGGCTACAACCACCGCCTGAAGTACTATTGACACCCAATTTAACTAATTATTTTCAAATTAATGAATTGGTGACCTGGATGACCTTGCCACAGCAATTACCATTGCCTAATCAAAGTAATGAAGAGGATTTACCAGAATTTCGAATGAAGGATAATCTCTTTACAATGTAACCAAAAGCTACCTTTAGCCCTCTAGAAAATCTGATGAAGTTGCACCACTTAACCAGTAAAGGCTTAAGTGGTGTCTCTTTTTTTAAATATTCTTTTCTTTGATAAATTGGAGAATTGGTTTAAGGCTTTGGATTTTCTTTTTTTCTAATAAAGGAGCAAACAAATCCCCTTTTTTCATAAGACGTTCCTCCACATTGAGTAATGTGAAATCTTCTGGCTTAATTCCATTTTTTAATTCATCCCAAGCTACAGGCATTGAAACAGAAGCATATTTTCTTGCTCTTGGAGAATATACAAGAGTAATGGTTTTGCCATGCCACATTTGCAAATAATCAAAATAAAGTTTTTTCCCTCGCTTATTAACCATTCTCTCTATAGTTATCTTATTCGGATATTTTTCACTAAAATACATCCCAAAAAATTGATTGATTTTTCGTGCTTGATCATAGGTATATTGGTTACCTGTTGGAATATAAATTTGTAGCCCAGTTGCACCAGAAGTTTTAATCCATGCTTCAATCCCTAATGAATTTAAGGTCTCATAGACAATCAATGCTACTTCAACAACCTGATCAAAGGTTTGCCCTTCTGAAGGATCTAAATCAAATACAAGTGATGTAGGGCTCATTGGCTCTTGATGCACATTAAATGAAGTATGTAATTCTAATGCTGCTTGATTCCCTAACCAAGCCAATGTTGATGCTTTATTTAAAACAATATAGTTGATATCATTCCATTGTTGATGATTTACCCAATCTGGAGCATAGTCTGGGATGTTTTTTTGATAAAAGGATTTACCATTTACCCCATCTGGGTAGCGAATCGTTGTTAAAAGTCTATCCTTGGCATGAGGCAAAATATATTTACCAATTTTAATCATGGTCGCAATAAAATCGATTTTTCGTATATTTACTTCGGGCCAAAGTACCTTTTCTGGATTTGTAATTTTAACCTGTTCTCCATCAATGAGGATTGTGTCAGTCACGAATAAAGAAGCTCCTTTGTTTTTAAAATAAACATTTGTACCCGTTACATGTGTCCCCTAGTAACATAAACTAGAGTATCATGTAAAAGGGAGTGGAATGTGCATTGAAATGGATTAGCCGTTTAAAAATTCGTAAAACAGTTCAAGGATTAGCGACATGGTCTACTGGTGGAGCTACTACAAAATGTGGTATTCCTTGGACATACAATGAAGGAATGACAACCGCAGTTGGAGATAAAAGTCCTTATAGGTGTGGTCAGGTATTGAAGGTTAAAAATAAATCAACTCAAGATCAAAAAGAAATTATGGTCGTAGTCGTTGATCAAGTAAAGGGATTTCCTGATAATAAATTAAATTTACACAAGAAAGCATTTGAAGCATTAGGCTCCTCAGCAAGTGTAGGAATTATCGAAATTGAAATTACTCCTATTGGGTAAGAGAAAATATAAGACTAAAAAAAATGACGTGTTCAATGACTAACCAAGCCATGGCACGTCATTTTTATTTAAAACATTTTTAATTCTAATAAACATTGTTCAGGAGGCAGATCCATAAAGGATTGAATACTAGGGTGTCTTAAGGTATGACCTGGTGTCCACTCACTAAATTGAACCTTTACAGTAAGGTAAGGCTTTAACCATATCGCCTCTTTCATTCGTTCTGGTTTGTTAATAAAAGGTCGTTCTTTGATAATGATAGTTGAGATTTCTTGAGTAAGGGTGCGCCAATCTTCTTTTTTCAGTTTCCCTGTTCCTGCGTGACCAATATACCATAGGTTCCCTTGATTATCATATAATCCTAAAATTAGTGCATTAACAGTTCCATCCCTTAACGTTACTCCCCCTACAACCGCAATAACGTCTCGATAATATTTTCTCTTTTGCCAATGATTATTTTTTCCACCGATAATATATTTGCTTTCCTTGTCCTTAATAACGATTCCTTCCATTTCTTGCTCCTTGATGATTTGAAACAAGTGTTCACTATTTTCATAGGAAGTGACAAGCTGTACAGTTTCATTCGACTTGATAATCTTCTGTAACAGCTCTAGTCTCCACTGTAATGACTGATGATTTACCCATTCTCCATTATGAAAAACGATATCAAAAATCATATAACTGATTGGAACTTGGCTTTGTACCTGACTCACTTTTTCTAAACGCCGAAGGCCATCCCTTCGCATAACTTCATGAAAGGATGGCTTGCCATTTGGACCTAAAGCAATGATTTCCCCATCAAGAATAACGGAATCCGCATTGCAGAAATGATTGATATTTTGCAATTCTGGATAGTGATTGGTTCGTTCATTTAGTCTACGATTAAAAAGTCTTACTACTTTTCCATCATAATAGGTTAAGATTCTTACTCCATCCCATTTAATCTGGGCCATCCATTGATTTCCTTGTGGAATGGTATCTGTACTCATCGGCTCAAATGGAATTATCGGTGTTAGTTGCATTTGTATACTCCTTTAACAAATCATTAGAAACAGCTAGATTTAACTTGCAGTAGTCTTCTTCTTTCTTCCTCTTGTTTTCTTTTCCACTGGCTTTGGCTTTGTCTCGGTCTGTTCAATACTTGCTTGTAATGCCTGCATTAAATCAATAATATTACGTTGTGGTGCTTCAGGAGCAACTTCAAACTCTTCTCCTTCAATTTTCTTGTTAATCATCTCCCGAAGTGCCTCACGATAATCATCTTTATATTTATCAGGTTCAAATGGTGCTGTGAGATTCTCCACTAATTGCTTGGCCATCGTTAATTCTTTTTCATCGACCTGTACATTTTCAGGGACTCCAGGAACTAAATCAACTGCTCTTACTTCATCTGGATAGAAGATGGTTTCTAGTACCAACAGATTTTTATAAACACGTAATGCCGCTAAGGACTGTTTTGACCGAATTGTAATTTGTGCTATCCCAATTTTTCCTGTATCAAGCATTGCTTGACGAAGTAAGTTATAAGCTTTGCCCCCTGTATCCTGTGGAGATAAATAATAGGTTTTATCAAAATAAATGGGATCAATTTCAACTAAATCAACAAAATCGATAATTTCAATCGCTTTACTAAAAGCTGGCTGCAAGCCTTCCAAATCTTCATCCTTTATGATGACAAATTTCCCAGTCTCATATTCAAAGCCCTTCACAATTTCCTCTTGCGTGATTTCACGATTACAGGTTGGGCAAACCTTTTGATATTTTACAGGTGTATGACATTGATCGTGTAAATAGCGGAATTTTATTTGTTTATCTTCTGTTGCGGCAAACATTTTTATCGGTATATTCACAAGCCCAAAGCTAACTGAGCCTTTCCACATGGTATGCATCAATAAACCCTCCTTGTGTTTTGTGTTTACGCAATATCCATATTTTTTGAGTATTGAAACAAAGATATACTTAAATTAAAAAAAGAATCCTGAGGACGTTTTGTCCTACTAGGATTCTCGTAGTTTTTTTTATTAACTTGCTAATTATCCCGAATGATTTCTAATTGATAATCATTACCATCACTGATAACCTGAATTTCTCCATGATTCTTTATTTGATACACATCAACCCAGGTTTCATTTAGCCGTTCCAATGTTTCCTCATCTGCTTGATACAGATTAGGATCACTTGAAAAAATAATTGCCACTTGAGGATCAACCTCTTGAAGAAATTGGCTACTCGATCCTTCATTACTTCCAAAATCGCTGACCTTTAAAATTTTTGAACGTAAGGAATATTTTTCGATTAATCTATTTTCTACTTCTTCATTAATTTCCCCTGTAAAGAGAAATTCCACATCCTGATGAACAAGGTGTAAAACCAATGAATTCACTTGTGGAGAGAGTGAAAGTGGTTCACTAGGAAATAAAACAGTTAATTCTACTTGATCACCAAGAAACAGCTTTTCATCCGTTTTTAAGGGAATGATCTTTGCCGAATTCGACCTAGGAATAGGATAAGTTGAAGCAGTAAGTTCCGGGATATAAATATATTCTATTGGGTAATTATTTAAAAGTACATTTAAGCTACCGATATGCTCTTTAGAATTGTTGGTTAGAAATAAACCTTTTAATCGATTAACCCCGTGCTCATATAGTATTCGAATCAAATCCTCTGCAAACGCTGTAGATCCTGTATCAATTAAGTAAAAGCTCTCATTTGGAAGCTGTAGCAAAGTCGCTTCCCCTTGATCAATCGGCAAAAAATAAACCATCATTTCATTATTCGCTAACTTCTTTACAACCTGTTCTTCCACAACAAGATTGGTAGCCGGAACAGTATCACTATAGCTCAAGAACATATTCGTTAAAAAAAATAAGAGAACAATTGATAAGACCTGTATTAACCGCTTCATGGGGTTCACCTTCTACTATCGCCTTATTGATTATCCTCTTATCTATATGTGATTATCTTATTTTTATTCTTTTTCCATCCATTCTTCCATAAGGGTGATTAATTGTCTCATAGGCTGGTAAACAATATTTAATGGTGGTAAAGAGCGAACAAATGCCTTACCATATCTCGCTTCCATTATTCGACGGTCAAAAATAACGACAATACCTTTATCTTTTTGTGTTCGGATTAATCGTCCAAAACCTTGTTTAAAGCGAATGACGGCTTGGGGTACAGATAACTCTGTAAACGGATTTTTCCCTTCACTTCTTAATTTCTCTGTTTTTGCCTCTTGTACAGGGTGATTTGGTGGGTTAAACGGTAACCGAGCAATAATTAAAGCACTTAACGATTCACCCGGAATATCCACACCCTCCCAAAAGCTACTTGTACCTAATAAAACCGTTTGGTTATTTGTTTTAAATTTTGTCGTTAACTTGGACCTACTGGTGCTGTCAATCCCGTGCCCAAGTACTTGTATATGAAATGGCTGAAGAATTTTCTTTAACAAATAATAGGTATCCTGTAGCATCTGATGAGAGGTAAATAAAACAAGGGTTTTCCCATTCATCGAGATTGCAATTTCACCAATGCTTTTCGCTAAATAATGAATATACTCTTTTTCACTTATCTCCTGTATGTTAGGAAAATCCTTTGGAATATACATCACAGCCTGCTTTTTATAATCAAAAGGAGAAGGTAGCTTTAAGGACCACATTTGTTCATCCTTCTCATCAAAACCAAACTTTTTGTAGCTATAATTAAAGGACTCATTCACACTTAGTGTTGCTGAGGTCAGAATTACACTTTCTTTTTTATCAAAAAGGGCTGCTTTCAGATATTCTCCAATTTCAATTGGTGAAGCTAACAAATAGGAAAATATCCGCTTTCTTTTTTGCTCTGCTTCAATCCAAAAAACCATATTGGTATCCTTTGCATAGTTCCATTCCTGAAGATGTACAAATAAATATCTTAATTCTTGTAAATATCCTTTAAAATCCACAAGCAACGATTCTTCTATCTCTAACTCTTTGATTCTTTTTAGCTGTTCTTCCATTTGATTTAGTAATTCAGTCGACTGGACATAAAGATTATCTACGACTTGAAGAATGATTGCCCATTCTTCCTTTTCCTTAATCGCTTCTGTAATTCGTAATGCAACTCTTCCATTCTCATTTTTACGACAGGTCTTCTCAACAAACTCGTTAATGAGATTGAAATAGGTTTGGAATTCGCCCTCTACCTTCATTAATAACGGAATGGAATGATTTTGAATCTGGTTACCAACCGCAAAAGAATCTGTATCCTTGGTTGCAAATAATTCATTCATTAAACTAACTAAGAAGCCATTTTTTGCATCCTTATAAAGATGCTGAAAAAGAGAGTGAACATAAAATTGATTGATTTCATATCCAAGATGCTTTAACGCTACATCCTCAAAATGATGGGCTTCATCAACAATTAAACGCTGATAACCCGGGAGAATGCGATGTTCTGCCTGTAAATCCGTCAGCAGCAAGGAGTGATTGGTAATGATAAGATCAGATAATTGCGCCTTTTGTTTTGCTCGATGATAAAAACACATTTTAAACCATGGACATGCTCGATTTAAACAAGAGTCCTTGTCACTTTTCACTTGATTCCACAATTCTTTTGCCGTAAAAGGTAAATTAATTTCTTCTACATCCCCAGTATTGGTTTGATAAACCCAAGTGAGCATCTGAGAGAGATTGGTAATACTCTCTTTATTACGTTCATCTTCTATACTTCCCGCAGCTTGTTCGAATTTTCGTAAACAAAGATAATTATTCCGTCCTTTTAATATTGTGGCAGAAAAAGAAAAAGGCAGAATCTTCTTCAACAAGGGAATATCCTTGTGAAAAAGTTGCTCCTGTAGATTAATAGTATGCGTACTAACCACTATTTTCTCGTCATATTCCTTTGCCCAATAAATAGATGGTAATAAATAAGCCAGTGACTTTCCAGTTCCAGTACCTGCTTCTACCATCAAGTGAGCACTATTTTCAAAAGCTTGAATTACTTTTTTCGCCATTTGTTTTTGAGAGGGTCGAACCTCAAAGTCCGGAAATTCAGTTGATAAAACTCCATTTTGACCAAAGAGTTCTTCCACTGGAACGATTCGTTCGTTCTCTTCTGCTTCCATCTCAAACTCTTCTATCGGCTGAAGTGCTAATTGGTTCATTACAATATAGGATTGCTCTTTTTCTGTAAAATTAAGTTGTTTCTTTTCAATATATTCTTCAAGATAAATAGCCAAATCTGCAAAGCTATAGCGAATGATATCCCTTAAACGCTGCAGATAAATTAATGGCATTTCCTCTAATTGATCCAATAATTGTAGTAATAATTCGGCGGTAGCTAAAGCATCGTCATCTGCACGATGAGGATTGTCGTGTTGTATATCTAGCTCATCCGTTAAAGAATTTAATTTATAGCTTTGCACCATCGGCAGTATAATACGGGCCATTAACAATGTATCTAATACTAGTCCATCAAATGGTTCATAGCCTAATTGGTCTAGGGATTTTTGAATAAAGCCTAAATCAAAATTGGCATTATGAGCAACAAAAACAGAGCCTTCAAGCATCGGCAAAAGCTGAACCATTACCTCATCCATTGTAGGAGCGTCAACGAGCATCTCATTAGTAATGCCTGTTAGCTCCTGTATAAAGGTTGGTATCTCTTGTTCGGTATAAACAAAAGTAGAAAAGGTATCGATGACCTTTCCTCCCTCGATTAAAACTGCCCCTATTTGAGTAATGGAATGATCTATTGGATTATCCCCTGTGGTTTCTAAATCTATCACTAAAAAACGGTTATTCAATATTTTCACCTCATATGAAAAAGCACATTCCATTTAACTATACAGGGTTTTCTCTGTAAAAAAAAGCCCCCATTTTTATCCCCAATATCCCTCTATACTTTCTTAATGAACAATACGATGCTTAGTTGATATATCGATAAAAAACAAACGCGCTAATTCCTATGCGAATTAGCGCTTTTTTTGCGGTATTAATTTAATATATTTCCCATTCTACTTTTGCTAGCTCAATATTTCCCATTAAATAATGAGAATAGCCTTTATAAAAAGGAAGGTGCGGGAATTTTACTCCCTCAAATTCCGCATTTTTAAAATGTTCTAGTGCCTGTTTCGGTTGATTTTCATCCAGAAGTATAAAACCTTTCAGAATATGTGCTAATCCTCTTACCCAACTTTCCTTAGAAGACATTAATAAGGAGCAAAATTGTTCTGAACGATCCGGGTCACGATTCAGATAGTATAATCGTGCCAAAACAGCTAACAAATATGTCTGACTAGGATCAGAACTGTCCATCTTGATTTGCTTTTCAATCTGTTCAATCGCTTGCTTTGGAGAATTTTGGTCAAGCAACATTATTGCGTATAAAAAGTTGGCTTCAATATTTCCTTTATTTTTGCTTATTATCTCTTTTATAATAGCAATTCCACGCTCTTTGTTGCCTGCTAGCCAAGTGCATTTCCCTAGCTTAATTTGAATTTGAACATTATGCGAGTCATGCTTTAACCCTTTTTCATACCAGAAAGCTGCTTGGCGGTAATCTCCCTTATCCTCAAAATTTTTCGCGATTTGCTTAATGACTAAGGGATGTTTTGTAATAGAATATGTTTTATTAAACCAATGCTGTGCTTGATAATCCTCATTCAGCTTTTGAAACGACTTTCCCAAATAGAAAGTAACTTCCCAATCTAAGGGATTTTGCTGATACAAATCATTTAGAATAATAATTGCCCGTTGGTATTCTTGAATTCGAAAATATACCATTGCTAAGTTAAATTTTGGTTCATTCCACTTTTCCTTTAAAACGATTGCTTGTTGAAAATGGGTTATCGCTTGTTCATCATTTTTTTCATTTCCATAAATCATCCCTAGGAGATTGTGGCCTAAGGATAGTAAATCTGGGTCATCCGAAAATTTAAACAGGACTGCAACCTCTGCTTTTGTTTGCTGATAATCCCTTTTTTTATAATAGGTCATCGCAGAATATAGACGTGCAAGACTAAAATCTGGATATTTTTCAATTACTTTTTCCAAATAGAATGTCGCTTGGTCATACATCCATAAATCAAAAAATCCGATGCCCTTTTGAAAGTTCATAAAATCATCTTCATCAATTTCAATAACAACCTCTGGTTCGGCATTTTCTACTTGGGGATTAATTTTGGTGTTCTCTGGATTTTCTTCATTACTTATATCAAGATCTAATCCATGTTCTTTTTCGAACTTCTTAATTTTTTGATTTAATTGTCGCAATTCATATTCAATCTCTTCATTCATCTCTTTAATGGATAAATACTTTTCTAGTAACGCAAGTTCCTGATCCATATTATGAGCGACATCAAATTCCTGCTCTATTTCCTCTAACGTTTTATGCATAAATGAAAATAAATCATAAAACATGAAAAGCCTCCTTCACCCTCTAAATAACCAACAATATTCACTGTATACCTCTCATTGTTTGCTAGTGAATTAAAGTTTATACTTATAGGATGCAGGAGGATGGTATCCTTACAGGATGGTATCCTTACAGGATGGTATCCCTACAGGATGGTATCCCTACAGGATGGTATGTTCTAGTTCTTGATAAAGTATTTGTTCTATTTGATTATCATTTCCCATAATTGCTACCCTCGGACTATGGGTAACTGCTTCTTCCGGTGTCATATAAGCATATGCAATAATTATTACAACATCCCCAGGTTGAACTAATCTTGCAGCAGCTCCATTTAAGCAAATTGTCTTAGAGCCATGTTCTCCTTTAATCACATAGGTTTCAAATCTTGCTCCATTGTTATTATTAACGATTTGCACCTTTTCATTTGGTAAAATACCTACTGCATTCATGATGTCTTCATCTATTGTAATACTTCCCACATAATTTAAATTAGCTTCTGTTACCACTGCACGGTGAATCTTGGATTTCATCATTTGAATAAACATTACTCCACTCTCCTACCTTATATCTCTATTAACAGATTATCAATTAACCTTGTTTTTCCAAACCAAACTGCCAGTGCGATAATCACTTTTTCACCTTGTTGTAGGGTTTCAATCTCTTTTAAGCTTGGATAGGTGAGAATTTCAACATAATCGATTTTTGCTAAGGGCATTTCATTGATTTTTTGAATAATTAACTGCTTAATGGTTTCTGTATTTTGGTTTCCTTTGATGATTTCTTCCTTTGCAGACTGAAGACTCAAATTTAAAATAACAGCCTGCAGACGTTCCTCAGTAGACAAGTAAACATTTCTAGAGCTTCGTGCTAAACCATCCTCTTCCCTAACTATTGGACAAGCAACAATATTGATTGGGAAGTTTAAATCATCCACCATTTGCTGAATCACTGCTATTTGTTGGGCATCCTTCTGTCCAAAAAATGCTTTATCTGGCTGCACAATTAGAAATAATTTACTTACTACAGTAGCGACACCTTCAAAATGACCTGGTCTTGATGCACCACATAGCTTCGATGTAATATCTATCACTTGAACAGTGGTTTTCATCTCATTTGGATACATTTCCTTTACACTTGGAGCAAATATAATATCGATGCCTGCCTTAGTTGCAATATCCTGATCCTTTTCCAAATCTCTTGGATATCGTTCAAAATCCTCATTTGGTCCAAACTGTAGTGGATTAACGAATATACTAAGAACAACAATGTCTGTTTGTTTCTTTGCTTCTATCATTAAGCTTTCGTGTCCTTCATGCAAATATCCCATTGTAGGAACAAAGCCAATGGATTTCCCTAAGTGCCTATATGCTTTTAGTTCTTCTCTTAGCTCTTTTACTGTAGTAATTATCTTCATTCTTCTTCACTTACACCTTTCCGTATAATTGCTCTAGTAGTTCTTCGTTCATTGTAAAAGTATGTTCTTTGCTTGGAAAATCTCGATTCTTGACCTCCATTTTATATTGAAGTAAGCTATCCCTAATCATTTCTCCAACTTGGCCATATGGCTTTACAAATTTAGGACTAAGATTTGAAGCATATTGGACTAAGTCATGGAATACTAATACTTGCCCATCACAGGTATTACCTGCACCAATACCAATCGTAGGAACGCTTAGCTGCTCTGTGATCCAACTAGCGATTTCTCCTGGAATCGCTTCCAAGACGATTGAAAATACGCCTGCATCTTCTAATGCTTTAGCATCTGCTAAAAGCCTTCTCGCTTCTTCTAAAGACTTGCCTTGAACCTTATAGCCTCCTAGCTGATGTACGGATTGAGGTGTAAGACCAATATGTCCTACTACAGGAATGCCGGCTTTTACTATGGAAGCAACAGTAAAAGCAATTTCCTGTCCTCCTTCAATTTTTACTGCCTTTGCTCCAGCCTCTTGAATTAATCTTCCCGCATTCTCCATTGCTTTTTCTATGTTAATTTGATAAGTAAGAAAAGGCATATCCGCAACCACAAAAGCATTTTTTACACCTCTAACCACTGCTTTTGTATGATGAATAATATCCTGAAGTGTAACAGGAATTGTGCTATCATAGCCTAAAACAACCATCCCCAAGGAATCCCCAATTAAAATCATTTCAAGTCCCGCTTCTTCTACTAGCTTGGCGGTAGGATAATCATAAGCAGTAACCATAGTAATCGGTTCTTTTCTTTCCTTCATTTTTTTAAAATCATGAATTGTTAATGGTCGATCCTTTTTCATTAAAGCCCCTCCTCTTCATTTTAGATTCTAAGCCGACATCAGACCAAATAAAAAACTCCCATAAGCTAGACGCTAGAAGGGAGTAATTTTCGTATTGTTATCCTCCTGTCTCGGTCCATTAAGGCTCAGAGCAGATTAATTTTTTAAATTATTGATTAGATGTATAAAACAAAAAACTAGATTCCTTATTGAGTGCAGTTCAAAGGATACTGCCTCACGGAAATTGTATCAGAAAATTCAAAATAATGCTACTTATTTTTAAAATGGATATCTCCGGCAATAATTTTAATGATTTCATCGTTAGGAAGCTGCATCAGCAAATACCCATCATCAGCAATTCCAGCAAGTCTACCTATCTTATTAGTACCTAAATGCTGTGCTTCAATCATTTGACCTTTTCCCATCATACGCTTATTGTAGTCTTCATAAAATGGCTGAAATCCTTCCACAATAAATTGTTCATATGAAGCTTCAAATAATCGGAGAAAATCTTTTATTATTGTACTCCTTTTTGTGTTTAAGCCGGTAATTTCTTCGATCGAAATTGCTTTATCCTTAATCTCTTCCGGATATGAAGCTTGATGAGTGTTAATCCCAAGACCGATAATTAAATAATGAAGTCGGTCTTGTTCACCATGAATCTCTGTTAATATACCAGAAACCTTCTTATTCTGAAAATAGATATCGTTTGGCCATTTTATGGAAAATGAAATTTGAAATTGATTTTCTAATGCTTTTTCCAACACTACTGAAGTAAATAGGGTAACAAGTGGTGCTAATTGATAGCCAAAGCTCGGTCTTAAAATGATACTCATCCAGATTCCCTTTCCTGAAGCAGAATACCATGTTCTTCCTAGTCGACCTTTTCCTTTTGTTTGTTCATCAGCTAACACAATTGTCCCATGTTTAGCTCCATTTTTGGCTAAATCATGAGCAATTAATTGGGTAGATTCTACAACAGGCTCATAATGGATAACTTGCCCAAGCCAATCTGTATAAAGTTGATCTTTTATCCGTTCCCCTGAAATATCATCTGGGTCATTTAACAGACGATACCCTTTTTTTCGAACAGCTTCAATCTGATAACCTTCTTTTTTTAATTCTTCTATGTGCTTCCAAATGGCAGTACGAGATACATTCAGCTTTTCACTTAATTCCTCTCCTGAAACATACGAATGATTCGAGGAAAGCAAAAATGCCTTAATTTTATCCCTCATATTCCTCTTCTCCCTTTAAGCGTTTTGCTGCTAGTAAAAGCTGAGAATGCTCATTTTCTAATTGATCAAATATAACTTCCTCTAATAATTGCTCTAATAGCTTCTTTATCCATGGCCCTGAAGGTAGCTCAAAATATTTGGCTAACTCCTTCCCACTTACCGCTAAATCGCTTGTCTTTCGTACTTTTAATTCACTATCTATTTTTTTTAATTGAACCGTTAAATCGATTTTTTCTCTATCATCAATATAACCTACAAGATTATTTAATTCTAGGGCTAATAAACAAATTGTGCTGTTTGAGGTAATTAGACATTTTTTTAATGTTGAAGTAGTAGGACTTTTTAAGCTTTTTGCTATCAGAAGAACATCTTTTATTTGTTTACTTTCTTTTTTGGACATTTTTAATTGCTGCATTACCCGTTCTTGTTCTTCTTGTGTAATAGAATGTAACCAGATAGCCCAACGGATTACAACATTTTCAGTCTGCTCCATTAGCTTTGCGATAGAAATAACATCAACATATAGTAGCGCAGATTGTTTCAACCCTTCAATCCACTGAACTAAATGAGATTGGTATAAAAGCTCTATTCCGATTTTTGGTGACTTTGCTTCAAGAATTTTATCCATTTCTTGTTTGATTCTTTCCATCGCAATATTTTGAACATATGAGGCATACTCTACCATTGCTTTCCAAGTTTTATCCTCAATTGTAAACTGAAGCTGTGTAGCAAAACGAACCGCTCGTAGCATACGTAATGGATCTTCAAGAAATCGTTCTTTTGCATTCCCTACAGTCCTAATTGTTGCTTGATTTAAATCTACCTGACCATGAAATGGATCAACAATTTGTTGATTTTCATCCATCGCCATCGCATTCATCGTAAAATCTCTTCTACCTAAATCTTCTTCTAAATCATTAACGAAAAAAACCTGCTCCGGATGTCTAAAATCCGTATAATTCCCTTCTTTTCTAAATGTTGTTACTTCAAATGGAATTTTATCAACAATCACTGTTACCGTGCCATGTTTAAGTCCTGTAGGAATGACCTTCTTAAATAATTGACTTACCTCTTCAGGCAAAGCACTAGTGGCAATATCAATATCATGAACTGTTCGCTTTAATAATAAGTCCCTTACTGCTCCACCTACAAAAAACGCTTGATGGCCATTATTTTTTAATTGGATGATTATTTTTTTACCGATATTGAATAATTCCATCTGTTTCTCCTTTACTTCTTCACGATAAATAAGGGAACCATACTAATTTTTTAGTAAAAGTTCCCCGTTCTTTTTTACTTATTATGATTACTACTCACAATCTCTCTCCAAGCAAAATCCCCTTTTTCTAATGCTCTCACTAATAGTTCTGCTGTGGCTGCGTTGGTTGCAAGGGGGATATTGTATACATCGCATAGTCTTAATAAAGCAATAATATCTGGTTCATGAGGTTGTGCGGTCAATGGGTCTCGGAAAAATATGACTAGATCAATTCGGTTTTCAGCAACCATGGAACCAATTTGTTGATCCCCACCAAGTGGCCCAGACATCAATCTATGTATTTCTAATTTAGTTTCATCCATGATTCTTTTGCCAGTTGTTCCGGTGGAAAATAAAGAATGGTTTTTAAAAATCGGTTCATAAGCAATCATAAAATTAACTAAATCTACTTTTTTATTATCGTGAGCAATTAAAGCAATGTTCATAGTAGCCGCTCCTATCCCTAATTTCTATTCTATAAAATGTTCTAAACCATAAACAATCCCTTCAAAACTTTTCACTTTTTTAATGGCTAAGTTCACTCCAGGCATAAAGGATTCTCTATTCATTGAATCATGACGAACAGTTAAGGTTTGTCCTACATCACTAAAAATCACTTCTTGATGTGCAACATAACCTGGTAATCTTACACTGTGAATACGAAATCCTGAATATTCACTACCTCGTGCTCCAGCAATAATTTCTTTTTCTTCAGGATGACCTTGCATTATTGCTTTTCTTTCTTTCTCAATTAATTCTGCAGTTTTAATAGCAGTACCAGATGGGGCATCTAATTTTTTATCGTGGTGCATCTCAATTATTTCTACATGAGGCATATATTTTGCAGCAACAGCTGAAAATTTCATCATCAAGATTGCTCCAATGGAAAAGTTAGGAGCGATTAAACCACCAATTTTATATTCTTTTGCTAGCTTGTCCAATTCATGAATATCTTGTTGTGTTAATCCGGTCGTTCCGACAACTGGACTTACCCCCATTTGAATAGCAATCTCCATATTGTTTCGAACAGATTGAGGAATAGTAAAGTCTACTAAAATATCTGGCTTCAGGTCAATAATTGCCTTTTCTACGCTTTGATAAATAGGAGGAGTACTTTCTTCTGAAGCTTGCAAATCTACTCCTCCTACGTATTCAAGCTCATCATCCTTTGTTACCATCTGAATAACTTCCTGCCCCATTCTACCCTTAGCTCCTGCTACAAGTACTCTTAATTTTTTCATGATTTCACCCCGAATATTTTTTTATATAATGTTCTAGTAATGTTTTCGCGTTTTGATGAAATGGATCTAACTGCAGAACTTTATTGAATTCCTTCATTGCTTTGGTGAGTTGAAAATTTTCTCCATAAAAAATGCCTAACAAAAGGTATGCTTCTATGTTCAATGGATCCAATTCCTTTGCACGAATTAACATCTTTTCTAGTTCATAGGTTAGTAGATGCTTTTTCATTAAATTGGATGCGGTATACACAATATATTTGGATTGTAATATTTGAACATGATAACGATAATTTTGATTTTCAGGTTCTAATTCATGTGCTTGATTTGCTGCATCTAAAGCTAAAGGAATATCGCCATTCCTAGCATAGGTAATTGAAAGCTTATAATAGTATAAGGGATTCTTAGGCTCTTGGCGAATCGCCTTTTTAAAGGCTTCTATCGCTTTTTGGAAGTCATTTTGAAACAGGGCATGATAAGCCTCTTTAAGAAATGCTTTACCCGTACACAAATGCCATCACACCTTTTTTGGTTCAATTTCATCTTGGCCTATGACATAGTATATGAGTAAAACTCTTTTTCTGTGTAGGAGAAAATCCATTAAAAGCAGTACATTCTTAATTGTAATCCTATCTAATTTTCGCAGAGAAATCAAATCTTAATTCACAGTTAATCCGTTTTTTCATAGGATTAGTACGATTGGAAAAATTCTTTCTATTATTGGTTGCTATCATTTACCAATAATCTGTATAATAATTTTGTAACACTACTAGGTACTTCTGCATAATTGAGTCAAAATGGAGGTTAGATATGAATAAATCAAACATCTTGGTGCATGCGAAAAATCTGTTTTTTATTTCCATAGGAGCATTTATATTCTCTTTCGGAATTAATTATTTTAACATTGCAAACCAACTTTTAGAAGGTGGTTTTACTGGAATTGCGCTTTTATTAAATTATGAGTTTAATTGGTCTCCAAGTATTATTATTTTAATTTTAAATATACCGTTGTTTATATTTGGCTGGTATAAGCTAGGTTCTTCTTCTATGATCTATACCATTATTGGTACCCTTTTGGTCTCTCTTTTTCTTTGGATAACAGAAAGCTTTCAAAAGCCAATGGATGATTTACTATTAGCCGCATTATATGCTGGTGTTTCTATTGGTGTAGGTCTAGGTATTATCTTTCGTTTTGGAGGTACCACTGGTGGAGTGGACATTATTGCTCGTTTAGCCTTTAAGTATTTTGGCATTAGTATGGGGCGAACCATGTTTGCCTTTGATGCGATTGTCATTGGAACCTCTGCCTTTGTTATTTCATTAGATAAAGCAATGTATACCTTAATTGCCGTATTTATTGGTGCAAGAGTAATTGATTTTGTGCAAGAAGGAGCATATGCTGCAAAAGCAGCAACAATTATTTCTGATCATGCTCCACAAATTGCAGATAAGATCATGAAGGAAATGGATAGAGGTGCTACCCTTTTAAAAGGTAGAGGAGGCTATACAGGAAGTGATAAAGAGGTTTTGTATTGTGTAGTAAGTAGAAACGAGCTTTCACGCCTGAAAAAAATTGTTCATGCAGTCGATCAAAGTGCTTTTATTGTAGTTAATGATGTCCATGATGTATTAGGAGAAGGATTTGAAAAAAAATAAAGCTTAGTCTACTCTAAGCTTTATTTTTTTATTTAGTTTCTTTAATATACGTGTTCTCCTTTGAATTTTTTCCATATTACATAGCTAAGCACAACAAAAATAACCAAAGCCATTCCAAAGGAAGTTTTCCAAAAATTATTTTGAGCAATTTGATTTCCAAACACTTCTTCTTCCTTGCCACTGAATATAAGTTCAAATTCCTTTTGCAATTGAGTTACTAACCACGCTTTTTGTTTGTCACTTTGAGTTGAAATCGCAATAATTAACGAATCTATCTTTTCTATCATATATGGTGGTCTTACGACATAAAGGGATGGTTTAATCAAGAGATAATGAGATTGTAATAGTTGTAAGGACTCTTGAAATTCCTTTTGATTTTTTGAAGCAAGTGAATTTTGAATTTGCTCAATATCTTTATTAATTCTGAAATAATAGCGATTCCAAATTGGCTGTGAAGGATGAAATAAAGCATCAATTGCTAGATATAATTGAGTAGTGTGATAAAGGGCAGTATCATATTTTGGCTGAAGAGCTGCTAACTCACCTTTCACTTGAATAATCGCTGATGAGATTGCTTCTATTCCCTCAACCGTCGTTAATCCATCATATTTCATCGTTGGAAATAAAATTGAAATATCCTCAATAATTTGCTTTGCTTCTCCAAACTGCTGCTTTTTCACCGCTTCAAGTAATTCAATAGTCAGACGTTCAATTTTACCCTCTAAAGGTTCTTCATTTTCATTTGCAAAAATTAATATTGGCTGGAATATAAGTGAAAATAGTAATATATAGCTCATTACAAATCCTAGTTTTTTCAACATTTGATTCACCCCTCATGTTATACATATTGGGGTTGTACAAATTTATGCTAATTTTCTTCGTAAAAGCGATAAAAAGTAAAATAATAGCAGTGTAAAGCCACTTAAAAATATAGTGAATTGACCTACTGTAAAATCAATATCACTAATCGTGTATGGCAACCAAGGATGAATATCTTTTGTATAATCGTAAAAATCATTTAGTAATGTCCATGTTCCAACAAATAAAATGGCGAAGAATCCATAATGGTATTTATGAAAGAAAAGAATTGCCTGCACTGCCATGCCTAAATGAGATAGCATCAGCATCACATCTGTCCAGCTAATAGTTTCAACCATTATTATTTTAGTTATTGAGGGCACTTCTGCCCATGCTCCCCATAAAATCATAACAACGGCCCAGATGCCGTACTTAAAAGCGGTAATGGAACCCATTGCCTCAATAAATGGACTTTTTTTATTAAAGTAATATAAAATCAAAAAAATAGTGAAGAACATACTAGAAGTAGGTGAATCTGGTACAAAAATAAGCCATTCCGTTGGAGTTTGTAATAATTGATTCTTATACCAATAAAAACCGTAAATAGTTCCTAAAAAGTTGATTACGATTAATGTAAGAATAAACCAACGTTGTTGTAAATAATATTCAATTGTTTCAAATAATTTTGTCATTAGCCTAATTCCCCTATTCTATTTCTAATAAATGTTCATTAATTATTATTATTTTAACAAAGAAATGCAAAGATTACCAAAAAAAAACCTGAGATATCACTCAGGTTTTAAAATGCTATTTATTTTCCTCTTTTAAAATAAGGTTTAGTTGCTCAGTTAACAGTAGAAATCTCTTTTTATCGCCATCTGCTAAAGCCTGATCAATCTCCTGATATAATTTTTCTTTGGTGTGAGTACGTATGGAATGATCAAGTACAAGCTCTGCCATTAAATCCAGTAATGAATCTTTAATCAATTTTTGTTTTTCCATCGGGTTACCCTCCAATATCGTGGCATATTCCGGGGATTGATCCCGGTTTTTAAAAAATAACCCAATATATATTTCTTCATCTGGATTGGAACGAATGTCTAAAAAGGCTGTTTCCACATCTGGAGTTACACGATTATTTTTGTAAAATTTAAAGGGTGTCATTGTCACACACTCAGTTGCAATCTGAATTGATTTGGGTAGGCCTTGAACATCCTCAACAAAATGTGCCTTTTCTAATAATTGATGATTAGACGCGATGTAAGTTAATAGCCAAGCAGCTTCTCTTTTGGCAATTGTGTAGTTTTCCAAAAACCAGTTGATAAAAGCTTTCTTGTCTTGTAGAGAAATCATATTTTGAGTGCCTACCTCCTACTTTATAATTATGTTGGTGGTTTTATATTATATTCAGGAAACCAAAAAATTTTATTAATTTTTTTACAATTCATCTACTTTTTTTACTTGTAAATACTCTTTTCCTTTATTTATATAGCTTTCATTTGTTTTTTTCATCATCTCAAGTTCTTCTAAGTTTAATTCTCGAATTATCTTTGCTGGTGAACCCATTAATAGAACCTTTGAAGGAAATTTTTTATTTTCAGGTACTAAAGTACCAGCAGCTACTAACGTGTACTCTCCAATCTCTGCTCCGCTTAAAATAATGGATCCCATACCAATTAATGATCCTTTTTTTATTGTACATGCGTGAAGTACAACAGAATGACCAATTGTTACATTATCCTCAATTATTGTCGGCTGATTCCTATTTACGTGAATTACACTAAGATCTTGTATATTGGTATTAGCTCCAACCAATATTGGCGCTAAATCAGCTCGCAATACACTATTAAACCAAACACTAGAATGATCCTTTATCTCTACATCGCCAATCACTTTGACACCATCAGCTAGATAAACGTCTTTGCTTATGGCAGGCTTTTTATCTTGGAATGGATACAGCATACGATTTCCTCCTTAAGATGTATTATCCATCTTTTACTGTATTCATTCGATTCATACCTATGAAAAACCTTTAAATTTTTGGTGCATTATTATTTATTCTTATTTTGTGATATTAATTTCTTTAACATGAAATCCTTCTATTCCATTAATCCAATGATGACCTTCATCAGTTACACGGATATATACGTTGTGCTCTATATTCCCAATTTTTAGTACACCAAGATGATGTAACATCTTAATAATTCTTTCTTGAAATACTATTTCTGTTGTTTCATAATAATGCTCCTTAATCCAGAACATTAATTTCCTTTCAAGCTGATCCAATTGAACCCATTCTTTATATGCAACCAAATCGATGTATTTCACAATCAACGGCAAAAAGGAAATTGGATACTTATATAAACGTAGCCAGAAACGATATAGATTCATTTTTTCTTTTGATGGGGAGATCTCATGTAGCCATTTCTCACCATTTGAAGTCAATTGTAAATATCCATTTGCGCTCTCCTCGGTTAATTTGAAATAATAAGCATAATCATAAATCAAGGAAAAACGGTCTGGATATTCATTATATCGACGACCATACCCAAATCTCCATGCTTGTTTTTTGATGATTTCTTCTTTAATATGTAACAATCTAAATAGAAGCTGTTGCTGTCTTTTATATATATTACCTTCTGAAGTTAGAAGTATTTCTTCATTTTTAACATAGCTTAAAAAAATATGTAAATCCGACAAGATTAAATCTGTTTCATCTCGATAAAATGGTACATCATCTGCACGATTTAACTCTTCCTTCGCCTTTTGATGAATGGTTTCTAAAATTCGATTTTTAAAATCCTCAGGTACAAGATAAACTAGTGCATTTTTCTTTCCTACTCCTTGAAAAATCCAACCTTTTTTCAACCCAGAAAGTACAAGTTCACGTGGTTTTCGATCCATTTGATGTAGATCAAGTGCTTGTTTCGCCTTTGCCAACAAATCTTCAATGGTATATTTTGTTCTAGAATCTAAATATAACAGTTGGATAAAGGTTAAATCTTCACGATCTGCTTGTAAAATAATTTCTCTTAAGGTGTCCTTTCGCAGAAGCTTAAATAGAATGGCTTGTACCATATCTGTTTTAGAATGACGATCACATTGACAATGATAGTGATCCACTATATTGTTAATATGTTGAAAATCGGCATAAATTAACATTTCATTTAAATTCAATGCAATCATCCCCTTATTCCAATTTTTACTATTATTTCATTTTCAGCAAAAAATATTCTTTAAACAAAAAAAAGAAGCAAGGTATAAACCCTCACTTCCCATTCTTCCTTGTTATTTACTTTAATAAGCCTTCAAGCTGGTCTTTTATTGTAACAAGACTTTCTTGATTAGGATTCACTTCTAAGGAAGTCTTAATTACATCTAATGCCTTCGAATAGTTTTTCAATTCTGCATAGCAGGCTGCTAATTGATTCATCACAGTATAGGTTGACTCCATTTTTAAATATTCTTCATAGCAATTTATCGCTTTTTCTATTTCTCCACTCTTCAAATAGAGATCCCCTAGATTATTACATAGTTCTCCTTCAAAAGGTGCTACTTCCTGAATATCCTCATATTGCTTGATTGCTTCTTGAACATCACCATATGCCTTTAAGATTTTAGCATACATGAGCTTAAGGCTATAATCCTCAGGGTCAATCGACAAAGCAATATCCAAGGTTTCTTTTGCTTTTTCCCAATCTTCATGATATAAATAAATCTCTCCAAGCCTTCTTAAGGCTGGCAAATGAAATTCATCATAGTTTAAGATCTTTTTCAATATTTCCAAACTATTTTCATAACGTTGATTTCGCTTATAAGCATCTGCTAATGAAATTAACAAATCTAGATTTTCTGGTTGTAATTCAGCCACTTTTTCTAAATAGAAAATCCCATCTTCTACCTGATTAATTTGGATTAATAACATCCCTTTTAGAAAAAGTGCTTCTTCTTGATTAGGTGATTTTTCTAATACTTGATCATATTGCTCCAAGGCTTCTTCAAACTTTCCATATTGAAAATAAGTTTCACCAAGCGCTAACTGATACAATAATTCCTCTGGTGCCAAATCTAATGCTTGACTAAAGCAATCAATTGTTTCCTCCATATTACCAAGTTCAAAAGAGTATACTCCTTTTTGATAATAATAAAAAGGCTCTCTATCGTTTATCGCTAATGCCTTATTTATATAATTTAATGAGACTTCTGGTAATCCATCATCAAAATATAGCTGAGACATAAACACTAAATCTTGCTCAGTTACTTGCTGTTCGATTACTTCATGCATCAATTCTTGTGCCTGATCAAAATTTCCCTCTTTATATTCGACTTGTGCTTTTAATCGATTAATTTCAATTGGGTAATTAGAATTCTGTTCTAAATCCTTTAATATCTCCTTTGCCTTATCTACAAAGCCAAGTAATAAATAAATATTACATATTTCAAGTCGTTCTTCTTCTTTTTTGGAAACTGATTCCAACTCTTCTAAACCCTTTAAACCCTTTTCATATTGTCCGGCTTCTAAATCGGCCATAATTAAATCTAAATGCTGCGAAAAATTTTTCATTGCTCTCTCCACTCACCTTTCAAACTACGAACAGATCGTTTTCTTAGTTCTATAATATAATATTCTTCATCAACTTTCCAATTTCGCAAAGAGGGATTAACTTTCCCTACGATTAGAAAAACTTGGCTTATCGCCAAGTCTATAGCGAAAGCCTTAGTTTTTCTGATACTTTATTCCTTTAAAGAACTTAAACTTTATTAAAGTATTAGAAAAACCACACGAATGTGTGGCTTAAAAATTTTTATGGTTGATTTTCTTCTCTAGATAACCAACTAATAAATAATATTATCATTGAGCTACCTAGGATAATTAAAATGATTAAAATTTGAAACCAATTATATGGGGTAGTGTCATATACTGCAGGTTCCCCAATACTTGCAACCATTCCTTCATTTATTTCAGTGAAATCGATATTGGATAAGGATTTTGCAAAGGCAGTAGCATTAATCAAAGTAACAAGCTCTTGGGGCTTGGCAAAATCATTTGCTGCTTTCTCCTGATTTGGAGGAACAACGATAAAGCTCATTGCGATAACTAATAAAAACACAATAATTAGTGATGAGCTTAAAACCTTTGTGTTTGATAGGCTCTTCTTTTTATTTTGCTGATATTCTGGGAAGGACCATTTATTTTCTGTTTTAATTTTCTCCATTACCATTTTAGATATATCACTTGTAGCTGTTGAAGGATGATATTCTTTGGGTACCATTTTTCCACTTTCTTTCTAATAGTTTATCCAAAGTGAGTAGTGATTCAATTACACTTCAAATTCTGGTAGATGATTTTCAAATATATAAGACTCTAATTGATCTTTAATACTAGTTCTCGCTCTAAATAATAGTGACTTTACAGCACTTACAGTAGAATTGAGAATTAGTGCTATTTCTTTATAATCAAGCTGTTCATATTCTCTAAGTATGAGGGCAGAACGTTGATTTTCTGGTAAACTATTAATTGCTTCTCTTACCTTTTGTACTTTTTCATTTTTTAGTATTTCTTGTTCTGGCAGTAAATGAGTAGCGGTTTGCGCTAACTGCTGATGATCATCTATTAAAACTTCCTTATGCTTTAATTTTCTTAGTTCACTTAATGTACTATTTCTCGCAATAGTATACAACCATGTTTGAAATGTAGCATCCTCATCTCTAAATGTATGTAAACTTTTAAATGCTTTATAAAATGTTTCCTGGCATAAATCTTCCGGGAAAATATCTGCCCGATTACTTCCTATCAAATGATGGATAAAAGAATTAATCTTTTTTTCATATCGTTGAATTAATACAGCATATAACTCTATATTGCCATCCTTAATTTCACGTATAATTTGAGAATCAGTCATTCGAGAACCCCCTTTAGGTCCGAATTCCCAGACAGTTAGTCTAATCTATCTCTTTTATATAGACTTCACTGAACGAGGAAAGTTTCGTCTGTATATTAAATACCGTAAATATTATATGAAATACTATCTATTTTAGAATATCTTTTAATGCAGTACCTCGTCAATAAATAATTTTGTGAAAAACAAAAAAACCACACCTTTACATGTGTGGCATCGGTACATCCGATATAATACAAGTAGGATAGGAGCGGAGAGAAACCAACCTTCCTATCCATAGTATAAAAACAGTTTAATTTAAAGTCAATATAATATTCTGAATATTTTAAATATTTATAATTATTATTAAATTACTTCATCTAATATTTTCATAAAACTTGGGAATGAAATATTGATTGCCTCCCAATTATCCACTATAATTGGTTCCTTAGCAATTAATCCAGCTATAGCCATAGCCATTCCAATTCGATGGTCAAAATGAGTGTCTACTCTTCCACCAAGAATAGCTTGCTTTCCTTGAACAACAAAACCATCCTTCAGTTCTTCCATTACAACACCCACATTATTCATTTCGCTAATAATAGTACTAATTCGATCTGTTTCCTTTACTCTAAGCTCCTCTGCATCCTCTACTCTAGTTATCCCCTCTGCTTGACTTGCTAAGACAGCAAATAAAGGAAGTTCATCAATTAATTTAGGTATCCATTCTCCATCCAAAGTAATGGCTTCAAGCTGACTAGACTGCACTACAATATCTGCAACAGGCTCTTCCCCATAATACCGCAAATTCTCCATTTCGATATTACCTTTCATTAGTTTAACAGCCTCTAAAAAACCAATACGAGTAGGATTTACTCCTACATTTTTGATTCTTAATTCACTATTAGGCACTAATAGTGCAGCTGCAATAAAGAAAGCTGCTGATGAAAAGTCCGCTGGTATCTGTAAATGCTGTCCTTCTAATTTAGGATTAGGCCAAATCGTTACTTGTTGATCCTTTATTTCTAATTTAGCACCAAACTGTTTTAGCATTTTTTCACTATGGTCTCTTGATAAGGAAGGTTCTGTAATGACTGTCTGTTGATCAGCGAAAAGACCTGCAAACAACAATGCTGATTTTACTTGTGCACTTGCAACTGGTGAATGATAAGTAATTCCCTTTAAAGTGCCACCCCTAATCGATAAAGGAGCCAATCTTCCTTGCTCCTTTCCATCAATGATTGCACCCATTGCTTTTAAAGGATCAGTCACTCGTTTCATTGGTCTTTTAATAATTGATTCATCCCCGGTAATAACACTATGGAAATTTTGTCCTGCAAGGATACCCGTTGTTAAACGAATAGTAGTGCCAGAATTACCAACATCAAGAACCTGATCTGGTTCTTTTAAAGAGTTTAATCCCTTACCTTCTATTTGATAGGAGGTTTCAGCAATTCTATCAATTGCAATACCAAGCTGCCGAAAAACATTAATTGTACTTAAGCAATCTTCACCATTAAGAAATCCTTCTATCCTAGTAATTCCAGTCGACAAGGAACCCAACATTATTGAACGATGTGAAATCGATTTATCTCCTGGTACTATGATAGTCCCTCTAATTGAAGAAACCGGATTAATCCTCATCTCCATCTTTTCTTCCTCCTATCCTTTTACATCCTCCATTACCTTTAAAAGAAACTCCTTAGATATCCCTTTTACAATTTCTACTTTACCTATTTCAGTTGGTAAGACCATTCTTATTTGATGTTGCTCAAATTTTTTATCCCTTAACATAATCGCTAGCATTTCAGTAGCTTGATAATGCGTGGGAATCGTTGTTGGTAAACCGAACTTTTGTATTAACGCGATATATTGTTCCACTAAATCATAGGAAATTAACCCCATTTCATTAGCAATCCTCGCGGCATAAATCATTCCAATGGCTACTCCTTCTCCATGAGAATATTGATAATTAGAAATAGACTCTATAACATGGCCAAACGTATGACCAAAATTAAGTATTGCCCGAATTCCTAATTCATGTTCATCCTCATAAACGACATCTGCCTTGATTTTCGAACCTCTATATAAGGCCTCGTTTAAATAATCTACCCTTAATTGAGTTAATTCCACAGAATATTTAACTAGCCACTCGACAAACTCTTTATCTTTAATTAAACCATGCTTTATTAATTCTGCTAAACCCGATTTCACTTCTTTTATAGGTAATGTTTTTAAAAAAGAAGTATCATAAATCACCAATTTAGGTTGATGAAAAGCACCAATCATATTTTTACCTAAAGAATGATTCACGGCAACCTTTCCACCTATACTACTATCATGAGCTAAGATGGTAGTAGGGATTTGAACAAACTCAATCCCTCTCATATAGATTGCTGCTGCAAAGCCTGCTAAATCTCCTATCATTCCTCCTCCTAATGCAATAATTACAGAGGAACGATCCAATCCGTTTTCTATAGCATAGGTTATGATTTTTTCAATCTGACTTAGAGACTTTGAATTCTCACCTTGGCTTACAACATAAGAAAATAAGTTGTAATTCAATAATAGCTTCCTAACTTTGTCCCCATACAATTTTTCAATCTGCTGGTCAGTAATTAATAATAGCTTTCTGTTGGTGGTAATACTCACACTCTTTAAAAAATCTTCGATATTATTTACTACATCAGTTCCAATTATCATAGGGTATTGTCGTTGGGTAGTTTTTACCTCTAAAATCTTCATCCTAATATTCCTTTACTTGGCTTTGAAAGATTTCAAATTGCCCTTTAATTTCTTGATAAGAATCTCCAGAAAACTTTTCAAAAAAATGATTCGCTATTTCAAATGCTATCACATTTTCTGCCACTATACTTGCTGCAGGCACTGCACAAGCATCTGACCGCTCAATACTTGCTTGAAAAGGCTCTTTGGTGTCTATATCGACACTATACAGCGGCTTGTACAATGTAGGGATTGGTTTCATGATTCCTCGAACCACAATAGGTTCTCCTGTGGACATTCCCCCTTCAATCCCCCCTGCCCGATTGGTTACCCGATAAAAGCCTCTTTCTTTTGAGTAAACAATTTCATCATGAACCTCTGAACCAAAACGATTGGCAGCATCAAACCCTATTCCAATTTCTACTCCTTTAAAGGCTTGAATACTTAAGATTGCTTGACCTAATCTTCCGTCTAATTTACGATCCCAATGGACGTGACTGCCTAAACCAACTGGTATACCAGTTACTACTACCTCTACTATTCCTCCAACTGTATCCCCATTGGTTTTGGCCCTATCTATTACTTTTATCATCTCCGCACTTTTGTGCGGACTTATACAACGAACCTCTGATTCTTCAATTTGATTTTTCATTTCTTCTAAGCTAGTAAGCTCTAGCTCCAGATAACTATCAGCGGTTATTCCACCTATATTAATAACATGACTTAAAAAGTGAATTTGAAAGGGTTCCAATAGTTGTCGTGCTAAAGCACCGACTGCAACACGAATTGCTGTTTCCCTTGCACTAGAGCGTTCTAGAACATCTCTTAAATCCTTCAAATTGTACTTTAGCCCTCCATTTAAATCTGCATGACCTGGTCTTGGCTTGGAAACCCTCCTCTCATTGTTTTCGTCTTCTGAATAAATACTCATTATTTTTTTCCAATGTGAGTAGTCTTTATTCTCAATCGCCAAAGTTACTGGAGCACCTGTTGTTTTACCAAATCGCACACCACTTAAAATTGTCACTTGGTCACTTTCAATTTCCATTCTTCTTCCTCTACCATAACCGCCCTGTCTCTTTTTCAAAATCCGGTTTATTTTATCAATTGATATAGTAAATCCACTTGGAATTCCTTCAATTATGGCAGTTAATTGTGGTCCATGTGATTCTCCAGCCGTTAGAAACTTCATTAAGAAGCCCTCCTAAATAATTTTAAAAATAATTATATTATAAAATCTGTAAATTTTATACTATATTTAAGGAAATTTTATGCTTTCCTATTCAATAAAATAAGAAAAGGTTTAGATTAGTCGCTTCTGCTAATCTAAACCTTTTCTTTAACGCCCTAAACTCATTGGTGTTATGCGTTACTAGTCCTATATCCTTCATTTTCATGCTCTAGTAGAGTTGGATCAAAGCCAAGTAACTTTGTACATTCTTCTTTCGTAATTAAACCACGATAATAGGCATCAACAATTATTCTTTTGTCCATTGTATACCTCCGCAGAAGGATTCTATTGATAATTAGTATAGGACAAAAGAACCAATCTTATACCTCATGCAATTTTTACTGATTTAAAGCTCTTTTTATTAGATGAAAATTTCTATAATAAATATATTCACCGGTTAATATAGAAGCAAGGGTAGCGATAAATACAAACTCCCAATATGATGGATGAAATAAGTATGGAATAAATTCAATAGTTATATATTGTGCAATAGTGACACCACTTAGCATTAGGCTAGCATATGCAATTAAGTCCGCGTTCTTATCTGCAAGAATACGACTTCTAAATAAACTTTTAATCCCTAATCGATAAAAAATTACAGCAACTAGTACACTACAAATTAAACTCATCATATAAACTCTCCCAATCCTTATTCTGAAAAGTTAAAAGAATCTTAAAATATTAATAACCGTAGTGTACCAAATTTTTCAATTAGAGAGAACTGTTTTTTCGATAAAAAAATGTGTCAATTGCTTCAAGATTATATTGCCTTGGATTAAAAATTTGCTCTGTACTTCCAACAAACAAGATACCACCAGGCTTTAAAGCATCACTAAATTTTTGATATAATTCATGTTTTGCTTCTTCAGTAAAATAAATCATCACATTTCGGCAAATAATTAAATCTAAATTAGGTTCAAATTGATCTGATAAAAGATTATGTTTACGATAAACCACTTTATTTTTAATTTCTGGTAAAACATGATATAAACTCTCTTTCACCATAAAATATTTAGATAAAATAGGTTTTGGAACCTCGGCTATTGCTTTTTCTCCATAAATTCCTTCCTTTGCTTTCTTTATTGCTCCATCATCAATATCTGTGGCAACTAGGTCAAAATTTACATGTGGAAATTGATGCTTCATTAACATGGTTAATGAATAAGGCTCTTCGCCTGTTGAGCATGCTGCACTCCAAAGTTTTAGAGGCTTACTATTTATTAATAAAGGAATAATTTTTTCTCCTAAAACATGCCATCTTCCTGAATTTCTGAAAAACTCAGATACATTTATTGTCATCCGATCTAGTAGCTCATAATAGAGTTTCTCATCCTTGTTTATCGCCTGAAAGTATTCATTGAAGCTATCAAACCCTCGTTTATTTCTTAGAGAGGTCAACCTTCTTTTCATTTGCGCCTCTTTATAAGCGCTTAAGTCGATTCCTGTTTTCTTTTTAAATAATTGAATGAATTGTAAGTAATCATTATCTAAATTGGTCATCTAGCCTTCTCCTCTTAGTTTGTAATCAATATTCCATTATGTATATTCGCGAAAGAATCCTAAAATCCTTGTATTAAAAAAGCATCCAGATCATGGATGCTTAAGTTATATCATATTATTTTAAGAATTATTATTTAACCCAACGATTAATTACTTTATCATAGGATAATAGCTCTTCTTCCTTGAAAAAAAGACCAATTTCACGAACAGCGCTCTCGACTGAATCAGAACCGTGAATAATATTCATTCCAACTGTTAAACCGTAATCGCCTCTTACAGTACCTTGTAAAGCCTCAGCTGGGTTGGTTTTTCCCATCATATTTCTAGCAACACTAACTACATTGTTTCCTTCCCAAACCATTGCAAAAACAGGACCAGAAGTAATAAAATCTACTAATTCACCGAAAAATGGCTTCTCTACATGCTCTTGATAATGCTTTCCTGCAAGCTCTTCATCAATCTTCATCAATTTAGCTCCAACTAACTGAAAGCCCTTTTTTTCAAACTTAGCCACAATTTCGCCAATTAAATTTCTTTGTACACCATCTGGTTTAACCATTAAGAACGTTCTCTCCATGTTTTTCCCCCACTTTTTCTCATAAAGTTTATATCTTATCGCCAACGAAATTTTAACAAATTTTTAATATTATTGCAACAGTCTGAAAAATTTAAATGATAAAAAATAAAAGACTATTTTTATAATAGTCTTTTAGTAAGATCTTTCCCCAATAAAATCGCTTATTTCTAAAAGCATTTTACGTTCTGGAATATTCTGCAAGGACAGTGCCGCATCTTTCGCCTTCTGAATATATTGCTGTGCAATTTTTTTAGAAAACTCAATTCCTTCCGATTGACGAATAATAGTAATAACTTCGTCTATCTTTTCTTCTAATTGATTATTATTGATAATTTCTCGTAAAAGATCTTTTTCCTTTGAATAGTGTAATGCATAAAGTGCTGGTAGTGTAATATTACCCTGTCTTAAATCACTACCTGCCGGCTTACCTAACTGTTCTGTTGTTCCAGTGAAATCTAAAATATCATCTATTATTTGAAAGGCCATCCCAACATTATATCCATAACGGTAAAGTCTACGCACCGTTTTTGGATCTGCATCAGTAACAAGTGCGCCTAGTTTACAAGATATTGCAATCAAAAGGGCAGTCTTTCTTTTTATCCGAAGCAAATAATTTTTGAAGGATTGATTCCAATCATTAAAGTCCCTAATTTGATCAATCTCTCCTTCACACATTCTCACAATAGATTTCGATAAAGTTTGATGAATTTCCGGTTTTTCAATCTCTGTAATCTTCATCAAGGCCTCTGCCAATAAATAATCGCCAGTATACATGGCGACCTTATTATCCCATTGAGCTTTGACCGTTAAATCTCCACGCCTTTTCTCAGCGTCATCAATTACATCATCATGAACAAGGGTAGCCATATGAATAAGCTCTAACGAAGCCGCTACTTTTTTTACATTTTCAAAATTATAGTCACCAAACCGACCAGAAAGTAAAACAAAAATTGGTCTAATTCTTTTTCCCCCTGCTTTTAACAAGTGGGTAGAAGCAAGATATAAATCTCTTTGATCAGTTGAAATGGATTCAGAGATCTCCTTTTCAATTGCTTTTATATCTTTTTTCACTTTGTTGAAAACACCGATTAATGACATCTGCTCCACCTTTATTTTTATAATTTTTTATTTATTTCTCTTCTTTATAACCAATATGAAGTGCAGCTATTCCACCTGTTAAAGGATAAACCTCTACGTTTTTTAGTCCTACTTTCCTAAAAATATCCGCGAGTTCTTGTTGATCTGGAAAATTAGTTAGAGATTCAGGCAACCAAGCATATTGTTCAAAACGATCCGCAAAAATTTTGCCTAGTAAAGGTAATAGTTTATAAAAGTAAAAAAAGTAAAGCTTTCGAAAAGGTGGCCATGTTGGTTTTGAAAGCTCTAGTGATACTACCTTTCCCCCTGGCTTTACTACTCTCATCATTTCCGATAAAACTTTTTCTATATCAGGAACATTTCTTAATGCAAAACCAATGGTCGCATGATTAAAAGAATTATCCTCATATGGAATCTCCATTGCATTACCTTGAATCAATTCAATTTGTTCTGCAAATCCGAGTTCTTCAACTTTCTTCTTGCCAACATTAAGCATATTTTGACTAAAATCCAAACCTTTAATTTTCCCTGTTTTTGAAGCCTTTGCTAATGCGATTGTCCAATCCGCAGTACCACATGCAACATCTAGAGCAGTCTCACCCAATTGAACATTCATCTTCTTCATTGTAAAATTGCGCCAGCTTTTGTGACGTCTGAAGCTGAGTAAAGTATTCATTAAATCATATTTCTCAGCAATATCTTCAAAGACTGAGTGTACAAATTCCTCTTTTTTCTTACCACGTACATAAACAGATTTCCCCACTATTTTCCCTCCAATTAAATTTCCTTAGCTACTTTCATTTGTAGTTGAAAGGTGCTTTCATAATGATCTAGCATCAGCTGTAATTCACCAATTATAGCAGGATTATCTAATTGAACAACTCTCTCTTTTAGTGAATTATAAAGGTGTTGCATAATATCTTCAATCTTACCTTGGATATCATATTTAAGATAAAGCTTTTTCATTTTGCTTTTTAGCTCTGAATACACTAAATTCTGTACCTCTAATTTTTCATTATAGTTTGCATAATGATTCACAAGATGAAATGAGAACTGATTACGGTAAAGATAATTTTGTTTTTGTTGCAATTCATCTAACAAGGTAAATAATGTTATCATATCAGTAATCAGATGATGCCATTGGTTTCTTCTTGATTCTGAGGATGTTTCATCTAGAAACTGAGTGTACAAACTGCTTTCTTTTTCTTTAACAACCTCTAAAATTTCATCACTATATAACATCTCTTCATTTTGAATATTGGTATATAGTCTCATCTTTGCAATATTTATCTTTTTAATTCCATTCGCAAGTTTTTTCACACCATCAATCAGATTGTATTGTGAAAGCAAAGCATAGTATTTACTACTAAAATAATCTCCAGCAAGAATAGATAATTGTCGATTGCGAATTGCCTTATCCTGAATTTCCTTCTGAACTGTAATAGACTCATGTAAATCTAAGCCCATTTGAATAAGCCCAGCAGTAACACAATAAGCCTTTCTTAACTGCTTAGGAACAGCAGCATCATGTAAAAAAAGATTGAGCAGCTGTATACGTAATGCAGGAACATCAGGCTTGGTGGTTACATTTTTTTCAATATATAAATTTTGGGTTAACTTATGAATTTCAGATGATATTTCATCTATTTCTAAACGAAAAGAGCTATGCGTCAATGTCATATTTCGATCCCCCAGATTTAAAGTCTTATCTACAAGAAAGATCTTTATTATATTTTTTTTTAAGTTAATCACGTTATTATAGATAACACTTGTCCTTGCAAAAACAAGTATAACATAATTATGAACAAGGAAACAGATTTTATCAACAATGTTTTATTCCCAGTTTTAATTGATTTTCATAATGTTTCCATAGGTTAATCCAAAGTAATTTTCAATAAAAGCTTTATAATCGGTATTTTTATAAAGGATCATTTTAGAATTATTAGCAATATCTTTTTTTTGTGCAATCGTGCTAACATATAAGCTGTTTTTATCACCTACAAAAACTCGCAATACCATTTGATGAATATTTGTAGTATTCACCAATCCTTGCTTAATGATAAAATACAAATCTTGATAAATATTTTCTATCTGTGATGGATTATTTTTGTCGATAACCAAATCAATCTCAAGCTTTTGTTGTTTAAAAATTACTGTTTTTATCGGAATATCTGTTGGCAATATGCTTACAAAATCCACAAGATTATAATCATTCAATTCCATAGTTTGCGTCTTAAATACTGGCAATGCCTGATTGTAATTCATCAACTGCTGGTAAGGAATATAACTAATCATTAAAGCAATAATTACAGATAGAATTAAAGCTGAAAGCATACCTTTTGATAAAGTTCTTATTTTTAACATAATTTACACCTCCATTACATCTTATTAGAAAAAACTTGTCTTATGCCAAGCATTAATCAACAAGATGCGATGAAAAAAACAAGCCGGCTCTTTTCCAGCTTGTTGATAAAGCTATTCTTCTGTTTTTATATTACCAAAGGAGGTAGTAATTTCTGCTTTTCCTCTAACCTTAACAGCAGAGGTATGCTCCGTAAATTGTGCTATCATTATCTCACCTTTGTCTAGCTTCTCCAAATGGTGAAACTTCGTATCTTTTCCCCTTGTCAACCCAATTACATTAACTCCATTTTCTAGTGCTTTAATGATAAAAAAGCTATTATCTGAATTTGACATATTTATCCCTCGTCTCTGTTTCTCGTTTTGCTTTGCTCTATTTTAACTTCTTTCATTTTACTTTATATTAAAAAAAATGCAAACGATTTCAACTTTTTATCGATAAAAATTGGGTAATGTGCATTCGCACATTCTTGCCCCCAATCCCATAAACTATAGAAGCTAACACCTAAAGTCTATATAGTTTAAATGGAGGTTGATTTTAATGACTTATATAGTTCGTACAGGAGATACTTTATGGTCTATCGCCCAACGTTTTGGGGTTACTCCACAAGCGATAATGCTTGCTAATGGTATTATTAACCCAAGCTTTATTTATGTAGGTCAAACTCTTATTATTCCTATACCAAGCCAACCCACTCCACCAACATATCCTCCTACTCCACCGTCCACTGATTTAGAACAAAGAGTAACTAGATTAGAAAGACAGTATCGACAACTAGAACGTGCACATGATCAGCTCGCAAGAAGGGTTACAAGATTAGAGCAGGGTAGAACAGGTTCATTTGAATAGTAGACTAACGGATAGGCTGCCGAGATCGGCGGCTTTTTCTTTATTTAGAAAGTTTTTCTCTATTAAATAAAAAAAGCACCTCTAAAGAGGTACTGTACAATCGAATTTAATGGTCGGAACGACAGGATTTGAACCTGCGACCTCACCCACCCCAAGGGTGCGCGCTACCGAGCTGCGCTACGTCCCGACTAGGTCTAATAATTATTTTATTATAAGAACTTATAATATTGCAATACTAAGTTTGGATACGTTTCTTTATGCACGGATAAGTTGTAATAGTTCACTTCTCATTTGTTGATCTTCTTTATACTTGCCTAATGCAGTTGTTGTCACTGTTTTAGAACCTGGTTTTTTAACCCCTCTCATCGTCATGCATAAGTGTTCTGCTTCAATCATCACAAAAACACCATGGGGTTCTAATTTATCCATTATCGCTTTAGCAATCGTATCTGTCATTCTTTCCTGTACTTGTGGTCGTTTTGCGACCGCTTCGACAGCTCTTGCTAATTTACTTAATCCTGTTACCTTTCCGTTCTTTGGAATATATGCCACATGCGCCACTCCAAAGAAAGGAACCAAATGATGCTCACACATAGAGTAAAAAGGAATATCCTTCACTAAAACAACTTCTTCATACTCTTCACTAAATACTACATCAAAATAATCCTTTGGATCTTGCTCTAAACCAGAGAAAACCTCCTGATACATTCTTGCGACTCGATCAGGTGTTGCAATTAAGCCTTCGCGCTCTGCATTTTCCCCTATTCCCTTTAAAATTAATTTAACACCATCTTTTATTAAATCATGATTCATGCTTGAAACCTCCTTCAGTTACCAAAAGCAAAATCATTTTAACATGATATTTGGGGAAAAATCAAAAAAGAAGAGCCACACAAGTGCGACTCCCTTTTTTAAATTATGTAATGATTCTTATTTAACAACATCTTTTAAAGCTTTACCTGGTTTAAATGCAGGCACCTTGCTTGCAGAGATTTCGATCTCTTCACCAGTTTGAGGGTTTCTACCTTTACGAGCAGAACGCTCACGTACCTCAAAGTTACCAAAACCAATGATTTGAACTTTATCTCCATCTTGTAATGCATCAGAGATGGATGCAAAAACAGCATCAACAGCTTTTGTTGCATCTTTTTTTGTTAATTCTGTCATTTCAGCTACTTTAGTAATCAATTCTGTTTTATTCAATGTCTTCACCTCCTCCCAAGGAAGAGTTTCCTATTATTATCAATGTCTACCCGTTTTTACTAATTTTATACTTCATTTGAAAAGATTTCTTTATTTTTATGTGACAAGCATATCGTAATATACAAATCCAGTAAATTCAAGGGTTTTTTTAAAAAATCATTAATTAGATAACAAAAAATGCACTCAAAGAGCGCATTTTATGACTAACATCCTATTTATTTCCAATTATTCCTAAAGAATAATTGCGATTAATCCACCATTTCCTTCATTTATAATTCTCTCTAGTGTTTCTTTAAGCTTATATCGAGCATTATCTGGCATCATCGATAATTTCGCTGAAATTCCTTCACGAACGATACTCGCTAAAGAGCGACCGAAAATATCGGAGTTCCACATTTTAAGTGGGTCTTCTTCAAAATCCTGCATTAAGTAACGTAACAATTCTTGACTTTGTGTTTCTGAGCCAATAATCGGTGCAAATTCTGATTCTACATCTACCTTTATCATATGGATAGAAGGTGCAGTTGCTTTAAGACGTAGTCCAAATCTTGAGCCTTGTCGAATTAATTCTGGTTCATCTAAAGTCATATCTTCTAACTGTGGTGTAGCAATTCCATAGCCGGTTTGTTTTACCATTGCTAATGCTTCAGCAACCTTATCATATTGCGCTTTCGCAGTAGAGAATTCCACCATCAATTGAAGAAGATGATCTTTACCCTTAATTTCTACTCCTACAACTTCCATCAGTATCTGATCATAGAGCTCATCAGGAGCAAATAAATCAATTTCAGCTACACCTAAGCCCATATCCATATCTGCTAATGTGGCATCATCAATAAACTCAAATTCTTTAAATTGATCTACCACAACTCGAACATCTCTTAAGCGACGAATATCCTGAACTGTTCCTTGAACAGATTCTTCAAGATTTTTTCTTAACCAATGGTCCTCATTGAGTACCATTACCCAGCTTGGAAGATTTACATTTACCTCATGTACCGGGAATTCAAACAGTACCTCTCGTAAAACACTTGTAATATCATCATCCTTCATATTGGCAACACTCATCGCTAAAACAGGGATATCGTACTTCTGTGATAATTCCTCCGATAAAAGTTGCGCTTCCTCGGAGTAAGGATCAGTAGAGTTTAGAATCATTATAAATGGTTTTCCTACTTCTTTTAGCTCCGCTACAACCCTTTCTTCGGCTTCCACATATGCATCTCTAGAAATATCTGTGATAGTACCGTCAGTGGTCATAAGAACACCTATAGTCGAATGTTCTTGAATAACCTTTCTTGTACCAATCTCAGCAGCCTCCTGGAAAGGAATTGGCTCTTCAAACCATGGGGTATTAACCATTCTTGGACCATTTTCATCTTCATAGCCCTTTGCCTCTGTTACAGCATAACCAACACAATCTACAAGCCTCACATTGATGTCTAGACCTTCATCAACATGAATTTGAACTGCTTGATTAGGCACAAATTTTGGCTCTGTAGTCATGATAGTTCTTCCAGCTGCACTTTGTGGCAATTCATCAATAGCTCTTGTTTTATCGTTTTCATTTAAAATGTTGGGTAATACTAAGGTTTCCATAAATTTTTTAATAAATGTGGATTTACCTGTTCTTACTGCACCAACTACACCAATATAGATGTCTCCACCTGTTCGTTCTGCAATGTCTTTAAAGATATCGAACTTTTCCAACTGTATCCCTCCTCTTATAAACTAGGAAAACCTTAATGATTTTAAAGCCATCCCTCCCCATAGGCTAAAACGACTCGTACCCTAAATTGGACAGTATAAATATATGATTAAATTTAATCATTATGACCTAAAATCAAATTTTTTGCAGAAAGCTTTTATTTTTTTTGAAAAAGTTGCTTGTTCATAGTTGTTTCAAATATCTAATGTATATGGCGTTTTAAAACCAAATATGACTAAAAAAAAAAAGAGCATTTACGCTCTTTTAATCATCCCAACTATTTGTTTTCTGGGCTTCTAATTGTCTTCTGATCGCCGCTTTTAACGGATCTTCAGGTACATAGATTATCGTGTCTTTTATTACCTTTGCTTGGCAACCAAGACGAAGGCCCTCTTCTTGAATTTTGGAACCTAACTTGTTTTTTTCATTCATATTGGGTTTTGATAGAGTTCCCTGGTCTTCCACTTTAACTTTGCAGGTTAAACAAGCACCTCTACCACCACATTTGTGACTTAAATGAATATTTGCTAGCATAGCAGCTTTTAAAATGGTGGTTTCAGGTTTTACTTCAATTTTTTTATTATCAGGCTGAAAATTAATTTCAATAGACAAACAATACCACCCTTTAATTATTATCAAACATTTGCGTTAGAGAAACTTCCTCCATTTCATGGGTCTTTACCCGTCCCATGAGATCACCAACAGCATCGTTTGGTTTTTTTTCTTCAAATAATACATGAAATAATTCACTAGTAATAGGCATTCGAACATGATGTTTTTCAGCTAAGTAATGGGCAGCTTTTGTGGTTTTAACACCTTCTACAACCATTCCCATCTTATGCAATACACTTTCAAGAGGTTCTCCTTTACCAAGCATATAACCGGCTCTCCAATTTCTACTATGCTTGCTTGTACATGTTACAATTAAATCTCCTACTCCAGCCAAACCAGAAAAGGTTAATGGATTGGCTCCTAATTCAATTCCTAATCTAGCAATCTCTGCTAATCCCCTTGTCATCAATGCAGCCTTCGCATTATCTCCAAAGTCTAAGCCGTCATTTAGACCTGCTCCCAGTGCTATAATGTTTTTAAGCGCACCTGCAATTTCCACACCTACTAGATCAGAATTTGTATATACTCTAAAGCTTGTATTCATAAAAAGATCCTGGACTTGTTCAGCAACAGCTAATTTTTTTCCTGCTACAACTACAGTGGTTGGCATATTTTTGCTAACCTCTTCAGCATGACTAGGACCTGATAATACCACTATATTTTCAATAGGTATCTTTTCTATTTCTTCTTTTATGACCTCACTCATTCTACTATATGTATTTATTTCAAGCCCCTTTGTTGCATGAATTAAAACAGAGTTTTCATTGATGAATGGTTCTATCTTTTGACATGTTTCCCTCATAGAATGAGAAGGCACAACTAAAAGAATAAATTGCTTGTCCCTAACCACTTCTTCTAAATTGGTACTAGCCTTTATCCCAATAGGTAATTGAATTTCAGGCAGATATTTTTCATTGGTTCTCCGCTCATTAATTTCCTTTTTTTGGTCCTCACGACGTGTATACAAATCAACCTGATTTCCATTGTTCGCTAATACCAATGCTAAGGCAGTTCCCCAACTTCCTGCTCCAATAACCGCTATTCTTTGATTATTACCCAACTGTTTATCCCTCCCACAGTTTAGTTATCTTCATTCTTTTTGCGTACCAAAATCCTTATTGGTGTTCCATCAAACTGAAAGGCTGCTCGAATTTTATTTTCAAGGTACCGCTCATAAGAAAAATGGAGTAACTCAGGATCACTCACAAACAATACAATGGTTGGTGGCCTTACAGCAACTTGAGTCGCATAATTAATTTTAAGTCTTTTGCCTTTTTCTGATGGCTGATTGATAACGACAGCGTCAGAAATCACCTCGTTTAATAAAGAGGTTGAAACGCGCATATTATGAGCTTCAGATACCTCATTAACTAACGGTAATAACTTATGTACTCTTTGTCTTGTTTTGGCAGAAAGAAATAGCACCGGAGCATAATCCATAAATTGGAATTGATCTCGAATTTCTTCAGTAAATTTTTGCATCGTTTTATCATCTTTTTCAACAGCGTCCCATTTATTGACCACGATAATACTTGCTTTACCTGCTTCATGTGCATAGCCAGCAATTTTTTTATCCTGTTCAATAATACCCATTTCACCATCAATCACGACTAAAATAACATCTGCATCTTCAATTGCTTTTAATGCTCTTAATACACTATATTTTTCTGTGGATTCGTATACTTTTCCTCTTTTCCTCATTCCAGCAGTATCAATTAATACGTAATTTTGCTCTGGAGTAGAGAATGAAGTATCAATAGCATCTCTGGTTGTTCCAGCAACATTACTAACAATTACTCGTTCTTCCCCTAAAATTGCATTCACTAACGATGATTTACCAACATTTGGTCTACCAATTAGCGCCACTCGAATCACATCTTCTCCATAAGGCTCTTCTTCCTCAGTAGGAAAATGAGCAACAACAGCATCCAACATATCCCCAAGTCCTATGGCATGAACTCCAGAAATAGCATAAGGCTCTCCAAAGCCTAAACTATAGAATTCGAAAATTTCCTGTTGCATCTTGATATTATCAATTTTATTAACCGCTAGAACAACTGGTTTTTTTGTTTTATACAATAGATTTGCTACTTCTTTGTCAGCTTCTGTAAGTCCTGCTTTACCATCAACGATTAATAAAATTACATCTGCTTCATCCATCGCTAGTTCAGCCTGTTGTTTAATCTGAACAAGTATTTCATCTGTTGATTCTATTTCTATACCGCCAGTATCTATGATATGAAATTGATGATCTAACCACTCTGATTTACTATAAATACGATCTCTAGTAACTCCCGGAATATCCTCCACAATGGCTATTCTTTGCCCTGCTAAACGATTAAAAATTGTAGACTTGCCAACATTTGGTCTACCTACGATTGCTACAACTGGTTTTCCCATAAAAATCAACCTTTCTATTCCCAACAACTTATAATTTTTAAATCAACTTATATACTATTATAAATTAAGACTATAAACAATATTTTACCATACTCTTAAACTTAATGACGAACAATAATCATGGTACCGTTGTTTAAATCATGGGCCATTCCATCCAATATTTTTTCTAATAAAAATGCAGTTTTTTGAAGCTGTTCTTCATTTTCTGCTACAAACATTGGTGCTCCCCCATTAAATACCTGCTCCTTGTTTATAGTTACAATGGCAATTATATATTTTTCTATTGTAGTACCCATTTTACACCTCTACTACTTTATTTTTTAGTTTCTTCAGATTCAGATGGTAATCGAATTGCTCCTTCTAAAACAGGAACGTGCTCCAATACTTCTATTGCCATCCGGTTATTTTTAAGGTGTGGAATAAAAAAGACACCTAATCGGCCATCATTCAAATCTCTCTTGATTAACGGAACTAAGGAAGGTTCTCCAGAATCTCTGTATACTCCTAAAATCGTTGCTAGATTATGTAGAATTGCCTGTCTTTGTCCGAGATTAGCTAATGTTGCACTACTATTAATGTTATTTGGTGTTACTATAAGTCCTAATCCATGTTCTTTTATTAATTCCTGTGAGCTTTTTAAACCCACATTCATAATATAAATATCATCTACATATAAATTAGGCCCTTCAATTCTAACTTTTCCTTCTGTAACTGTCGCAATCTCTTTTATACTACTCCCTGACATAAATCGACGATTAATAAAAAAAGTAATTATCCCTACTAGTATACCCCACTTCCAACTAGTGGAAACCGTAACCAAAGAAGTTACAAATGCAGCAAAAATAACTAAATAATTTCTTCCTTCAAAAACCATTGCAATCCCTTCTATATAGGTAATTCCTCTAGGAACTAATTCTAATTGATCTAGCTTAGATAATGTTTCTCGCTCCATATTTCTAACATCTCTAAATTGTTGTGCTGCTAACGATAAAAATGTGATTGCAGTATAGTTTTCCTCTAATAATGCTGGTACTGCTACAGAACCTAAGGCTGCTGCAATAAAACCAAGGGAGAGATGAATCATTTTTCCGTGTTTATAGGTTGGATATTGTCTATAATCCGTTCGAAGCATTAAAATTCTGTTTAAAAAGCCTACCGCAACACCAAGAGTTACAGCAAGCATATTGGCATTTATTTGTTCAATCAATGTTCCTTACCCCTTGTTTTCCAGATTTTAATAGGCTTTTTTAGTTTTATTTTTTGAACTACCCATTGCAAAACCAGATGTAGAACCATAATATCTATTACACTCAACCATAATAAGTCTCTAAAGCCCCCATCTCCCAATATAAGCGGATAATTAAAGTGTCTATGATGAAAATGAAAAATAAATTCACCAAATACATGGCTACCAAACACTAAAATCAACCTATGGGTTAATTGAAGTGATACTGTTACAATTACAATAGATAAAATAAAAGCTATTTCTAAGTTCTGCTCCCAAAATAATAAAATTGGATCTAAGCGTATAAGTTCTTTGATTAAAAAGTAGATAGCGGATAATAAAATAGTGGATGCAAAAAGTTGTAGCTTCTCTTCAGAACTAATTTTTAACCATATCCAAAAATAGAAGACCATAGGAAATACGAATCCACCAATGCTTAATTTCCAATTTAAATTTGGAATCGGAATTGTAACAAAGGTGAAGAAAAATGCCAGAACTCCTACCGCCAAAAAAGTATTTTTTAAATATAAATTTTCCTTTTTTACAAAATACCAATCAAACCAGCCACTAAAAATTAAAATAATAAATACGATGGATAAGATATTTGACAATATTCCTTCTTGAAAAATGACCATTATATCCCCCCTAGTTACGCCAAAATTTATTGTGAGAACCCACTATTTATTTAGTATTTCTTTTTCATAGACAAAAAAAACATTAGAAACCAAAATGATTTCTAATGTTTTACTATTGAAGACTATTCTTTAAAATTAAACCTCGTTGATGACACCAATTTAAAATATCTGCACTTAATACATACGGTTTTTTCTGCAATTCCAGTATATTAACAGCACCTAATGCGGTAAATATGTATCTTAATTCTTCATGTATTTCAACTAAATAATCCATTGCTTCTTTTTCATTCTGATGAACAATTTTCTCTAATATTTTTCCAGCTATACCAACGGCGTTTGCACCAATTCCTAAAGCCTTGGCTGCTTGAAGACTATCTCGAATTCCACCAGAAGCAATGATATCAATACCACTTACTGCCTTTACCTCTAAAATACTAATCGGTGTTGAATTTCCCCATTGATTGAAAAATTCCAAAGGTTTTTCTCTTCTCCTATTTTCAATATAAGCGAAATTAGTACCACCTTTCCCGCCTACATCAATGAGTTTAACACCAATATCTTTTAACTGTGCAGCAGATTCCTTGGAGAAGCCAAAACCTACCTCTTTAACAATCAGAGGGATCTCAATTGCCTCCTTAATTTCCTGAATCCTTTCTAACATGCCTTTAAAGTTACGGTCACCCTCTGGCATTACTAGCTCTTGGATCGTGTTTACATGAATTTGTAATGCATTAGCATCTATCATTTCAATAGCAGCTAGTGCGTGACTAGGTAATGCTTCAGAGCCAAGATTCGCGAATACCACACCCTTAGGATTTTCTTGACGGACAATCTGATAGCTTCTTCTAAGTGTTGAGTCCTTTATTGCTGCCATCTGTGACCCTACAGCAATTGCAACTCCAGTTTCTCTTGCAACAACGGCTAGCTTTTGATTAATTTTTGTTGTCTCCATTGCCCCACCAGTCATCGCATTAATAATAATCGGCGAACCTAACTTAAGTCCGCCGATTACAGTCTCTAAATTGATATCTTCTAAAGAAACTTGCGAAATAGATTGGTGAACAAACTGAACTTGATCGAAGTCACCAATATTCATTGACTGATTCTCAAGAGCATAGCGAATATGTTCTAGCTTCCTAGAAGATCTGCTCATGAATCTAACCTCACTTTAAATCCTTTAGTTTATCTCCAATCAAGTCACCAAGGGTAAAGCTATGGCTTTCCTCCTGCTGATACTCCTTAAGCTCTTTTTCTTCTATTTTTTTGCGATCATTTGCTTCACGAATACTTAAGCTAATTCGATTTGCCTTTAAATCAACATCTAGAACTTTAACCTTTACTTCTTGACCCACCTGTAAAACCTGATCAGGACGTTCAATATGATCATCAGAGATTTGTGATATATGTACCAGACCTTCAATGCCTGGCAATACTTCAACAAAGGCTCCAAAACTAACTACTCTTTTAATCTTACCTTCGTATACATCCCCGACTTTAATACCTTCTTTTGCTTTATCCCAAGGACTTGGAGTAGTTTCTTTGATACTTAAGCTGATTCTTTCTCCAACAGGATCAACCTTTAATACCTTAACTGTTACTTTATCTCCTTCTTTTACTATATCTGAAGGTTTAGTAACGCGGTCCCAAGACATTTCTGAAACGTGGACAAGGCCATCAATACCACCAATATCAACAAAAGCTCCAAAATCAGTTAAACGTTTTACCGTTCCTTCTTTAATCGCGCCAACCTGAACCCCTTCAAGAGCCTGTTGTTTTTGTCTTCCAGCTTCCTCTTCTAGTACTGCTCTTTGTGATAAAACAACTCGTTTTTGCTCTTTATCTAGTTCAACCACTTTCACTGTTAATGTTTTTCCTTTATAATCAGAAAAATCATCTACGAAGTGTGTTTCTACCATTGATGCTGGAACAAATCCCCTTACACCAACATCGACAACCAATCCACCTTTTACTACTTCCATTACCTTTACATTCAAGACTTCTTGGTTATCCAATTTAGCTTGTAAAGAATCCCAGGCTCTAAGCGCATCAACCACTCGCTTCGATAATAAAAGTCTTTCCTTATCATCATTAATCTCAGTAATTTGTGCCTCAATTTCATCTCCAACCTTTAATACATCTTCAATTTTCTCCACGAATAAGTTGGAAACATCTCTTAGTTCAATAATTCCATCGAATTTATAGCCTAAGTCGATAAAGGCTTGATTGTTTTCAATCTTAGCCACGCGACCTTTTACTATATCTCCTTTTGCTAGGTTTTTGATGTTTTGTAATTCGTTGTTCATTTCTTCAGACATCCAATTCCCTCCTAATTTTCTTTTCTAAGCATCTTTATTTAATAATTAAAATTATTATTGCTTTAGACATAATTTCTTACCGATGTATACAATGATAGCAATAAGAATAAGCAATTGTATTATCGTAACCATCGCAAAGCTATAGAAAGTAACTTTGGCAAAATACAGTAAAAAAAGGTGAACTAAAAGAATGGTCAAATTTATTATCAATCCAAACAAATAAATCCATACTACAAATTTAATTGCTTCTAGGTTTAAACCTTGTACCATACCCATTATAGCAACTTTTTTACTGAAAAATAAAATCAGAAATAAACTAATCAAATAAATCAATATAATAATTGGAATCATCATTTTTACTCTTCTATTTTATTTTTTATTTCATGCATTATTAGATTAATGGCATCATTTAAATCATCTGAGGTTACTTTTTCTTTCTTATATGTATCTAAAGAAATTGGCTTTCCAATAGATATTTTAATAGGTTGAAACCACTTATAACTAGAAACGATTCCTACTGGAACAACTTTCGCATCTGATTTCAGTGCGAACATAGCAGCTCCTGGTAATGCCTTGCCCAATTTACCGTCTTTACTACGAGTTCCTTCAGGAAAAACCCCAAGAACTTCCCCCTCTTGTAATATCTGAAATCCTTTTCGAATTGCTTGACGGTCATTTCCTCCTCTTTTCACCGGAAAAGCACCTAATTCCATAAAAATCTTAGATAAGATTGGAAATTTAAACAGTTCATCCTTAGCCATAAAATGTAGCTTTCGATCGGTAACACAAGCTAGTGCTGGTGGATCAAAGTTACTTATATGATTTGCGACGATAATCACGGGTCCTGTTTGTGGAATGTTTTCGCTTCCTATTACTTTCCACTTATAAAAAGTTTTGAAGTATACTTTTACTATATCTCGAACAGTAGTATAAAATGACATGCTGCTATCCCCTTTAATTTTCCTCCATCTTAATCTCTGCTAATGCAATAATTTCCTCTACTACTTGGTTTATTGTCAATTCCGTAGTATCAAGTAATACAGCATCTTCTGCCTTTTTCAGTGGAGCAAATTCTCTTTCCTCATCCTTTTTATCTCGAATAGCAATTTCATTTTTTATTTCTTCTAAGCTACCCTGATATCCTTTTTTCTCTAACTCATCAAACCTTCTTTTTGCCCTTTCATCAATCGATGCCGTCAAAAAGACTTTAACTTCAGCATCTTTTAACACATGGGTACCAATATCTCTTCCATCCATTACAATTTTACCATCTTTGGCTAATGCTTTTTGTACCTCAACCATAGAAGTTCTTACTTTTGCATGAGCAGCTACGGTAGAAACATTTTGAGTAACTATAGGATCTCGAATTTCTTCGGTTATTTCCTGATCATCTATGTATACTTTTTGCTGTTTACTTTCTATCTTAAGTTTAATCGAATGACGATTTAACAGGTCAGCTAAACGATCCTCATCAAAAAGGTCGATTCCTTGACTCAAAGCTTTATAAGTAAGAGCACGATACATCGCACCAGTATCAATGTAAACAAAACCTAATTTTTCTGCCACTTTTTTAGCAACTGTACTCTTTCCTGCTCCAGCAGGACCATCAATAGCAATTTTCAATCCCATTTGCCTATTCCTCCGCCAGCTTAAAATTGCACATAGAAAAAGCAGGCAAATGCCTGCTGTTACAAAATGTCACAGACAATACTAATTTGAAAATGAATTAAATCTTAGGATAAATTTTACCATAAGCACATTGATTATTCAAACCATTAAATCAATCCGTATGCGTACCTTCCATTTTTTCAACTGGAACAAACCAATAACGAAAGTATGAATTCATCATTAATAACTGGCTGATCATTAAAATTACAACTAAAATAACAATCAACTTTTTCAGTAATAGCTCAATTGATTTAGAAAAATAAAGATACTTTTCTTCATAAGGCAGATAGCGTTTTTTCATTCATTGATCCCTCCACCAATATCCTTACCTTGAATGACAACCCATATACTCTGCCTAAAAAGATCTATTGAACTTAATTCAATCCTTTGTTTTTTGAATCCATTTGTCGCTCATAACAATAACGAATAATCTTAGGTTGATTTGCTTCTTTAATTTCTAAAAATTTTATAGGTATCCAAACGATATCTGGACGCTCTTGCTGAGAAATAATTCTTACTACTTCCCCCACTATATATAAATGTTCAATTGTTCCATTTTTAAATGGAAGAACTAACCAACCTTCGATTTTTTCATTTACCTTTAATCGTTTTGAGACGGGAACTGTAATTTGCATTCCACCTCCACTTAAATCAATGGTTCTAACGACAGACCATTCATTATCCGAAGTTTTTAAAGCAAATTCTAAACTGGTTGAGACTCTTAAATAATCTCTTCGCTGTACTCTTTTAATTTTAGTTTTATCGGGAGCTTTTATAATTAAGAGCCTTACCTGTTCCTCTTTAATCCCTATTATCCGACTAGGAAATGTGATATTACCAAGTTCATTACTATGGTAAAAAACAAAAATTGGCTGATTTAGTGGTATCTTCTCTAGTTTACCTGTTTGTTCATTGATAGGAATTTCAATCCAAATTTGATCTTCCTTAATTTCTGCCACTCTGGCTTTTAACGGAAATACTTTTTCGTCATCATTTAAAGATATCTTTATAAACTGATTTATCTTTGGTAGCATTTTTTTCTCCTCACCAATTAGTCTTTAGATATTATATTTTCTAGTTTTTCTTTGAAAATCCTTTTATTAAACTAAAAAAGAGACATTCATTTATATCGAAATGTCTCTTTTTTGCACATTACCTAAAAGGTAATTAACTCTTCTTTTAATAATTTTGTTACTTCTTCTTCATCCCCGTTTTCAGCGTTAATATAGATACGATAAATATTATTATTTAAAGACCCTGTAATTTCGTAGGTCAGTACCTCCTGTGATTCTGAAGTTTCAATAATTGCTTGTTTAATAGAGATTATTTTAAGCTTAGGATTTACTTTTGTTTTAGCAACCTCTAGAGTAATCTTAGGTGTAGGTATCTTCCTTTGCTTGTGATTAAAGAGATAATCAGTATCCTGAAAACCAATTATCTCACCTGTATCTAATGCAACCTTTACAGTTAAAACATCCGGATAAATTAATACATTATTCTGTTGATAAACATATGTAAATACTACAGAACCATCAGTTTCATCCTTCAAATTACTTACCATCGAAGGATATCCTCTAGTAGATAGAAATTCTTTGGCCTTTTTATCGGCCTCTTCTATAGATATTTTTCTATCCTTCACTTCTCTATTTTTTAACATCCAAACAATATGTCCACCTTTTTTTGTGACATCCACATAAACAGTATCCTCATTTTTTAAGCTTACACTGAAGACCTCATAATAGGATCCTTTTCCTGATTGGTCACATTTCATATCAGTAGACTGTTTTTTCACTCCTAGGAAATCCGCTGCAATCTTTTTTGCTTGCTCAGAAGTGATTAAAGTCCCCTTTAAATTTTTTGCTTTTTCTTCGCTTGTTTTTTCTACACTGTTTACACCTGGGCCAAAATCGTTTTCTGGAAATTCTTGAACTTTTTTCTCAATCGTCTTAAATCCATCAATAATGGTATTATCCGTTTTTTTATCTTCTGAAGCTAAAGCAGACTCCACATCCATCCATCTTAATTGATTATCTATTACTTTTGTTTGCACATTTTTAAGCTCTGACTGAACTTCATTTGCTTGCTTATATAAGCTATTTAAGGTTTCATATTCTTTATTAGTTAAGGGATTCGCATTTAAGTCTCGTATCGCAATTCGATAGGAAAAATCAGCTATTTTAGCTAAAAATTCTTCTGTTTTACTAAAAGGCATTAATGTTAATGGAAGCTGTCCTACATCTGATTGAGCTGCATATGCTAATCTCCATACATTAGCTAAAGAAGGAGATAGTTGTTTTCTAGAATTTACGGCCAGAGATTTACCCATTTCATCCTGCAAATGGTCAATATGCCAATTCAAATCATGAAAGGCCCTTTGATATTGGTTCTCTGCCTTAATTAAAATCGAATTTTTTTCCTGGTTCTCTTGATAACCCCAAAATCCTGCCCCAATTAATGCAATTACTAAGACAGGTATTAAAATACCAGTAAAACCTTTATACATTCCATTTCAACTCCTTATCTACAAAAAATATGTTTACCAATCTTCTTGATCTGTGGTCTCGACCAAATCCATTTAGAAGTTGCAGTTTCGGGATTAAAATAATATTCACTACCGTCTGTTGGATCCCAACCATTCAATGCATCTTTTACCGCCTTTTTTGCGGTATCATTTGGTGTTAACCAAATTTGACCATCAGCAACTGCAGTAAACGCACGTGGTTCAAAAATCACTCCAGAAATCGTATCAGGAAAACTAGAACTTTTTAACCTATTTAAGATAACTGCTGCAACTGCAACTTGACCTATATAAGGTTCTCCCCTAGCCTCACCATATACCGCGTTTGCCATTAATTTAAGATCATTATCGGAATAATTGGTGTTTTGAGCTTTAATGGGTTTAATATGTTCAATTGAAGGAAACGCCAATATTGTTAAAAGGATGAATAGCCATAAAATAGTCCAAAGAAACCTGCGCATTTTATCACCACCTAAATAGATTTTAAGTATAGTTTTGTCTCTTTTTACTTTCTTATGCAATTACTTCAAGCAAGTCATTAAATTAGAAAAGTTTGGCTTAAACTTTTTTAAAATATAAAAAAGAACCCTTTTTCTAAAAAAAGAGTTCTAGGAAACCGCTTGAGTGGTAATTTCTAAATCATATTGATTATTACAGATACATTTTTTAAAGCCAGTTTGAAGTTTACCCTTGATCACTTTTCCTCTAAGAATAAACTTTTCCCCACATTGATTACATCGAATAGTCACTCTCACCTTTTCGCTCTCTTCCAATGATAAACCACCTCCTAATAACATTGTTACATTTTTTTAAAAATATAAACGGTTTCTCTTCGTTTTTCTTATAGAAGGTTTATAATATCATTGTAGGCTCTTTTACATATAATAAGCTATAATTCAATTCTATAAAGTTAACAGATATGGAGGTTTAATATGTCAAAGATTGTAATAATTACGACCGGTGGCACGATTGCAATGAATGAAGATTTAAGAACGAAGACCGTAAAGCCAATTGATCAGGATACGATTGATAAATTAATTCCTTATTTAGAAGAATATGCTCAGATAGAGATGGATCACTTTGTGAATATTCCTAGTCCACACATGACTCCAGAACTCATGTATCAATTAGCCTTACATACCCATAAATACTTAACACAAGATGATGTATTCGGTGTAGTAATTACTCACGGAACTGATACCTTAGAAGAAACCGCTTACTTTTTAGATTTATTTCTTGAGAGCGATAAACCGGTTGTACTTACTGGAGCAATGAGAAGTAGCAATGAGCTTGGAGCTGATGGTCCGCTGAATCTTGTAAATTCAGTTAAGGTAGCGATGGATAAAAACTCAAAAAACAAAGGAGTTCTCGTTGTGTTTAATGACGAAATTCATGCTGCAAGATATGTCACAAAAACACATACAAGTAATGTAGCTACCTTTCAATCTCCGGAAAATGGCCCAATAGGAACTGTCACTAAAAAAGGAATCCATTTCTCTCATGCGCCATTAAACATGGATAATTATCCGATGCATGAGCCTATTGTTAATATAGGATTGATTAAAGCAGCTGCTGGTATGGACGATTTACTCATAAACAGCTATTTAAACGCGGGATATCAAGGGATTGTTATCGAAGCATTAGGCCAGGGAAATTTACCACCAACCATGCTACCCGGAATTAAGCGAGCTATGAAAGAGAATATACCTGTTGTTTTAGTTTCTCGATGCTTTAATGGGATTGTGGATGATGTTTATGGTTATGAAGGTGGGGGTAAACATCTTAATGAACTTGGAGTAATTTTTTCTAATGGGCTTAATGGTCAAAAAGCAAGAATTAAATTAATGATTACCTTGAATCATGCTAAGGACTCTACTCAATTACAAAATTATTTTAATCAATAAAACTCTGTAAGTGTCAAAAAATCCTTAGGTAATCACCTAAGGATTTTTTGCATTATTACTTATATATACCTATTCTTTTATACCCAACCACGGAATCTTGATGCTTCCGCCATTTTACGAACACCAACCATATAAGCCGCTAATCGCATATCCACTTTTCTAGTAGCAGCAGTATTATAGATATTATTGAATGCTTTTACCATTACATCTTCTAGTTTTTGCCAAACCTCTTCTTCGCTCCAATAATAACCTTGGTTATTCTGCACCCATTCAAAATAAGATACAGTAACTCCACCAGCACTTGCTAGTACATCAGGAACTAATAAAATCCCTCTGTCTGTAAGTATCTTTGTTGCTTCCAAAGTTGTAGGTCCATTTGCTGCTTCTACAACAATACTTGCTTTTATATTATGAGCATTTTCCTTTGTAATTTGATTTTCAATCGCAGCTGGAACTAAAATATCACAATCTAATTCAAGTAGCTCTTTATTTGTAATTGTATCTTTAAATAGCTTAGTTACTGTACCAAAAGAATCTCTTTTATCTAACAAATAATCGATGTCAAGTCCGTTCTGGTCATTTAATGCACCATATGCATCAGAAATACCAACGATTTTAGCACCTGCATCATACATAAACTTAGCTAAGAAACTACCAGCATTACCAAAGCCCTGAACAACTACTCTAGCGCCTTCTAATTCAATTCCCTTTTTCAATGCCGCTTCTCTAATCATTAAAGCTACTCCTTTTGCAGTAGCTGCTTCTCTACCATGTGATCCCCCAAGAACCAAAGGCTTACCAGTAATAAATCCTGGAGAATCAAATTCTCTAATGCGACTATATTCATCCATCATCCATGCCATAATTTGCGAATTAGTAAATACATCAGGTGCTGGAATATCCTTTGTAGGTCCAACAAGCTGACTGATAGAACGCACATAACCTCTACTTAATCTTTCTAATTCGCGGAAGGACATTTCTCGTGGATCACAAATAATTCCACCTTTTCCCCCACCATATGGTAAATCAACAATACCAGCTTTTATACTCATCCAAATCGAAAGCGCTTTCACTTCATCCTCTGTTACATCTGGATGGAAACGAACTCCACCTTTCGTAGGACCTACCGCATCATTATGTTGCGCTCGATAACCAGTAAAAACCTTAACATCCCCATTATCCATTCTTATTGGAATACGAACCGTCAATAATCTTAATGGCTCTTTAAGTAATTCAAACATTTTTTCAGGATAACCTAAATTTTCTAAAGCCTCTTTAATAACTACTTGTGTTGAAAGAAGAACATTTAAATTTTCTTTCTCCTCGGGCTTATTATTGGTTATCGTTTCTTTACTTTGATTCATTATTTTTACCACCTCATAAAATGAAATGTGATTTTCACGTCTTAGTATACACCCAACCTTGTATAATGAAAAGACATTTTTAGGCTAATTTATATTTTCAGACATTTTGGAAAACAATCCTATGCTTCGATCGAATGAGAATAATATTTGTCCGAGGATACCATTCCTATTTTTTATGATTTCCATTCTAACTGCTTGAATCTCCACTTTCAGAGACACCATAACGTCAACAGAAGCTAAAAGGTCTTGAGCTAAATCATTTTCATTCCCTGTTGTTGCTAAAATGATTGGTATTCCAAATTCTCTTGACCAGTAATGCAAGTTATATACTACTTGTAATTGTTGGTCCTTGGAGGATAAATCAAGGCCTCTTTTTAAATTAATTCTTTGTAAATAATCAAAAATAATTACAGGTTTTTTGTTAATTGTATTTACAATTTTGTTTACATAGGTACCAATCTCCTCTAATGTTGTTTCTATATTTGCATCAATAGTCCAAATGTTTTGGGCAATTTTAGAGTAATCTTGATTTGCTTGTTGTACTTTTTCAAACGCAATTTTCCCAGCTAAAATTTCTTGTGATGATGCACCTGACAATCTTGAAATACTTCTAACCCATAACTCAAAAGAACTCATTTCCCAAGAAACAAAGATGACAGGTGACAGATTTGCCACTTGATCTGCTAGCTGTTTTAAAAAAGTAGACTTTCCTATAGCTACATCACCACTAAGTAGGTATAAACCCTCTCTTAATCCACCCATTAATAACTGATCAAGCTCCTCAAACCCTGTTGAAATCCCGACAACATTGCCCTTTAAGCGTTTAGTATATTCTTCTTGGAAAATAACCAAGTTATTACTATCTGGAGTGATTGGAGGTAGTAGATTTTCTTCAATCGCTTTATTTAACAGCTTAACAAATTCTTCCAAAGGATTCTTAACATGAATAAAAAAGTCATTAATATCTCGTAAACCTTCTGGTAAATGAACAATATACAAATCTTTTACAACAGAAGAAATATTTCTTGCCACACGAATCGTTTCTCTTCGACCACTTTCATCATTGCCAAAACAGAGAAAAATTCTTTTCCCTGTCAATTTAACTATTTGATTATCTGTTAATTGGTTACTTACCGTACAGATTCCTGGAAGATTGACCTGGTCTAACGATAAAACATCAAAGATAGAATTAGTAAAGATAATTTCTTCGGATTGATTAATAATCGGCTCATTAAAGTATACATCTTTAGTTTCTAAAAAAGTTTTAAACTTTGGTTCACTTCCATCAAGGCTTCGACCAACTAAATCAACTATTTCACCTAGCATATCAATAATCGGGAAGATAATTCGGTTTCTAAAATACCCTTGGTACTGATTATTTATTTGAAACCCAATCATGTCCTTTTCATACCCGATTTGGAATTTATCTATTGTTTGTTTAGTTATATTTCTTTCGCTAAGATACTCCATTGCATCTTTTCCTAACAGTTCATGATATTTTTTTACTAATTGCTTTAAATCCTCTTTATTCATAAAACACCTCTCCATCCATTAAAATCCTTACGTATATATACTTATATGTATATACAAAAAAACCTGCAAAAAATGCAGGTTAAATATTTTTTATTTTTTATTTTTATTTTTTTATTTTTTATTTTTTATTAATGTAATTTCTACAAATAGTGATACTAAATCTTCATAGCTTAAACCAATTGCTCTCCCTGCATCTGGAAAAAGGCTTGTTTCCGTCATTCCTGGTAAAGTATTTACTTCAAGAATAACTGGTAGTGAACCATCCTTCGGAATTATAAAATCTACACGAGAAAGGGTTTCACAGCCTAGCTCTTGGTGAGCAGTAATTGCCCATTTTTTCAGCAAATTTTCTGTATTTATATCAATTCTCGCAGGAATAATATGGTCACTACCACCCTGAGAGTATTTTGATTCATAATCGTAATACGTATTTTTGTTTGGAATTATTTCAATAATAGGTAGTGCTTGAATATCCTTTTCTGTTTCTAATACTGCAATAGTGACCTCAGTTCCAGCAATAAATTCTTCAATCATAATTACGTCATCAAAAACAAATGCATTTTCAATGGCCTCATCTAATTGTTCAAGATTTGAAACAATAAATAATCCAATTGTAGAACCCTCTTGATTAGGTTTAACCACTAACGGAAACTCAAAACTGTCCTTAATCATTTTAATTTGGTTTTTAAGATTATCTTTTTTATATAGCAATAAATCCTTTGCAACTCGAATTCCTGCATGATCAAAAACTCTTTTGGCTTTTCCTTTGTCCATGGCCAAGGCACTTGCTAATACTCCTGACCCTACAAAAGGAATTTCAAGAATATCTAGTAATCCTTGAATTCTTCCATCCTCTCCATAACGTCCATGCAAAGCAATATATGCCAGATCGATATCTTCTAATTGATGAACAAATTCTTTTGAATTATAATCAATCTCTTTTACATCATAACCTTTAGCAATTAAAGCTTTAGCAATTCCTTTCCCACTTTTTAGAGAAACTTCTCGCTCTCTTGACTTACCACCATAAATTACAGCGATTCTCACTTTATTTTTCATCTCCTTGAGTTAAATCCAATCCATATTTTTATGAGAAATGATTAACTATTACCTTAATCGCATCATCTTCCATAACAACTTTCCCGTATTCTTCAAGAATAGCTTTAGATATTGGAGAGACCTCCCCATACTCAGAAAGCATTGCGATTAAATCCTCTAAGCTTTTTTCATTCACATCTATTTGGTCTATAATCAAAATATAATGATTTTTATAGTAATATAAAGTGCCACCATATATTAGATAACTATTAATCCTCTTTGCAGCATCAATCACATTTTCAAAGTCTTTAAAAGCAAAAATGATAGAATCGCTCTCTTCCAAGGTAACTTCTAAGGCAAATAAATCGTCATCCAATCCTTCATCATCCCACAATTTATTTTTACCACGAGAAACAATAACCACCATTCCTTGAGCTGGAATTGCAAATATTTCAACGGCGACTGGGCCTGCTAGTTCAAAACCTAATTCATCATACGCCTGCTCCATAATCTCATTGAAGAGATCATGAATTTTAGGTATGTCGTTCCATAGATCTTCTTTTTTCAAGCCTCGATCACTTAAGTCATCAAAGGTTAGAAATATTTTAATCTTATCTTGACCTAATCTTTCCACACGCATTTAGGGTCCCCCCTTTTATTAAAATATTACGTGAATTCCTCTAACGTGTATTATAAATTATGTTGAACAAGAATAAAAAGTTCAAAAGTAAAGTCAAAAGGTATAAATGTTATTATATCAAGAAATATCCAAAATGAAAATTATTTTATAGTAATCCATATGTATTTATTATATTTAACGAAGAGAATATGTTGAATGTTTCTTTAGCTTTTTTTATAAATGATTCTTTGTATTAGAAAAGCTTGGCTTTTGCCAAGCCCTTTTAAGGCGTAGGTAAAAGGTTAGCTGCTCTTATTTCGGATAGGAAAATCTTATACTTTCCTATCCGATTAAAAAAACGCACCCAAATTAAGGGTGCGTTTGCAAGAGCTAACTAATATTAATTTAACTTGTCCATCTTATTCAAAAGCTCTTCATTATTTCCATTTAAAAAGGAATCAAATAAATCTTTCTTATTTTCCATCCCTAAGCTCTCTACAGTATTGGTAAAAGAATTATTCGGTGTTTGTTGCATTGGAGCAGGGGATTGCTGTTCTTCTTTTGGCATTAATCTATTGGCAAGATAGGATCCTAACGCAACACCAGCGGTCATTCCCAATAAGAATACATTGGATAATCCCATTTTTCTATTACGATTAAACATAGCCATTATTTTCAGCTCCTATTAAATTATTTCTGTAGGTATAATGTTTGCATTTATTGAGCTGTATATACTTGAAAAACGTACCAAATGGTACGTTTTAGAAGAATGAGCTATTCATACTATGTATTCTGTTGAAATAATAATTTAATTGGATTGCTCAAGTGCAACACCATCAATATGGAGATGGTAATTAATCCAATCTTCCCACTCTTTTAATTCATTACCCATATAAATTTCTTTGTTATAGCTTTCATTTCCTTTGCCAATAACCCCAAGCTGAATTCCTGTAAAATTCTCTTTTATTAATGGCAATAATTGCTTACTTAACCTCATATCATTGGTCTCGATACTAAAGATAAAGCTTGGATCTAGCTTACTTAATAAAGATTGTAATGAAGCTATATCAATTTGACCAAAATAATAAACTTCAAAGCCACGTAATTTTAGGAAAATGGAAAACATCAATACCTTGATTTCATCATCTTCATTGGCAGGTGTTAAGGTGATTACTTTTGCTAAATATGGATACACCGGAATTTGTTGATAAATTGAAAGTACTTTTAACCTTAACCAGCTTCTAACAAATTGTATTTGTCCATCCGTTACGTTTTTAGGTATATACAGATTTAAATTAAGGACTGGTGATAGAATTTCAAATAGGACAATTTCAATTCGATAAAGACTTAACGCATAATCGACAAGATTAGCAGCTTCTTTTTCATTGAATTCAATTAATGCATTAAAAATATTTTGTGCAATTTCTTCCTTACGAACATTTAGAACTTCATCAGAAGAAAACAAGGAAGGTGAATCTTGATTTTGCTCTGATAATAAATCTACTGCTTGACTAATAGTAAATCCTTGGTTCACCTTATCAACTAGCCACTTTAAGATGGTTAAGTCATGCTCAGTATAAATTCGATGACCTACTTCATTTCTCTTTGGTGTTACAATCTGATATCTTCTTTCCCATGCTCTTAAAGTCCCTGGTTGAATTCCCAGCTTTTTCGAAATGGCTTTTACGTTATATATTCCTTTTTCTTCCTTTTTCTTCCTCATAAAGCACCCCCCCTTAATTCAAACAATTCTTATTAAACAATATTATAACAAATTTTTGAAAATTTGAATTATTATTATAAAAATTTTTTACTTTTATTGTCTTTCTTTTTTATTTAGATAAGATAAAATGTTAATTATAGACATAAAAATACTAACTAGAGGGGACAACTTTATGAAGAGAACGGACAAATTCGTCGCTGTATTACTTCTTGCAATTCTATTACTGATGGTGGGCTGTACAAACGAAACTCTAAATAATAACCAAAAGCAAATGGATACTGCCAAAACTGAGCAAACTAAGCAAACTGGGACAAGTTCAGAAAAAACGGAACAAAACGAAAAAGACCAAACCAAACCAGACAATGTAAGTAATCAACCAGAACAACCTAAATACTTTGTAAATACCAATTACTTTATAAAGCCATTAGATGAGATACAAACCAATAAAGTGGTGTTGCTAACCTTTGATGATGCACCTCAGGGTAAGCACACTAAAATGATTCTTGATACTTTAGACAAGCATCAAGCTAAAGCCATCTTTTTCATTAATGGACATTATGCAGTGAAAAATAAAGAATTATTAAGAGAAATATATGATAGAGGACATATTATCGGTAACCATACTTGGTGGCATGAAAATTTAAAACAAATTGACGAGGAAAAAACAAAAAAAGAAATCGTTGAAGTAAATGATTTGGTAGAAGAAGTTACTGGTGTACGTCCTACTTATTTTCGTCCACCATTTGGTGTAATGTCTCCTGCTTCTGTTAAAATCATCCTAGATGAAAAAATGCAAAGAATGAATTGGACTTTAGGCTCTTTAGATTGGGAGTATTTTAAACCCGAACAAAAAGATAAGGTTATTGCTCAGGTGGTCGATAATATTACCTCTGGGGCAAATATTTTAATGCACGATAAAGAAGTAACGGCTCTTGCTTTAGATGAAATGTTGATAAAATTAAAAGAACTTGGTTATTCTTTTGTACTACCAACAGAGGTTATTTTGGGAGAGTAAATGCGATTTCCTTCATTAGCCAATAAGAAATAAACGAAATTAGAAAAATCCAACCAATATTCAATACTAGGTACAAGTAAATATCAAAGGTGATGATTAAAAGAGAGACTGCCTTCCAATAATCAAAAGGTGCAGCTCTCCTTTTTTTATACTTTAACAAATTTACCGCATATTTTAAGACTTGATGTAGTGATAAAAAGATAATCTGTAGAATCACAAACAATATTATTAATTCCATTTTTTTAGACATAAACAAAAATACCCATTCGGCTAAATTATTGTATACTAGTAAATAATTTACTAAAAAGTATTCTGTTAGCAGAGCTAATAAAAAGGCTTGAAAAACCAAATATAAATAAAATAAATACACATAGATCCCCTCCTTAAAATAAATATATGTCTTAATATCAAAAAAAAGGCCTTCTCTTAGAAGAAGGCCTTTTAAATACCAATTATAATACTGGGTTTTCGTGTTTTGCTTTTAATTTAATCCAACGACGTTCAATTTCGTTCTCAAAGGATTTAAGTGTTGCCGCATATTCTGGCTTTAATAGGTGTTTCGTTTTACCTAACATTCCTAACCATTCAGAAACAGGAACTCGTTTACCTTTTTCTTCTGGGTTATAGGTAATGTTTGTAATACCCTTTTCCACTTCATAGATTGGGAAGAAGCAAGAGTTAACTGCAGTACCAACAATCGCAGAACCCTCTTCATCCTTTGCCTTCCAGTTAAGTGGGCAAGAGATAAGAATCTTACCATATACTAAGCCTTCATTTTGAGCATACCATTGTGCTTTTGCCGCTTTCTTAATTAAATCCTGTGGGAAAGCTTCAGTACCTGTAAACACATATGGAATATTTGTAGCAGCCATAATTTGCGCTGTATCTTTATGGTGGAACGCTTTACCACCTTGTTTTTCACCAACATTAGAAGTACTTGTCATATGACCAATTGGAGTGGAGTAGGATAATTGGCTACCAGTATTCATGTATCCCTCATTATCATACTCAACGATGATCATTTTGTGGTTACGAAGTGCAGCACCAATAGATGGTCCCATACCGATATCCATACCACCATCACCAGTTACCATTACGAAAGTGAAGTCCTCTGATGGTAATTCAATCTCACCACGACGCTTTTTCTCCCAGAACATTTCAACTAAACCAGAAAGAGTAGCAGCACCATTTTGGAATAAGTTGTGTAGGTATGTTCCTTTATGAGCACTGTAAGGATATCCAGTGGATACTACCATTCCACAACCAGTGTGGAATAATACAACGATGTTTCCTTCAATACCTTTAAAGAAAGTTTCAAGACCAGGATAGATACCACAGCCCGGGCATGCGCCATGGCCTGGTGCTAAACGCTTAGGTTTCTTCGTTAATTGACGTAATGGTGGAACCTTAACATTTAAAAGTCCTGTTGTTTCATCTTTTTCTACTTTAATTAATCCAGTTTTCCATTGTTCAGTATCTACTGGCTCTAGTAAACGCTTAGGAGCCTTTTCTGGGTTTCCAGGGAATACACCATAGTAGTCAAATGGAACTTCTGCATAGCCTTTTTCTGCTGCTTCCATAGCAAGCTTGAAGAAATCCTCCGCTTCATCCGCGAAGAAATCTTTTCCACCTAAGGAGAAGATACGGCTTACTACTACAGTTTTGTTATCTTTATCATCTTGAATTGCAGCTTTTACTTCATGAGTAATCTGTCCGCCATAAGCACCAACAGAATCCGCACGCTCACCAACAAGAAGACCTTTTACATTTTTCAATGCTTCTCTAATCTGTTTTGCAGGGAAAGGACGAATCACGTTAGGAGAAATTACCCCTGCTTTGATTCCTTGTGCACGTAATTTATCTGCAACGTCTTTTGCAGTTTCTGCTGCAGAGTTTAGTAAGAATACAGCAACCTCTGCATCTTCCATACGATATAGATCTAGTACTGGATATTCACGTCCAGTTAATTCTTTATATTCGCTAGCAATCATTTCATAAACTTCTTCTGTTTTATACATTGCTAGAGATTGCTGGTATTTGTTGTTTCCATAGTCAGGATCATTCATGTATGGTCCAATTGTTACAGGATTTTTAGGATCTAAGGAAGTAACAAAGCCTTCTGGCATTTCACCTACAAAATCTTGAACTACTTTACGATCTTCAATATATTGTACTTTACGCTTTTGGTGAGAGGTTACAAAGCCATCAAAAGCAACAATAACTGGCAAACGAACATCTTTGTGCTCTGTTAAACGAGTAGCAATAATGTTCATGTCATATACTGCTTGAGGATCACGAGCTAAAAGAATTGGCCAACCTGTATTTAATCCATAGTATAAGTCAGAGTGGTCACCACGAATATCTAATGGTCCACTTACTGCACGAGTAACTAAATCAAGTACCATTGGAAAACGAGTTCCAGATTGTACTGGTAATTGCTCTAACATATATAAGAAACCATTCGCACTAGTCGCGTTAAATACACGTCCACCACCAGTAGAAGCACCGTAGTTAATTCCTGCTGCACCATGCTCACCATCAGCAGCTACCATCGCAATATTATGCTCGCCACGAGTTTTCATTTCATCTAGAAATTCAGCAATTTCAGTAGATGGAGTAATTGGGAAGTATCCCATTAGATGGTAATCTATTTGTGCAATGGCTAAAGCAGCCATTTCATTTCCTGTTTTGAAATCTATATTTTGTTTCGCCATTTTCATTTCCCTCCCTTAATTTTGCGCTAACACAAAACGGTGTGGCATACGATTCTCATCCGCGAATCCCTCTGCTTCACGAACCGTGGTTAATGCATCTGTTGGACAAACTGCAACACACTTCATGCAACCTTTACAGTATTGATAGTCAATTCCTTGTAAGAACATTTGTGGGCGACCCTTTGCATCTTCCTTCTCTTCCCATACAAAACAAAGATCAGGACAAGCTGTGTCACATGCAGCACAGTTAATACATTTTGCAGCTTCAAAATCAGGTAAGAAACCTTGGCGAGAACTGCTTAAATCCTTAAGGATCGTATTACCTGGATTAATAATTACCCCACCCATTGGTTGAGTTAAGTAACCTAAGTCAGATTGAGCACGAACAAATTCATTTACTGCTCCAGCTTCTGCTTCAAATGTTTTAAATTGAACTTCATTAAAACCACGATCAAAGGTACGGATATTAGAATCCACTAGCTTTGGATATTTTTCTTCAAATGTTTGACGAATAACATTTTTCATCGCTTCTGGATTTAAGAAATCCGCAATACGGAACATTGCACCTAACATTGCAGTATTAACACGAGTTTTTTCTTCTACAGAAATACCTAATGCATCTACTACTGCGACTGTTCCAGATTTAATATTGAACTTTTCACGAATTTCATCTGGTGTTTTTGTCGTATTAACTAAAATAACTCCATCTGGTAACAAACCATTCGCTACATCAATTGTTTTGAACAAATTCTCATGGAATACACCAACAATATGTGGTCTTTCCACTGGACTACTAATTCTAATCTCTCCTTCACCTAAGCGAACAAAAGATTTAACAGGGGAACCCTTTTTCTCAGAACCATAAGAAGAAAAGTGTGCTCCATTTAACCCTAGACCTAGAACTCCTGCTTCAGCTAGCATTTTTCCTGCTAAATGCGCTCCAAGTCCTCCAATTGATTCTAAACGAATTTCAAAAAAACCAAGCTCATTTTTAATTGGTAATTTCGACATACTTTTAACCTCCTCACCCAATATATACAATGTGTAACAGAACATAAAATAAAATATAACAATAAATATTTCCAACCTAGAAAAGCTATTCAACTTCTTTTAATCTTACGATCAATTAAAATTATAACAGCTTATTTTTTAGATAGCAACAGCTATATAAAATTTTTTTAAAACCTTTTAGTTTACAACATGAATATAGTGTAAACCCTTGTTTTAATCATGTTTTTTAAAAAAGTCTTTTTATCGTTTTTGAAAATCCAGATATATAACAGTTTATGTTTTTAAAATGAAACAGTTTTATTTTATCTAATTGCATAAAAAAAAGATCCCATTAATAATGGAATCATCTCTTGTTGTATTACACTTAATTTTCTTATTGTACTAAAATTTTCTGATCAGGAATCTCTAGAACTAATCCTTCAAATATATCATTTGGATTATTTAGTCCGTTAAATTTGGCTAATTCCTCTACAAACTCACCAGTGTCATAGTATTTTAGAGAGATGCGGTATAAATTCTCCCCCTTGGCAACCACATGCTGTTTTAAAGCTTCGTTATTTTTTTCTGGGTTTGAATTGTCTAGGCTACTTTGTGTATTTTGATTGCTATCATTTGTGCTACTTTGAAGGCTTGTTGAATTGCTTTGCTTAGTTTGCTCATTAGTATTTACTACAGAATCCTTTTTTTGAGTTTGATTTGATTTATTCGTATTTGATTCAAAATCACCTTCAACAACCTCTATAGGTTGTGTTTTAATTGGAAGAGGGCCGTCTGCCTCTTTAGAAGAACCGTAAAATTGATAAAATACTAAAGGACTCACCACTAATATTAGCAGAAAAAATACCAATGTTAATTGTGTAAAGTTCCATTTAGAAGATTTACTTTTTTTATTTTCTACTTTATGAATTGTTCCCCTTGGTGGTAAGGAGGAATAATCCATATTATTCTCTACATGCTCGTTGTTCTCTTTAAAAATATCTGACATGAATCATGCTCCTTTTGATTTTATATTCAAGTATCAATAAAATGTTTTCGACAAATTTTTATAAATTCCTGCAAATTCCTTAGTAATTCATGAATTACTTAAAGCTTAACCAATGATTCCTTATAAAAATACCTAAAATAAAATCGATAAGAGTATGGGCAATATAGGAACTAAACCAACTCCCTGTATGCTGAGTTAACCATCCCAACCCTAAGCTTAATAAAAGAGTTACAATAATTAAAACAATTTTCTTCAAATATCGAAAATGAATGAGTGTAAAAATCATGCTAGTAAGCCATAACCCCAATGTGGGTTGAATAGCTCCTCTAAATAAGAATTCTTCAATAAATCCCACCACATTAGCTATGATAAAGATATGCCAAATTGGCATGTTTTTAAGAAGCTTCTCATTGATACCACCATCATCAAGCATTTCTTCTGGCAATATCCACGCTAAGAATATATCTATACTTATTGCAATAAACGCAAAAATAATTCCATACAATAAGGATTGATAAACATTTTCTGGAATTATAGTTAGGATGGCATGCACAGGATATTTATCATGAAGAATAAAGGATATTATAAATGCAATAATGAGAGTAATAATTTGAGTTAGATATAGATTGTAGATTAGCAACCTTACATCGATACTTTGTATATCAATTTTATCTCTCATCGTTTTTCTCTCCTATTGGTAAAAGCTTTGTTAATTCCTCTTTCCAATTCCACCCCAGTTTTGCACTACTTTTCGTGACGACATCTAGCCTCTTTTGAAATATCGAAAAATCGATACCACAATAATCACAGCATTGATTAGGGCGTTTAGACAAGCTTTCACTAAAATATTTTAAAAGATTTTCTCTTCTACAAGAATTATTTTGGATAAATTGGAGCATTTCCTTTAATTCTTTTTTCCTATGCTCCCTTCTTCGCTCAAATATTTGATTTAAAAGAGCGATTCCGTTAGCAAGATTCAATTCCAACAGAATAGTTATTTCGTACCCTTGTTGAAGCTTCTTCCATTTTAAATAACCATTTTGTGCTAAATAAAAAAATATTAATTCTAAAAGCTGATCATTTATTTCACTATTTTTTAATTCTTCAAGTAAAAACGTAAAATATTTTTGTTTCCTATTGATTAGATAATATAATACATCATGAATTAGAGCTTCTGTTGGATATTCCTGTTCAATTAAACGCAGGACCAACGCCTCATCCCCCTCTTGGTATAATAATAAGGCATATCCTTGTTGACCATCTCTTCCTACCCTTCCAACCTCCTGCATGTAGCTCTCGATATTCGCAGGGATATCAAAGTGAATAACATAGCGTACATTTTTTTTGTTAATCCCCATACCAAAAGCTTTTGTAGCGACAATAAGAGCAACTTCACCCTGCATAAATTGTTGTTGAATTATTGCTCGATCGTCATAAGGGAGCCCTGCATGGTAAGCTTCAACACTCGTAACTCCTTGGTCTCTTAAAAATCCCGCGATTTCCTCACTGCTTTTTCTGGAATTAACATATATAATTCCAGGCCCAGCAAGACTTAAAACAGTATTTTTTAAAGTATTCTTTTTATCAGAAAGATTGGCAGCATGTATTACTTGATAAGCAATATTCTCACGATCATGAGAAGTAAGTACCATTTCTATATTAGAGAGGTTTAGCTGCTTAATAATATCTGCTTGTACCATCGGTGTTGCTGTTGCAGTAAGTGCGACAACAATTGGATTATTTAATTTAGGGATTACTTCTCTTATTTTTAAATAATCTGGTCTAAAATCATGCCCCCATTGAGAAATACAATGGGCTTCATCAATCACTACTAAAGAAATATTCAACCCTTTTAGTTCCTTAAAGAAAAATTCCTGCTGAAGTTTTTCTGGTGAAATATATAAAATCTTGTACTTACCTTGACGTAAACGAATTAACTTATGTTTATAATCACTTGAAGCGGTTGAACTATTAATTAGCGTAGCAATCCTTAATCCTGATTGTCGTAACTGATAAACCTGATCCTCCATTAATGATATTAGAGGAGTAATAACCAAGGTTATCCCTGGCAAAAGAATAGCTGGTAATTGGTAACTTAAAGATTTACCTGCACCAGTTGGCAAAATTCCTAATACGTTTTTCTTCGCGATTATTTTTTCAATAATCTCCTTTTGCCCTTGTCGAAATTCTCTATATCCAAAATGTGTATATAATTTTTCTTCTAGCATTGACCCCATCCTTCATTGGCTAAAAGCTTTATTATAATTAATTTTAATTCTGCATAACTTATACCTTGACTTAATCTCGATTTATAGTCAGCTAAACTGACCACCCCTAATTGATCATATAAGGTTATAACCTCCTTTTGTTTCCACTTTTCTACAAAAGGAGTTAAATCGAAGTTTGGGCTGATCATGATAATTTCTACTAAATGATCATATATCGTGTTTGCTTTTATCTTCCTTATATGTACAATCTCCTCAATTGTCTTACCATTTTTAATTAAATTCCATGTACGGTGAGTGGAGGGAGATAAATATCCAATGGGTATGTCCTCGTAAAAGATACTATGGAGTAATGGAAATTGGTTTTTATTCTTACAAACGATATTAATGATTTTATGTAAAACTATATTATATCGAATTAAAAGCTCCTCTTTTAATAAGCCTAGATAAACTGTTAATTGATTCCAAGAAAGTGCTGTGCGTTCGCTTCCTGAAAAACGATATAATAGTAATTGTTTCTCCATTTCATCTAAAAAAGCAGCTAGTTGATCTAATTCATAATGCAAAGCGTGAGTTAATTTTTCAATTTTAAAATTGTCATACGGCAATAGTTTTTTTCTCACCCATTCTTGTGCATCAATTTGATCAATCACAGGAACAAAGTTTTTTTGATTTTGACTCAAGTAAGAAAGGGACTGTACAAGCAAGGTTAGGCGATCCTTTAACCTCATCTTCGTTTTCTTGTCGATGATTAACTTATTTCTATTCTCTTGCATTGGGTTGTTCTCAATTTGTTTTTTTATATCATCTAATTGTTTTTTTCCTGCTGCAGTTAATATCAACTTTTCTTGTTCCACTAAAAGATATCCATTCATAAGAAAACTTTGCAAATACGTTTCCAACACGGATTTCTCAAGACCATCAAACAAACCATAAAAAGCAGTTAATCGAAAAATAAATGTGTCCTGTAAGGTTTGTTTTGCCAAAGATCCTAAAAGTAGGCGCTCAATCCCTGTCTTTGATCTTAGGCCATTTAATTGATGGATTAAAGATAAAATAATATATTGAATTAATGGTGGTATTGGATTTATTGAATTCATTTATTTATCATCCTATGCTTTTAATCTATTTCTTTATCTTATCATAGTTTTTATTTCGTTTTTGATTGGTTTTTGTTTCGCTTTTGTTTATTTTTACTTATACTTATCTTAGAACAATATATAAAACTAGGAGAGTCGCCATTAAGATGAATAACGAACAGATTTCCCTCAAAGAATTCCGCTTTATTTTTATTATTCTCGGAGTAATCATTGTATTTATTTTCGGTTTTTTTCTGGGTGCTAATGCCATGAAAAATCATTTAACCTCTATCGGTCTGCAAATGGGTGAAGATACTTTAACACAACCAACCTATACGTCGGAAGAGATAAATGACTTTTACTATGACTCCTTAGAACCTACAAGGCTTTGGTTGAAGGAAATAAATGAATTATTCTTAAAGAAGGACAATACTTTGTCCAAAGAACAAATAACGACATTATCAGAAAAAGCGATTGAAATTAAAGAAAAGCTTTTAGCTAAAGAACTGAACTCTAATTATTTAATATCGTCTACAACACATCTTCATTCTAGTATAGATATCCTTTTGGATGGGATTCAGAGTCAAATAGAGCCCAAGCAATTTGAGCAAGCCAATTTAGAATTTCTCAGGGCACAACGTGAATTTTACAGGAATATTTGGGTTTGGGAACAAAAGGATTCTCCCACTATCAAGGATGAATCCCTTTTAAATTGGGAACAATGGAAAAAGGCTAAGCTGAACCAAAAAAATTATATCGTTTCATCCATAATCTCAAAGTTTTCAATTTTTACGTGGTATCATCCAGAGGATATTACTGTACATCTTGATGAATATCTTCAAAAAAATGAAGAAGAGCCTATACAAATGGAGGATTTAATAAAGGTACTTATAAGTGTAAACGGAATCAAGGAGAAGGATTTTCTTCAATATAAAAAATGGTATGGGGAAGAGCCAATGCCAAGAATTCCTAATTTTATTGAACCATAATGACAAAACTTACTTGCATTCTATCTCAACTCATTCTAAAATAGGAAATGGGAAGTGGACAGATTTAGTTTATCCCTTAATTAAAAATGGGAGGTGAAAATAACATGAAAACTTGGGTTGATAAAGATACTTGTATCGCATGTGGTGCTTGCGGTGCAGCAGCTCCTGATGTATTTGATTATGATGATGATGGTATTGCATATAACATTATGGATGACAACCAAGCAACTGCTGAAATTCCTGAAGAAATGCACGATGATGTTCGTGATGCAGCTGATGGTTGCCCAACTGATTCCATTAAAATCGAAGAGTAATTATATACTTATAAGTCACCTTGTTGAAAAACAGGTGACTTTTTACATATTAAAGCAATGGCGCTTCTAGCAGTAATGATAAATTATTTCGATAAATTGTTTGGAATTGGGAAATTGGTAGTGGATTGGTTCCTGTTCCTACCTCTATTGTAAAGCCTGGACGTCTATATTCCTGTATAAACCAATCCTTGTATCCTGCCGCACTATATGCCCCTTTTTCAGGAGTATATCCTGTTAGAACAGCAAATCGATTAACAATATCCTCTGATTCTTCTGGCTCTAAATCTTCATACCCCCAATAAATTACTTGCCCTTGGGAATGAAATGCTAGCACCATTCGAAAATTATGGTTTTGTGTAAAATTATAGATTGCTACTGTTTCTGGCTCAGATAATGGATATGGTCCTCCATATTTACGTGGTGAAGGCAGCTGAGGACTACGTTCATTTTCCATTTCCCAATTGGCCGGCCATTGATGATTAAGGTCTACTCCTCTAATATTTGCAGTCCAATAGCTAAAATCCTTAGAACCATTATTAACATTTAAAACAAACGAATAATATGGATGATCTGGGGTAATTCCTTCAAATACTAAATCAATTCCATCTGGATTTACCATTGGTACGATCCAAATAGACGTATTGTTAAACAAATAATCGACGTCATATCCCCTTAATAACGTTTTTTCTTCATATGCCTTTGCATAATCCTCAATAAATTTCATTAATAATGGTCCAGTAAGGTATTCATTTGCATGCCAATTCCCACTATAAAAAACTTCCTTTTGGCCGATTCCCAACCGTATAGCATAGATATTTTTTCCCATAACAGAGCTACCAATGATTTCTCGATTAATAAAGGTATATTTTTGTTGTAATTCAAGTAAATCATCCTCAAAATCTTGATACGTATACTCTTGATTTGTTTGTACGATATCTGTGCTTATCAATCGCGGAATCCAGATTACCTCTCCAACCTTTATCTGGTTTGGATCCTTTATTTGTTGATTAGCCTTTAGTAGCTGATTAATTGATAAACTGAATTTTTCTGCAATAAGATATAACGTGTCTCCCTTTTGAACCATATATTGATTTAAGACAGCTTGCGGTATATCAATGATTTGACCTGGAAAAAGAATCTGCCCTTGTTCTAATTCTGGATTTGCAATCATTAAAGCATTTAACGTAATACCATAGCGATTTGCGAGCTTATATAAGGTATCTCCCTTTTTTATTATATATCGCAAAAAAAAACCTCCATTTCTATATAAATCTATTCTAGATTTATGAAATGAAGGTATGTTTTATGTTTGATATTTATTAAGGCTTTAATTGTTCATTAACATAATGAGTAGGTAAGTGAATTGAAAATATTGTTCCCTTCCCAACTTCACTTGACACAGAGATGCTTCCGCCATGGGCCTGAACAATATTTTTTACAATAGATAGGCCAAGCCCAGTCCCCGAATGCCCTCTTGTTCTAGCCTTATCAGCTTTATAAAAACGTTCAAAAACAAAAGGTACATCTTCTTCAGGTATTCCAACTCCAGTATCTTCTACTTCTAATAACATTTCATTTTCACTTTTCATTTTGGCTCTAATAGTAATCTTACCACCAGGCTTTGTATGTCTAATCGCGTTATCAATTAGATTGGTTAAAACCTGCTCTATTCGATCCACGTCAATATAAACAGAACTTAGAGATGGATCTACATGAGGAAAAATTTGTACTTGATTTTGTTTTTCAATGTTAGAGAACTTTCGTATGACACGATTTATTAAAAGTAGAATGGATGAATTACAATATTGAAGCTGAATATTCCCCGATTCCATCTTAGCAAGATCTAGAAGCTCATTGACCAAACGCCCAATCCTTAATGATTCATCATAGATAATCTGTGCAAGTTCTTTTTTCTCTTCTTCTGATTGTGCAACATCATCAATTATTGCTTCACTATATCCTTGAAGCATAGAGATTGGTGTTCTAAGCTCATGAGACACATTGGCTAAGAAATCCTTTCGAAGTTTATCTAATTTTCTTTCATATGTTACCTCTCGAAGAAGAGTTACTGCACCAGTTATTGACTGACTAGAATATAAAGGGGTCATTACAGCCGAAAATATTCGACCATTGGCCAAGATATCCTTTTTTAGTTTTGATTCTTGCTTTAAAATCGTTTGTAACATTTCTTTTAAACTTGCATGTAATTGCCATGAATCAAGTATATTTTCTGCTGGAGGATTGCTCATGATTATTTTACCTTTTGAATTAAAGGTAATTACACCATCAGCCATACTTTTTAATATATTAGTTAACTTTTCTTTTTCTGTTGATAAATCCTGAACGGTCTCCTCTAATTGTTTTGCCATTTGATTAAAGCTTATTGCTAAATCACCAATTTCATCATTTGAACGAATACTAACTCTTGAATGAAAATCTCCTAATGCCATTCGATTAGCAGCTTTTTGCATCTGAATCACAGGTGAAGAGATTTTTGTTGATAAGAAAAAGGCGAATATGGTAGTTAATAACATTCCAATTCCGGCAAAAAATAAAATATACTTTTTCAAATTATCGGTTGTTTCATACAGTATTTCTAAAGAATGGTAGAGAATTAAAGAACCAACAATCTTACCATTTTCCTTGTATGGAACAGCAACAACTAGAAGATCATTCTTATTTTCATTTTCAATATTAGACTCATCTGGATTTATTCTACGTATTTGGTTTGTGCCCTCAAAAACCTTTTTTAAATCATCTTCTAATAATAAAATGTTTAAATGTATCTCTTCTGATTTTTCTCTAATTATTCCTGTTTTGTCTACTAGGATCATTTTTGTATTATTTGCTTCTACAATTTCCTCAGCGGTTACATATGCTTCTTCTTTATTTGAAGTTCTTTCAATCATAGTAGTAACTTTTAATGCAAGATTGGTAAGATTAGCAGAATCCTTTTGAAAATAATATAGATCAAAATATTGTATCAGGAAAAAGCTTAATAACATTAAAATAATAGAATTTAGCGCGATAATGGTTACCCAAAGCTTTGTGACAACACCACGTATAAACACTTTATTTTGGCACCTCTAATTTATAGCCAACTCCCCAAACCGTGGTAATCATTTTCGCTGCCTTTGGAGAAACTTTATTCAATTTTTCACGTAATCTTTTGATGTGTGTATCTACAGTGCGTAGGTCCCCAAAGAATTCATAATTCCAAACTTCCTTTAATAAATCTTCTCTGCTATATACCTTGTCTTGAGAAGTCGCAAGATAATGCAATAGCTCATATTCCTTAGGAGTCAAGCTGATATCTTGACCATCAACAGAAACCCGATGTGCATCATGATCAATTACTAAGTCATCTAACACGATAACATTCGTAGTCTTGCTAGTATCCGTGTTTAAGAAAGCAGTTGCCGACGCACGCTTCAATACAGCCTTTACTCTGTATACAACTTCTCTAGGACTAAAAGGCTTTATTACATAATCGTCTGCTCCAACCTCAAAGCCATGAACACGATTATTTTCTTCTCCTTTAGCAGTGAGCATAATAATTGGAGTTGCCTTTTTCTTTCGAATATTTTCACAAACTTCTATTCCATCCATTTCTGGCAACATTAAGTCCAGAATAATTAAATCGTAATCTATTTCTAATGATTTTTCTAAAGCAGTCTTTCCATCCTCTGCTTCATCAATAATAAAATTCTCCCTCTCAAGATACATCTTCAAAAGTCTTCTAATTCGTTCCTCGTCATCAACAACTAAAACATGGTATTTTTTTTCTTCCGCCATGACTACACCTCTCGTCATTCTATTGGTTAGAATAGTATACTATCGTCATATCCAAAATTAACACTCTAACTGAACTAATTTTTTTAGACGACATATTTCTTCTTCGTTAAGCACACGGTATTTTCCTTCTTTTACACCATCTAAAGTTAAAAAACCATACTGAATCCTTTTTAATGTAATTACCGGATGATAGATATGTTTAAACATTCTCCTGACCTGGCGTTTTCTACCCTCATGAATCGTGATATGGATAATTGCATTATTACTTTTTTTTCCTATCATGGTCACTTCAGCTGGTGAAGTTAACCCATCATTTAGTACAACGCCCTTTCTTAACTTATCTAGTTTTTCTTCTGATGGAATTCCTTTTACGACCGCCTCATATGTTTTATCCATCAGATAACTAGGATGCATTAAACGATTTGCGAGTTCTCCATTATTGGTAAAAATTAATAACCCCTCTGTTTCATAGTCAAGACGCCCAACAGGAAAAACTCGATCGTCGGTATTTAAAAATTCGATTACTGTTTTTCTTCCTTGTGGATCCTTCATACTGGTTATCACTCCAGCAGGTTTATTAAATAAAATAACAATTTCGTTCTCTACTGTTTTTATTTTTTGACCATTTACAATAATTTCATCTTTTTCTGAATCCGCCTTAAAACCAAGCTCCGTTATTTGGACTCCATTTACAGTAACCCTTCCTTCAGAAATAAGCTCTTCCGCTTTTCTACGTGAAGCAATTCCTGCCTTAGCAATTATTTTTTGAAGTCTTTCCAATTCTTCAATCCCTCTTTCAATACAAAATATTGAGATAAACAAAAGAAGACGATTAATCACGTCTTCTTATGATATGATATCATTACTATTCATTATGGTAAATAATATTAAAAATAATAGGATACAATTACAATCGAGGCAATAATCCCCACCAAATCAGACAATAAACCAACTTTAATTGAATAACCAACCTTTTTAATTCCTACTGCTCCAAAATAAACCGTTAAAACATAGAGTGTTGTATCAGTACTTCCTTGCATTGTTGATGCTAATCGCCCAATAAATGAATCTGGTCCATGATTGGCAATTAAATCTGAAGTAATAGCCAATGCTCCTGTACCTGTGATTGGTCTAAGTAAAGCTAAAGGAAAAACCTCCACTGGAAATTGCACAAAATTAAATACCGGTCGTAAAAAAACCGTAATCAATTCTAATGCACCAGATTCTCTAAAAATAGTAATTGCGACCATCATACCAACAATATATGGCATTATATGAATCGCCGTATCAAAGCCTTCTTTTGCACCATCAACAAAGGTTTCAAAAAGCGGTACGCGATTCCAGATTGCAAATACCAGAATTAAACTAATTAAAATTGGGATCATCCATACAGAAATATTGGTAATTAGCTGAGCCATTAAAATTCCCCCTTATTTCTTCCTCTCCTCTTTTGTCTTTTTCTGATACCACCTGTCTATCAAGATTGCAGCTGAGGTTGCACAAAAGGTTGCAAGAATAGTGGGACCAACAATTTCTGTAGGATTAATCGATTGATAATTCATTCGAATTGCAATCACTGTCGTAGGAATTAATGTAATACTAGCCGTATTGATTGCTAGCAAAGTTGCCATTGATTTTGTAGCTTTCTCTTTATCTGGATTTAACTTTTGAAGCTCTTTCATAGCTTTAATACCCATTGGGGTTGCTGCATTTCCTAAACCAAATATATTGGCTGTCATGTTAGAAATAATATAACCAAGAGCTGGATGGTCTTTAGGGATATCTGGAAACAACCAACCTACAGCTGGCCTAAGTAATCGACTTATCCATTTTAATAATCCGGATTTTTCCGCTATTTTCATCAATCCCAACCAAAATATAAGAATGCTAATTAATCCAAAGCTAATGGTAACACCAGTTTTTGCTCCTTCAAAAACAGCACCATTTATTACATCAATATTTCCATTAATTGCTGCAGTAACAATCCCTATAATGATTAAAAAAAACCAGATCCAATTAACCATCCTCTTCCCCCTTGGTCTAGCTCTAGTTATCTTTAGTAAATGTATCAACTACACCATTTATTCTCTGAAATATTTTTTTGGACAATGATGTTTCCTTTTTTGTTGCCAACAATTGAATAGGTACACTGCCTATATAATCACCAGCAAGATATACTTTCATATAACCTACTCGCTGGCCAGATTTAAATTTTTTTTCACTTAATGGCTTATTTAGCTCCAACTTTGATGTTATCTTTTTCTGTTCTTCTTCCTTTAATGGATATTGAAATTGAGATTCAGCAGCCAGTTGAAATCCCTTATATTCTTTAATTGATTGGTTGGCTTCAATTGGTTGATTCTGTTCAATAATAACTTGATGAATATATTGACTAAAGCCATATTCAAATAAACGAATTGAATCATTCCAATCATTACTATCATTTAATGTAATTGCAGCAAGCTGCTGTTCATTTTTTGATGCCGAAGAAGCTAAGGTGCGCTTGGACAATTTTGTATAACCAGTTTTTACACCATCGGCATATGGGTACATATGTAGTAGTTTATTTTTATTCGTCCATTTTCTATCCCATTTTTCTCCTTCTAAAGGAGCTGTCTTCACTTTGGTGCTTACAATTTGCTTAAATACTGGATTTTTTAGTGCATACGCTGTAAGAATTCCCATATCTCGCGCTGTAGAATAATGCTGTTCATGATCTAAACCGTGTGGATTCATAAAATGGGAATGGTTCATCCCTAAATATGCTGCTTTTTCATTCATCAGATATACAAAGCCCTCAACAGAACCTCCAATATGCTCTGCGACAGCTACTGCCGCATCATTACCCGAACGAAGCATTAAGCCATATAGCATGTTTTCCAGACTTAATTTTTCCCCTCTTTTTAAATAGATAGAGGACCCTTCTACTCCAAAAGCCCTATCTGATGTCTTAACCGTATCATTTAAATTCCCTTGTTCAATAGCAATTATTGCTGTCATTATTTTGGTTAAGCTTGCAATTCTCATTCTTTGATCAATGTTCTTTTGATATAGTATTCTTCCGCTTTGCACATCTACTAAAATTGCACTGACAGCATTCGTTTCAATCAAGGATTGATTTGTAGTTTGAATTGCAGTCTGTTTTGCTAATGCTTGGTTTGGAGTGAAAATTAGTAAAGCTAACATTAATAGAATGTTCCATTTCCAAGCCTTCTTCCTTCTATTCACCTGTTGTCCTCCTTACCTTCTATACCATATATATGCATGTCTTACCTCTTTATAACCCCTTTTTATAGTGAAAAAGCGCATGAGATATGCGCTTTACATTATATTATTTGGATTAACACCATTGTTAGTATAAGGGTTTGGATTAGGGGTATTTGGTTTAGGCTTTAACGAGTTTTGTAATTTATCCATTAATTGTGGTGCTAAATCGATGATTCTTTCATAGATATGTGTTTGTGAATCCAATGGAAGCAATTGTACCCCTGACTTCCCTACCACTAAGAATGCAACAGGAGTAATAGAAACCCCTCCACCACTTCCACCACCAAAAGGTTTCTCTTTATTATTCGCGTTATTTTGATGATCGACACGATGTTCATACTCCAAATTAAATTCGCTTCCACCTGCTGCAAATCCAAAACCAACTTTAGATATTGGAAGTATTACACTTCCATCGGGCGTTTCCACTGGCTCGCCGACAATCGTATTAACATCCACCATTTCCTTTAAATTTTCCATTGCTGTTTTCATCAAGCCTTGTATGGGATGCTGTTGTTCTCCCGCCATTTTTTACCACCACCTTTAATTAGTTGAATACCTATACGAATTCCTGCTACAAAAACATAGCTTACTCTAAATCTTAGTATGCATTCAAATTCACTTTGTAATACCATATCATGATAAACAGGTTCTACAAAAATCTCCGGAAGTTCTCTTAACTTCATATATTTGGAAATAAGGCCGATGATTGCTCCCTTTAAACTCCAAATAACTCCAATGAAAACACCAGTTAGCATTGCGTCGTCAAGCCCTATGGTTGATTTCCAATAAAAGCGATCAAAATAAATATGAGATAGGAATTTTTTTATAACCTCGTAAAAATCCTGAATCTGTGCTAGGAATCTTTGATAATTAGTATGAAATCTTGAAAGCTTTGTAGCTGTAATACGATCCTTAAACTCATTTTTTTCACTCAATTTAATATTGTCGTTGCTCTTATATTTAATCCCTTCATTGATTGATTCAAAGACAATTAAAGGGACTTCTCTACGATAATGAATTAAATTGAAAAATAACCAAACATCTACTGTCAATAAATCGTTTTTATTATCCTTCTTATACTTGATTTTTATTTTGACAAAAGAAATTAATAATAGAATTAAAAATAAAATGATAATAATCAACAAATACTGGTACCAATGCATATTCATCACTCCATTGGTAGTATTCAACAAACTTTAAAAAAGAATACAAAAAAAATAAGCATTAGCTGCTTATTCTAAGTTATGATTGAAATTGAATAGATCAATATCCTCTTCATCATCGATTTGTAGGTTTTCAGGAATTGGAGGTAAATCCTTAATATTTTTCAATCCAAAATAATCGAGAAACTCGTTGGTTGTTCCATATAGATAAGGGCGACCAATACCATCTAATCGTCCAACTTCTTTAATTAAACCTTTTGATACAAGCGTATTAATCGATTTTTCTGATTTTACTCCTCTAACCTCTTCTATTTCTGCCCTTGTTACTGGTTGTTTATAAGCGATAAGTGCAAGAGTTTCTAATGCAGGCTGAGACAATGTAGAATGAGAAGGATTAGAAGCTAACCGCTCATAATAAATGGTATGCTCTGGTAGTGTTGTTAATTGATAAGAAGTACCAATTTGCATAATTTGTATTCCACGCTGTATTCTCTTAAAATCTGCTTGCATATCATATAAGATATCTTCTACTTCATCGATTGGAATTTCAACGATTTCTGCAATTTGTTTTGCTTCAAGCCCTTCGTCACCACTAACAAATAATAATCCTTCAATAATTGATTTTATTTTATTGTAATCCATGTGCATCCTCTCTTTCATCATTATAATGAATTACAATCTCATCAAAATTCACGCTCTGAACACAGATGATTTTTTTTTGCTTCATTAGCTCTAATATGCTAAGAAAAGTAACAACAATATCTGATTTACTGTTTCCTAATGAGATTATCTTAGAAAAAAAGAGAATTCCTTCATCTTCAACCAGCTCCATAATTTCAATCATGCGATCATGAACACTGATTTCTTCTCTTTCTATTTTTGTAATCGGATCACGGTAAGAATATTTTTTTAGTGCTTTTTGAAAAGCATCAATTAGATGATAAAGATTAATTCCTTCTACTGGATTACTTTCCTGTTCAACTCGATATAAACTTAAGTCTATCATTGGGCGTGTATATAGCTGACTTCTTTCGATTTCCTTTTCTTTAAGAATTATCGATAATTGCTTATATTTTTTATATTCAAGTAATCGTTGAACTAATTCCTCACGAGGATCTTCCTCATAATCCATATCCATGATTGGTTCAAATTCATCTTCATTACGTACCGGTAATAGCATTTTACTTTTAATCGCGAGTAAAGTAGAGGCCATCACTAAAAACTCGCTTGTAATATCAAGCTTTAAACTCTGCATTGTTCTTATGTATTCGAGATATTGTTCTGTGATCACTGAGATTTGGATATCATAAATATCCATTTCCTCTTTTTCTATAAGATGTAGCAATAAATCCAATGGTCCTTCAAAGGTTTCTAGCTTTATTTGATAAGGCATTTTTTTCTACCTCAAATCAGATTTTTTTCTTGAATTTTTCATGAAACTGCACATTTTAACTGGTGAAATTATACCACAAGCATCATTTTTCCACAATTAGATATCGATTAGAAATAAAAAACCAAAGCATAGTTGCTTTGGTTAGACGTTTGTTATCTTATTATATGATGATTGGATAAAACGTTCTGGTACCAAATCATGTTGAATCAAATCATCATAGGTTTCTCTCTTGACAATCAAATCGGTTTTTCCATTAGAGACTAATACCATCGCTGGTCTAGTGATTCGATTATAATTACTCGCCATCGAATAATTATAAGCACCAGTAGAAAATACTGCGAGGACATCGCCAGACTGGGGTTCATTTAATAGTATATCCCAAATTAACATATCCCCACTTTCACATGCTTTTCCAGCAACCGAAACCAATTCTGAAGCTTGAGATTCCATCCTATTCGCGATTACTGCATTATATTTTGCCTGATATAATGCCGGTCTAGGATTATCCATCATTCCCCCATCAACAGCAACATACTTTCTAACGTTTGGAACTTCTTTATTAGAGCCGATGGTGTAGAGTGTTGTACCAGCCTCACCTACAATACTTCGACCAGGTTCGATCCAAATCTGTGGAATTTCCAAACCAAGATGATAAAAATAACGCTTTACTGATTCTACAAGAGCTGTGACATAATGACGGATGGATAAAGGTTGGTCTTCATCTACATATCGAATTCCAAATCCTCCACCTGTATTTAAAATAGGTAAGTTGATCTTAAGTTCTTTCTGTACCATCTGATAGAATGCAGCCATTCTTTCAATTGCTTTTTCAAAGCCTGTCATATCAAATATTTGCGAACCAATATGGAAATGAAAACCAAGAAGTTCTATTTGGTTTGACTGATTTACTCTTTTCGCTGCCTCTAATGCCATTTCACCTATATTAAATCCAAACTTTGAATCTTCCTGCCCTGTTTGGATATACTCATGTGTATGTGCTTCTATCCCAGGAGTTACACGGATTAATGCTTTTACCTTTTTATTTTCATTCCCAGCAATTTGCTCAATTAAACTTATCTCATAATGATTGTCGATCACAAATGCACCTATATCTGCACGAATAGCCATCTTGATTTCTTCATCGCTTTTATTATTTCCATGAAAATGAATTCGGTCTACAGGAAAGCCAGCTTTTAAAGCCGTATAAAGCTCGCCTCCAGATACCACATCTAATGATAATCCTTCTTCTTTTGCAATATGGCACATTGTCATGGTGCAAAGGGCTTTACTAGCATATGCCACTTGAAATGCAACTTGCTGTTTTTCAAATGTATTTACATATTCTCTCATTCTATTTCGAACATCCCATTCATCCATTACATATAAGGGTGTTCCATACTGAGTTACCAAGTCAATGGTATCTACTCCACCTATTTCCAAATGATTTTTACTATTAATTTTACTTGACCCTGGTAGGTACATTCAACATCCTCCTTTTTTTAAGAAGACAGGAGAGAACAAAAAAAACTGATATATAACTACTTCCTATTTTATTAATCAAAATAAAATAGGTGCACTATGTGCTAGCTATACGTCAGTTTTTTATCTGCGTATACCCTCACACCTGTCTGAGATAGCACATCACTATAAATTAGTGACAGTTCGACACTTCTTCAATGCCGACCCAGCAGAAGATTTCTGGGCAGAACTCTTCGCTTCGGCAAAAACCCCTTTTTCATTTCTTCTTTGTAGCCCTTTACTCCAAAATGATACTCTTGGTTTTCGCGCCTCTATCATCATCATATTGATGATGAGGTATATTAAATTGTTAGTAGTGAATATACCATAACTAATAATTATTTTCAACTAGATTTTTCAGACTAATTGAAAATGAAGTGTCACTTTTTTTGTCGATTTTGATTTTGAGGGTGCACAATACTTGGTCTTACATTCATCATTGGGAATGGATTTCTAAAAATTATTCCCATCATACCTTTAAAATTAAAAGGAATAAATGGCCATAGATATGGTGTTCCAAGAGAACGAGTACTTGCTAATATGACCAAAATAAATGTGATACTGATGACTAATCCAGGGATTTTAAAAATAAAGGTTGCTAATAAAATTAAAGTTCTTGCTAATTTATTAGCTAGACTAAGCTCATAGCTTGGGGTTGCATACGTTCCAATCACAGCAATCGCTGCATAGAAAATCACCTCTGGCACGAATAATCCAACAGTAATTGCGATATCCCCAATTAATACTGCTGCGATTAAACCCATGGCAGTTGCTAACGGTGAAGGGGTATGTATCGCAGCCATTCGCATCAGGTCTAATCCTAATTCCGCAAATAAAAATTGCAATATAATTGGTATTTTACTCGTTTCCCTTGGCCCTATAAATTTGATGGCATCTGGTAATAAGTCAGGCTCAAGCACATAGGTTAACCATAAAGGCATTATAAAGATAGAGGTGAATACACCGATAAAACGTACCCAACGAAGATAGGTGCCAATGATTGGTGTATGACGGTACTCCTCTGCATGCTGAAGATGATGAAAGTATGTTGAAGGAGTGATAATCACACTTGGTGATGTATCGACAAAGATTAATACATGGCCCTCTAGTAAATGGCTTGCGGCCACATCTGGGCGCTCTGTATAGCGAACAAGAGGAAATGGGTGCCAAGATCGTCCAACAATAAACTCTTCAAGCGTTTTTTCTGCCATTGGAAGTCCATCAATATTTATTTCTTGAATTTTATCTTTAATCAATTGGACAAGTCCGGGGTCAGCTACATCCTTTAAATATGCAACACAGACATCTGTCTTCGAGCGCTCGCCCACTTGTTGAATCTCCATTCTTAAACGTTCATCTCTTATCCGTCTTCTTGTTAAAGCAGTATTAAATAAGATCGTTTCAACATAGCCATCTCTCGAACCACGTACCACTCTTTCTGTATCTGGCTCCTGAGGAGACCTTCCAGGGTAATTCCTAACATCAATCACTAAAGCCTCTTCTTCCTTATCAATCAGCATTACTAATTGACCAGAAAGAACACTATCATTTATTTCATTTATTGTTTTTAACTTCTCAACTTGAATATGAGAAATATAGGTTTCAAATAAGTGCTTTAAAACATTAGGAACCAAATCCTCTCTCTCTACATCTGCTAGTTCCTTTAAAATTTGAGTCATGATGTCTGAATTAGCGAAACCATTAACATAGTAAAGAGCAAATTCCTTGCCCCCAAAATTCATTTCTCTACATACCATATCAAAGCTTTCGCCTACGCCAAGCTTTTCATCTAACACTTCTTTATTTTCCTTTAAATGACGAGAAATGTGTATTGTTTCATTTAAGCTTTCTTCCATCGTATCTATTTCATCTGTAGGTGACAAAGATTGTCCCTTGCTATTCACTTGTTGGTTTATTTTTTCTGCTTGAGATTGATTCTGATCTTGTTTTAGCCTTTTTGGCTTTTTCAAATCCTTTTTCATCTTGCTCACTCCATTCCAGAATGGTCTGAATTGCCTTTAGAGTAATTGGAGAACCATGCTTTAGATGATCTCTTCCACCCATTTTCCCAATATCACCTATTCCAACAATGATGGGTAAATCGATTTTATCTAATATATCAACGGTATCTCCATAAACTCTTAATGGCCCCCCAACAGTCTCGCCATCCTTATTTATGCCGCTTTCGATCACTCTACCATTCCGATCAATAGAGATATCGATTGTTGTTCCATCAACAAATTTGGTATTAGAAGCGACAGCTACAGCACCTAGCACTACAATGTCTGGGTGCTTCGCAATAAATTCCATTGCTCTTTCCCCATCTCCTTTAGCCCCTTTGCCATTATCATCAAACATAATTAGAATTGGATCATAAGGAGTAGCTTTGATCATTTGAACTAAATCATAGCCACTATATGGTGATGGATTACCTGCCGAACGAGAAATACATCTGCCATGGATTTGTTTGGCAACCTCTTCAATAACCTGTCTGGCAACATCATCTCCGTCTGTAATAAAAATTACCCTTTTTTTATCCATTACATTTTGCATCAATTCTTCCATCATTCATCACCTAATTTATCCTTTAGGTTTAAATATAATTGCAACTAAAAACCCAAATATAATAGCAGAAGAAATACCAGCACTAGTTACCTCGAAAATACCGGTAACAATTCCAATTAAGCCATGATGTTCTGCTTCAGAAAGTGCTCCATGAACCAGTGCATTTCCGAAACTTGTGATGGGTACAGTTGCGCCTGCACCTGCAAATTCAATTAAGGGTTCATATAATCCTAAGCCATCTAAAACTGCTCCAGCCACAACTAAGGTACTCATCACATGAGCTGGTGTCATTTTTGTCATATCCATTAATATCTGACCTATGACACTGATTAAACCACCTACCAAAAAGGCTGCTGGGTAACTTCCCATTATTATTCCTCCTTTTCATTCTCAATAGCGACCGCATGAGCAATACATGGAATAGATTCACCTTGTTGAAAAGTAATAGGACTTAATAATGCCCCTGTAGCTACAACAAGTACTTTATTTATTTTTTTATTTTTTAACAGTTTCATAATATGACCATAGGTTACTGCTGCACTGCTTGCGCAGCCACTACCACCGGCAAAAACACCTTGATCTGGATAATACATCATTAATCCGCAATCGTTATATACCTTTGACATGTCATATCCATTTTCTAATAGCATTTCTTTGGCCAATGGATACCCAACACCTGCTAAATCACCAGTGACAATTAGATCGTAATCATCAGGCTGTCTCCCAGTATCTTTAAAATGTTGAATAATGGTGTCTACTGCTGCTGGAGCCATTGCTGAGCCCATGTCAAAAGGATCTTTTAGTCCAAGGTCGACCACTTTTCCAATCGTCGCATAGGTTACCTTTGGTCCTATTAGCCCTTTCCCAACAACTGCCACACCAGCTCCTGTTACCGTCCATTGGGCATATGGTGGTTTTTGCCCACCATATTCTGTTGGATAACGATATTGCTTTTCAGCAGTAGCATTATGACTGCTGCAACCAGACACAATATAATTTGCCAAACCACTATCAATCAGTGATGCTGATAGAGCCAATGACTCCATAGACGTAGAGCAAGCTCCATATACTCCCAAATAAGGTATTTCTGCATATCTTGCAGTAAAAGAGGCTGATATAATTTGGTTTAGTAGATCTCCAGCAATCATTAGATTAATACTGTCCTTTGATACCCCCGATTTTTGGATAGCCGTATCTAAAGCCTCTTCAAATAATTTTCGCTCTGCTTTTTCCCATGTATCTTGACCAACATACATATCTTCATGAATAATGTCAAAGTCGTTTGCTAAAGGACCCTGGCCTTCCTTTGGTCCAACAGCAACAGCACTAGCTAAAATTCTTACATCATCAAATTGCCAAGTACTCCTTCCAATATTTGTTGCCATTAAGCTTCCCCCTAAATCATCCGAATTAATGTTTTAATCAAACCAACAAAAAAAGCGGCTACCACTCCAAAAACAATGACAGATCCTGCGAGCTTAAACATATTACCACCGACACCAAGAACCAGTCCTTCAGAGCGGTGCTCTAATGCAGCGGATGTAATTGAATTAGCAAATCCGGTTACTGGAACTGCAGAGCCTGCACCTGCAAATTGGGCGATATTATCGTATACTCCTAATCCTGTTAATAGAGCCGATATGAAGATTAAGGTAGCAACCGTTGGGTTTCCAGCCTGTTCTTTGGTAAAACCGATACTAACATAAAAATTCATTAAAAACTGACCAAAGGTGCTTATCAGTCCACCTATAACAAATGCTTTAACACTATTTAATACAATAGGAGGATTAGGCCTTTTTTTCTTAGTTAATTGTTGATAGCGCCTTTTTTTCTCATTTTCCTCTCTTTGCTGCCCAGTTGATTTACTCAATATTTTCACCTCATTTATCAACATAAATAATCCAATGAAATAAAGAACCTGCAACCTTTCCAAATACCATTGCCATTAAAAGAAATAATATGGCGTTTGCCATATTTAATCTTTTCGCCAATATGGGTAGTACATTGACAACTTCTGTTAAGGCACCTGCTAACAAGCCTACAAATATTCCAGAAAAAGCCCCAAACAATATAACAGTAGTGATCGAAATTTCAAGGACGTTTCCCCTTAAATCAATCCAGGTAAAAAATATTGCCCCTAATATTAATGCCCTTTGGAACCAATGTATAAAAGTAATCCCTTTTATTAATTGGGTTAGACGTGGAACAATGTCTAATACGGTAAGAAAAGCAACAAATCCACTGCCAACTGCTAACCCTCCTGCTAAGCCAATGATAATTAGTGAAAAAATTTGTAGTATATTCATTGATCTTTGCTCTTTCTATTCATATCTTGATTTTGTTCATTTTCATTTAAAACCACATAGCTATCCAAATTCCTTTGATATAAGAACATTTCTACTTCTAACGGACTAGGCTCTTCATTAATTTTCTTTTTAAACACATGATTAAAAAATAAAATCATCCCTAACCCAATANNCAATACCAAACGAATAAGGTATTTGTAACAATAAAGGATATTTATTAGTTGTCCCAGTAATTAAAAAATATATTCGTTGATGGACCTCTTGCATACTTACATCATGATGAAAATTCATAATCGCTAGTCCAGAGCCAATAAATAAAATTAACCAAACAAAGATAACACCAATAAGATGCGTTCCTTTAGTTTCTCCAGTTATTTCTACAATAATTTCTGATTGCCCCACATTTCTAATTTCCAACTCAGGATACTTTTGTTTAACCACTGCAATTATTTTCATCATATCAATGACAATCAAGTGCTTGTCCTTTGGTTCTGTTTGATGAATTAAAAGCTCCTTTAGTTGTTCTTCATATTTTTCTGGAGCAATAATTTGTGCAATGTCTTGTAATATGATTTTTTCTCGTTGTCTGACAAAGTGCCGATTGCGAAATCGAACATATATAGTTTCTTTCAAAATACTCCTCCTCCAAAAAACGATCTTTACATTATTAGTCTTTATTTAGTATGAGTCAGAATCAAAAAAGACATTCAATTGATGCGATATTAATAGAGATGCAAAAAAAAAAGACCTTAATGGGATTATCCCATTTGGTCTTTTATGGTAACTAATATTTTCTTTTCTAATCTTGAAACCTGAACTTGAGAAATTCCTAAACGCTTAGCAACCTCTGATTGAGTCTGATCTTTAAAATATCTTAAGTAAACAATTAATTTTTCTCGTTCAGAAAGAGTTCTAATCGCATCATGCAATGCTAACTTCTCAAACCATTTATCCTGTGATTCATCTGAAATCTGATCCATTAATGTAATTGGGTCCCCATCATTTTCAAAAACGGTTTCATGAATAGACGATGGTGCTCTATTCGCCTCCTGAGAAAATACAACATCTTCAGGCGTAATTTGTAGTCTATCGGCTATTTCTTTAATTGTTGGTAGTCTACCTAGCTCCTTTGATAATTCATCCTTTGTTTTCCTTACTTTATTAGCAGTCTCCTTTAAAGAACGGCTAACCTTAACAGTTCCATCATCTCGAATAAAACGTTGAATCTCACCAATAATCATCGGAACTGCATACGTGGAGAATTTAACATCAAATGACATATCAAATTTATCGACTGCCTTTAACAATCCAATAGAACCAATTTGAAATAAATCATCTGCTTCATATCCTCTATTAAGAAAACGTTGAACAACAGACCAAACTAAACGAATATTACTGTTGACAATTCTTTCTCTTGCAAGTTGATCACCATTTTGGCTTTTTATGATCAGTTCCTTAATCTCATCATCATCTAGATAGGGATGCTGATTTTTTTTAAGCTCTAATTCCATTTCCCCCACCCCTAACTGATCATATTGTTAGATTTCAACATTTTTCTTAAGGTGATTGTTGTTCCTTTTCCAAGACTTGAAGTTACCTCTATTTGGTCCATAAAGTTCTCCATAATGGTAAAGCCCATACCCGATCGTTCTAATTCAGGCTTTGTGGTAAATAATGGCTGCGTTGCCTCTTCAATATTCTCAATACCTTTACCAGAATCTTCAATAGTGATTTCTACTTCCATTTGATCAATTGTTACGGTAATAGTGACGATTTCTTCTGAATTTTCTTCATAGCCATGGATTATCGAATTCGTTACAGCTTCAGATACAACAGTCTTAATATCATTAATCTCATCTAAGGTTGGATCTATTTGAGAAATAAATGCAGCAACTGCAACACGTGCAAAGGATTCATTTTCTGATTTTGCAGCAAATTGTAATTTCATATAGTTCTTCAATTAAGCCACCCCCAACGAGGATAATGCTTCTGATTCATTTTCATAAACCTGTAAAATTTTAAACATGCCTGATAGCTCAAAAATTTTATAAATACTAGGGGAGACACAACAGATATACATTTTTCCATTTAATAGTCTAATTTTTTTATACCGTCCAAGCATTACCCCAAGACCAGAGCTGTCCATAAATGTAAGATTTTCAAGATTAACTAAGAGGTTATTGATGATACCCTTATCTAATTCCTGTTCAATTTTATCCCTAACCATGTCTGATGTATGATGATCTAATTCTCCACTAAGGCGTACGATTAAGGTTGTTTTTTCTACTTCCATATCTAAATGAAGACTCATTTTATTCACTCCTTCTTCCATTTTCCTCTTTAAATTCTCCTTTTTTCTTTGTATTCCTGCATGTCGACAAAAGAACAAAAAAATCGAGATACCTTGTCAAAATGCGGCATCTCGATGTCGAATTGAATTTTGTTTAATAAAGAGTTAGCGAATAAATAATTGACTCTTCATAACTTTCTCTAGCATTTCTAATATATTCGCTTTTTCTATATCAACAGATGCATATAATGGTATTTCCTGAAGTGCGTGACCTTGTTTAACTATTTGAAGAACTCCTAGCTGATCGCCTTTTTGAATAGGTGCTTGAGGTCGGTCTTTTACCTTCAATATCTGTTCAAAATCCTCAACCTTTTCTCCTTTCCTTAGAAGAAGACTTACCTGGCCATCGGTTACAAGGGGAAGAGCGTTTGTTTTCCCTTTACTTACTTCCACTTCGGTTACAATTTCATTTTTCTTATAAAGAAGTTCATTCTTAAATTGATTAAATGCAAAATCTAATAACTGAGATACCTCTTTATTACGCACCTTACTACTAGGCTCACCCAATACAACCGCAATCACTCTAAAATCTCCTTTTTTAGCAGTCGCACTTAAACAATATTTCGCTTCATGGGTATAGCCGGTTTTTAATCCATCTACTCCTTCGTAAAAGCGAACTAAACGATTGGTATTCACTAGCCAAAAAGGATTGCCGCTATCCTGTCTTAAATAATCCTGGTAAATACTTGTGTATTTTGTGATTTCTTCATATTTTAAAAGTTCTCTTGACATTATCGCAATATCATAAGCAGATGAATAATGATTATCTACTGGGAGTCCATTTGTGTTCATAAAATGTGTATTTTTAAGTCCTAATTGTTCTACTTTTTTATTCATTAATTTAACGAATTCTTCTTCTGTTCCTGCAATATATTCAGCCAAAGCAACTGAGGCATCATTTCCAGATGCAACTGCAATTCCTTTTAGCAAGTCGTTGACAGTCATTTCTTCGCCAACCTCTAAAAAGATTTGAGAACCGCCCATTGATGCGGCATTTTCACTGATTCTTACCTTATCATTATATGTGATTTTCCCACTATCAATGGCTTCCATGATAATAAGCATCGTCATTACCTTTGTTATACTAGCTGGTGGCAGACGCTTATGACTGTTTTTGTCAAAAAGAATTGTACCTGTATCTTGATCTATCAGGATAGCTGAAACTGCATTTGGCGCTAAGCTTAGTTCTTCAGCTTGAGTTGAAACAGGAAAGATAAAAAAAGAAAACGACAAGATTAATAATAAAACCACATGCTTTGTCATTTTTTTATACATTAAATAACTCCTCCTTTTCTTCTATTCCTATTGTTCCTAGTTTAAAAACATTTATTCCAATAAATAGTAGGTTTTATAAAATATTAATAGATTGCCAATGGAAGTAAAAAAACCACCTAAAATTTTTAAGTGGTTTTAAGTGGTTTATATTCTTTTTTTGTTCAAATCTTTTTATTGATCATATCTTTTTATACCTTCGGTTGTAACTACTCCGTAAATTAAAGGAGTTGCAGTGATTTGCCCTTGGCCAAGGGTATATGCATTTAATACTCTACTTTTTACTTCCTCAATTCTATTCTCATTATTTACAAACAATGTAGCAATAGGTTCTCCTTTTACTACAGTATCATTTACTTTTTTAAGTAGCTTAATGCCTACAGCTAAGTCAATAGTAGATTCTTTGGTTTCTCTTCCCGCACCTAAAAGCATTGCACTGATTCCAATTTCTTCTGCTTGAATATGGTGAACAACCCCATCTTTTTCTGCTAAAATCGAAATTTCCTTTGCTGCCTGTGGAAGCTTTTCTGGATGATCAATTAAATCTGGATTACCTCCTTGAGCCTGAACAAATTTTTTAAGTGTCTCAATTGCAGTTCCAGAAGCAATGATCTCTTTTAACCTCTGATATGCTTCGTCTACAGTATCTGCCTTTTTACCTAAAACAAGCATATGTGAGCCTAAAACTAAACATAATTCTTCAAGATCTTTTGGACCATTACCCTTTAATGTATCAATGGCTTCTTTTATTTCTAAAGCATTTCCAACTGCAAAACCAAGCGGTTGATCCATATCACTAACAATCGCTACTGTATTTCTCTTTGTTAATGTTCCTATTTCCACCATTGCTTGAGCTAGATCAAAGGATTTATCCGGGGTTTTCATAAATGCCCCTTGTCCTGTTTTAACATCTAAAACGATTGCTTCTGCTCCAGAAGCAATTTTCTTGCTCATAATAGAACTAGCAATAAGTGGAATCGAATCTACTGTAGCTGTTACATCTCTTAAAGAGTAAAGTTTTTTATCGGCAGGAGTGAGATTGGCTGTTTGGCCTATTACCGCAAGCTTATGCTGGTTTACTTGCTCTACAAATTGCTCGTTGCTGATTTCCACATGAAACCCATCAATCGCTTCTAGTTTATCGATGGTCCCTCCAGTATGGCCTAAACCACGTCCAGACATTTTAGCTACAGGTACACCCGCGGTAGCAACTAAGGGTCCAAGCACCAATGTCGTTGTATCACCAACTCCACCAGTACTATGCTTATCTACTTTAATTCCTTCTATTTCTGCTAAATTAATCTGATCACCAGATTCCACAATAGCCATAGTCAAATCAGCAGTTTCTCTTTTTGTCATTCCTTTAAAGTAAATGGCCATGGTTAAAGCAGACATTTGATAATCTGGAATCTTACCACTTGTATAACCATTTATTATATAGTTGATTTCCGCTGTCGAAAGTTCTTTTCCTTCTCTTTTATTGTGAATAATATCAATCATTCTCATATTAGCTTCACCTCATGTAGTACTCCTCGTAGTAAGTCCATAAATTTATTTTTGCTTTTATCAGCCACTGCAACCACTTGTTCATGAGTTAATGGCTCTAACTCTTCTCCAATAGCCATATCTGTTACTAAAGAGATTCCCAAAACTTTTATTCCCGCATGGTTAGCAATAATTACCTCTGGAACAGTAGACATTCCAACTGCATCCGCCCCAATTCTTGCAAGCATAATTAGCTCTGCAGGCGTCATATAGGTTGGTCCACTAATAGCAGAATATACCCCTTTTTGTACTTTAATTCCTTTTTGCTCTGCGACCTGCTCCGCTAGCTCTATCAAATCACGATGATATGCTCTAGACATATCTGGGAATCTTGGACCAAATTCATCAAGATTTGCTCCGATTAACGGATTATCTCCTGTAAAATTAATATGGTCAGTTATAATCATCAAATCTCCTGGTTCAAAGCTCTTATTCATTCCTCCGCAAGCATTTGTTACAAATAGAGTATTCACACCCAATGCTTTCATTACATAAACAGGAAAGGTAATCTCTTGCATGCTATATCCTTCATAAAAATGGAAACGACCCTGCATTGCGATTACTTTTTTACCTTCCAATGTTCCAATGACTAATTGCCCTTTGTGACCTGCCACAGTGGATACAGGAAAGTGAGGTATATCTTTATACTCAATTTTAACTGCATCTTCAATAGAGTCAGCAAGTTCTCCTAGTCCTGAACCTAAAATTAATGCAACGTCTGGGAGATGTGATTCCTCAATTTTACCTAATATATATTTCTTTGCTTCATCAATCTTATTCATTTTATTTTCCATTTCTTCTCCCCCTAAAGCTCTTTAATCGTTCCTTTAACTAAAGCCAAAAATTTTTCTTGAACAAGATTTGTTGTTTCAATTACTTCATCATGACTTAGTGGTTGGTCTAGAATTCCAGCAGCCATATTCGTAATACAGGAGATTCCTAAAACTTCTATCCCTGAATGATTAGCAACAATTACTTCTGGAACAGTGGACATACCTACTGCATCTCCCCCGATAATCCTAACCATCTTTACTTCTGCAGGAGTCTCATAGGTTGGACCAGACATGGCAGTATAAATACCCTTCTTTAAGTCAATATTTAACTTTTGACCTACCTCTAATGCCTTTGCTCTTAACGCTTTAGAATAAGCCGAGGACATATCTGGGAATCTTACTCCTAATGCATCTTCATTTTTTCCCATTAATGGATTATCCGACATAAAATTAATATGATCATCAATAATCATTAAATCACCAGGTTCAAATAGTGTATTCACTCCACCTGCTGCATTGGTAACAATCATCTTTTTTACACCAATTTCTTTCATTACTCTAATTGGAAAGGTAACCTGTTGTTGACTATACCCTTCATAGTAATGAAAGCGTCCTTGCATAGCCACCACTTTTTTTCCTGAAATTGTTCCAATAACAAGCTGTCCCTTGTGGCCAGCCACTGTAGATACAGGAAAATGTGGTATTTCTTCATATTTGATTTTTACAGCATCCTCTATTTCATCAGCTAATACACCCAATCCAGAACCTAAAATTAAACCAATTTCAGGCTCGATTGTCGTTGTATTTTGAATAAAAGCTGCCGCTTCTTTAATTTGTTTTAATAAATCCATGTCATCTTCTCCTTATTTCAGCTTATTCAAGAAACTTTCTCCATTATTAGTTCCATTTACTTCAAAATTATCTGCCACTGTCGCACCTAAATCAGAGAAGGTGTTTAAAATCCCTAAATCAGTACCTCCCTGTAAAGATTTACTATATGCAATAATTGGTACATATTCTCTTGTATGATCGGTTCCTGGATGTGTAGGATCATTTCCATGATCGGCTGTTAATAAAAGCAAGTCATCTTCTCGTAAAGCTTCTATAATTTCTGGAAGTCGCTGATCAAATTCTTCGATTGCTTTTCCATAACCAATTGGATCACGACGATGGCCATAAAGCATATCAAAATCAACTAAATTGGTAAATAATAATCCTCTAAAATCTTTTTTTAACAAATTAATCGTTTGATCTACTCCGTCCATATTTGATTTTGATTTAACAGCTTCAGTTACTCCCTCACCTGCATAAATGTCCGAAATCTTCCCTACTGATATAGAATCATAGCCTGATTCCACTAAGAAATTCATTACTGTTTTTTCAGGAGGTTTTACAGAATAATCATGGCGATTTGGTGTTCTCTTAAAATTCCCTGATGTTCCTACAAACGGCCTAGCAATTACTCTTCCAACTGCATATTTCGGATCTAATGTTAGCTCTCTAGCGACTTCGCAAATGCGATACAATTCTTCTAAAGGTACAATCTCCTCATGAGCGGCGACTTGAAATACACTATCTGCGGAGGTGTATACAATTACATCTCCTGTTTCCATATGTTTTTCACCTAACTCCTCTAAGATTTCAGTTCCAGAAGCAGGTTTATTTCCAATTACTTTTCTCCCAATTCTTTCTTCAAAACGTTCTATTAATTCTTTAGGAAATCCCTCAGGAAAGGTATTAAAAGGAATATTCACTTTTAAACCCATAATTTCCCAATGACCAGTCATTGTATCTTTTCCTACAGATACCTCATTCATTTTTCCAAAAGCACCACTCGGTTGATCTACTTTGTTTACCCCTTTTAATGGGAAAATATTTCCCAAACCCATTTTTTCAAGGTTAGGTACAGATAATCCATTCATTTCTTCCGATATATGTAATAGTGTATTTGCTCCTTTATCTCCAAACTGTTCTGCATCAGGCATTTCGCCAATTCCAACACTATCTAACACAATTAAAGCAATCCTATTGAATCGTTTCATTTTTATATCCTCCATTTTCGAAAATTATTAGTTTATAGTATTTCCAAAAATATATTAATGATATTATCTGTGTAAAAAAAAGAAGTGGATAGACGTCAGACAACATCATTTAAAATGAATAGGTACCTTTAAGTACCTATTATGCTCTTGGATGAGCTTTTGAATAAATTTCTTTTAATTTAGATTTTGTTAAATGCGTATAAATTTGTGTGGTAGAAATATCTGAATGTCCTAGCATTTCTTGAACTGAACGCAGATCCGCTCCATTTTCAAGTAAATGGGTTGCAAAGGAATGTCTTAAGGTATGTGGAGTGATTTCAACATTAATATTACCTTGCTTTGCATATTTTTTTATTATCTTCCAAAAGCCTTGTCTAGATAGTCTCCTACCATGATGATTAAGAAAAAGAGAGTTATTAGCTACCTTTTTACCAAGTCTATTTCGACCATTATCAATATAATGATTAATACTTTTAATTGCGATGCTTCCAAGTGGTACAATTCGTTCCTTCGAGCCTTTACCAAAACACTTTACTAAACCCATATTTAGATTGACATCCTCCAAATTTAAGGAGACCAATTCAGAAACTCGAATTCCAGTAGCATATAAAAGTTCTAACATAGCCTTGTCTCTTAAACCACTAGGTGAAGTCGTGTCAGGAAGCTGCAATAAAGTTTCTACTTGATCAACCGTCAGTACCTTAGGGAGTCTTTTATCAATTTTAGGAGATTCTAAGTTTTGAGATGGATCTTTTTCAATTAATCGATCCCTCATTAAATATTGATAAAATGAACGAATAGACGCTAGATTTCGTGAAATAGTACTTGTAGCTCTACCTTTATTTTTCAATTCTAAGAGATATGAAATAATATGTGTACGACTTGTATCGCTAATATTTACTGTATTAAACTGTTTTTTTAAGAATTCACTATAACTATTTAAATCTCGTCGATAGGAATCTAGTGTATTTTGAGCAAGCCCTTTTTCCACCATTTGATAATGGATAAATTGCTCGATTAGATTGCTCATTTAATTGCTACCCCTTTTATGTTCATTTTATTAATATAATTCAACGTTAGGGCGAGAATTTCCTTCTTTTATCTTGAAGTTTAGTACTTATTCTCCAAGCCAATAAAACAATCTTAATCGATCGATGTAATCCTCCTTTGAATATAAGGGCTGAGAAATAGGCTTTGTAATCATCTCTGCAACTTTAATGGAGCTACCAGTAGGCTCTCGAAATTTATCAGGTTCTAGAAGTACCGCAAATTTCATTGTAACCTTATACATGATTAGAGTAAACATCAAAAATACAACAACAAGTGCTATCCATTCAAAAATTCTTTTTAGCGCAATGTATACCATATGCTATCCCCCAATATTCAGATCTAAACTATATTACTATACAGTATTATTTAGTTCCTATAATTTATTCCTGAAAATTAGGATGGGAGGACAAAAATTGTCCCCCCTTTTTATTTTATGAAAATATAGTTTGAGATTGTTTCTTAGTTTAATGCTTGAGTAAGAGAAACATATGGTAGGTTTAGTGCCTTTGCAACTGCTTCATAAGTTACATGACCATTAATAACGTTAACTCCTAATGCTAAAGCATCATTCTCTTTTATTGCTTTTTCATAGCCTTTATTTGCTAATTGTAATGCATAAGGGATTGTTACATTTGTTAATGCAAAGGTTGATGTTCTAGCCACTGCACCTGGCATATTAGCCACTGCATAATGAACTACACCATGTTTAATGTAAGTTGGTTCGCTGTGTGTAGTTACTCGATCAATGGTTTCAATAGATCCTCCTTGATCAATTGCTACGTCAACAATTACAGAACCTGGTGACATGTTCTTAACCATATCCTCAGTAACTAATTTAGGTGCTCTTGCTCCTGGAATTAATACGGCACCAACCACTAAATCGGCTTCCTTAACAGCTTCACTGATATTAAATGCATTGGACATTAATGTTTTTAGACGTCCACCAAAAACATCATCTAGATAACGTAAACGATCTGGATTCACGTCAATAATCGTAACATTAGCACCTAAGCCTAAAGCCATTTTAGCCGCATTAGTACCCACAATACCTCCTCCAACAATAACTACGTTAGCAGGTAAAACACCAGGTACTCCACCTAGAAGAATTCCTTTTCCACCATGTGGTTTTTCTAAAAATTGAGCACCAATCTGAATAGACATTCTACCAGCTACTTCACTCATTGGTGTTAGTAATGGCAAGGAGCGGTTTGGCAGCTGTACAGTCTCATATGCAATTGCTACCACTTCATTGTCCATTAAAGCCTTAGTTAACTCTGGCTCTGGAGCTAAATGAAGATATGTAAATAGAATTAAATCTTTGCGGAAATATCCGTATTCTTCTGGTAATGGTTCTTTAACCTTCATAATCATATCCGCAGTTTCCCAAACTTCTTTTGCTGACTCTATAATAGTAGCCCCTACAGCTTGGTAATCTTCATTTAAGAAACCGCTTCCAATTCCAGCGTCTTTCTGAATAAAAACCTCATGGCCATTGTTCTTAAATGCCACAACACCCGCTGGTGTAATCGCTACACGATTTTCATTGTTTTTTATCTCTTTTGGAACTCCTATACGCATTATTGCGCCTCCTTAAATAGATAATTAAATTATTTTTGTACTTTTCTATATCTTATCACTTTATAAATAATTAGGATATAGACTAAATAAAATCACGAATATACAAAAAATTCGTGATTTTTAAGGTTTATTATTCTTTTGTTCTACAATCACTGCAAATTCCTTGGAAAATTAATCGATGATCAACAATTTGAAAATTAAATTGTTTTTCTACCTTTTCTTCGATTGGACCTAACCAATCTTCATTTATCTCATCTACTTTACCGCACTCTAGACAGACTAGATGATGGTGGTGGTGCTCCGCCTCTTCTGAACGAAACTCATAACGGGTCACATTGTCTCCAAAGTTTAATTTCTGAGTAATTTGTAATTCACTTAAAAGTTCCAATGTTCTATAAACAGTTGCTAGACCAATATCAGGTACCTTTTTTTTAACTAATAAAAAAACATCCTCTGCACTTAAGTGACCTTCTTCATTCTCTAACAAAACTTGGACGGCCGCTTCTCGTTGAGGAGTGAGCTTGAAGTTTAAAGAATGAAGTTTTTGTTTTATTTGTTCGATACGTTTTTCCATTACGTATTACCTCCTCAAAGGCTCTAATTTGATTATAGATAGCTCCTTTGAAAAAGTCAACTAATTGAGAATCATATGAAAATCACTAAGCAAAAAAAAATCAGTTATTGAATCAGAAAACTAGCTGCCGTTTTCATTAAATATGGAGAAATATACGCTTCAAATCCAGAAGCAGCAACTAAAATGCCTGCCAAAACTGCCATTAAAATAGAGTAAGAAGTAAATGAAGGGAACTCATTATTGTGCTGTTGCTTAATTCTCGATTTAATCAACGAAACAGAAAAAACCGCACCTGCTACTGCAGCGACAATAAATGTCGGGACAATGATTAGATTTTGTGGAACTATTGAGACAACGGAAAATAAAAATCCCTTCCACTCTAACTGAGAAACGAGAAATGAGACCGTAAAACCAATAACAAATCCTTTCATAAAAAGAAGCAGAAATATAATAGGTACCCCTATTATCGATAGACCTAAAAACCAAATCAGGAGTATATATTTAATATTTTCAAAAACAACTTGTTGTACAGTTGTCTGAGCCGTTAACCATTTTTCACCATTGTCGCTTATTCCATGGAAAAATTGACTTAAATAAGAAACCATTTCTTCCTTTTGAACAAGGGAAAGGGTGTGAATAATTAGGGAACCAAATACAACCCCCATTACAAATAGGATGATAGTAAAAATGTATAGACTAAAATGTTTTTTTACATAATGTTCTAGTTGATAGCTTCTTGGAGACCTTTTTCGCATCACAAATTCCTCCTTGTCCCATTCTAATATATTGATATGATGGACAAAGATAGAATATGTAATTTTTTTATTCTATCACTTTCCCGTATATACCGCCGCCGCCATGACCAACCTTTAGTTCACCTTTACGAGCTAACAATATTTTTTCAGCAATAGTACTTGGAACAACCTGTAGTAATTCCTGCTCAGAAACTTTATGTAAAATGTTCATCTCATTACCAAAATAGTCTAATAATATACTAAGTGTTTTAGGACCGAGCTTTGGAATAAATTCTAAGGGAATTTGATGAATATAAGTAGAACGATGGCTAGGATGAATCGGATCTTTAAAATCAGCTATCTCATTAATTCGATTATCTACCCCTTTTGTAATTTTATTACCGCTGCATTTTGGACAAATCTTAGAATCATCCTCTTCAATAATTTCATCACAAGTTAAGCATCGGCTTTTATGGTATTTTCCTAATTTAGGATCTAAACCATAATTAGCGACTACCCTTCTTCCATCTTTATGCTGAAGTGCTTTTTTCAGCTCAAAAAAAGTGGGTGCTTCCATCCGAATTTTATTGTATTCTCGGCCAATTTTGCTTAGAGAATGCGCATCAGAATTTGTAACAAAAACAAACTGCTCTAATTCTTTAATTCGATCTGCCATATCCGCATCCGAGCTTAATCCTAATTCAACTGCATCAACTAATGAAAGGTCAATTATTTCACCCATTTCATTGCAACAGCTACCATAAACGGATTTAAAGGGAGTAAATATATGAGCAGGAATAAATATCCCATTTTTCTCTTTAATTAATTGTTGTAGCTCCTTGACAGTCGCATACAAACGTTGTGAGCTAAGACTGACATTTCTCATATGCTTTTTTAACCATTGAGTAAACTGAATCATATCCTTAAAATATGGAAGAAAAACAAGAAAATGAGCAGCCTTTCTTCCTTCTTCTTTTATTTCTATTTCAGAGCCAAGTAAAATGGTTAAATCATGATATTTTAATCCACCATCCTCACACTCAGTTATGGCACCTTGATTGATGTAGTTTTGTATTTCTTCTTGAACCTCTGGAGAATGTGCATCAATAATTCCAATCATATCTAGACCTTTATGATGAAAAGCCTCATATAAGATATTAAAAAAAGTGAGATTTTTTGAGCCACTTATTTTAACTGGTCTTTTTTTCTCAGTCCAACCAATATGTATATGTAAATCTACGAAATATTCATTCATCTTATCATTTATCCTTTAAACTTTGAATTTGCCAATAATAAATTGCAATAATTGTTTTTCCATCTACGATTTCACCTGCATCAATTAATTGAAGCGATTCTTCTAAAGTAAGAGTAACCAAGTCCACAAATTCATCTTCATCTGGATTTGCTTCTCCAATTTCAAGGTCTTCTGCTTGGAATAGGTAAATAATTTCATTCGCAAAACCTGGAGAGGTATAAAATTTAGTGAATGGTGTCATATTGAGAGCTGAATAACCGGTTTCTTCTTTCAATTCACGAATGGCACATTCTCGCGGATCCTCATTCAACTCTAATTTTCCCGCTGGAATTTCTAAATTCATCTTTTCTAATGGTTTACGAAATTGATTTACCAAAACTATTTTATTTTCATTTGAAATTGCTAGAATCCCAACAGCCCCTGGATGTAAAACCAATTCTCGTGTAGCATGTTTTCCATTTGGGAGCTCTACTGTATCTACTTTTACTTTGATTACCTTTCCATCAAAGATTGGTTTACTAGATATTGTGGCTTCATGATATTTATGACTCATTAGAATAGATTCACTCCTTATGAATAACTTGGTATAACTTGTCCAAATCACACATATATTTTGTTATATATCTTATTTTATTTTAGATTAGATTAGGAGGTTTTACAAATGATGATTGTTAGAGATAAACAAAGCTTAAGAATCTCAGGCAAAGCTTGGGAAATCAGAGCAAAGCTCCGTGAACTAGCAAAATCCGATATAACTCTTCAAGAATACTTACGTTATTTTGCGAGGTAATCAAACATCCAATAGCTTGCACTAGCCACAAAATCAAAAAACAGCGCATCTTCTTCTAATGTCCTACCCATTGTAGTAATGGAAATCGGGTAGACCTGTAAAAAGCTGATTAGTTCTTGATGCTCAAAATCAACTTCTGCTAATGTATGAGTGTTATTGGTTAGATTATTTAACACATTGAATAGGTCTTCGTTAGTTTGACAAATAAACTTTGGATAAGGAATTATGCTTTTCCTTAAGCTTATTTTTGTTAAATTAAGCATGGTGTGATGACTTATTCCAGAATGCCTTCCCCTCTGGTCACCACTACTTGCTCTTATAATAGAAACTGGGACTCCGTCCATAATAGAAACAGCATTAATCAACTCTCCCTGCTCTACCCCAGTATGTCCAAATGTAGTTCCTGTTCCCACTATACCTGGCCCCATCAAAACAATCACAAAATCTGCTTGTAAAATATATTTTGCTGCTAATAAGCCACTATAGATATTTACGGCTTCCAAATCTCCACCATAAGCATGACCAATCGTAATCGTATAATCTAACCAACCTAGTTCTTTAAGCTTTGAGACATTTTTACTAAAAGCAATCGGTAATGCGGCACCATCGGTCATGATATATACGATTTTTTTGGGCGTTTGTTGATATTTCTTTTCAAGTTGTCGAAAGACTGTTATAAGAATAGGGAGCATACTGTGCAATTCACCTATAATTACAGGCATTTTTTCAATCTCTTTCTTTTCCTTTACTAAATCATGAAAAGGGCTTTCTTGTTCTTCACAGCTTTGAATTGAGAATTGATAGGGAGTATACCTGAGCTTCATTATATGTCCTTGTCCTTGCTCATCTTGTACTAAGGATAAGTTTTGTTGTCGATCAAACATAGAATGTGGGATAACAATAAAGTCATAACCACCTGTTCCTAACCCCAGCTTTGTGGCTGTTTTATTCATGAGTACTTTATCTCCAATATTTAATGCCGGAAAATATTGGAGATAGTAAATAGCCTTAGATATAGTTTTATTCATATCATCAAGCACCTTTACAATTTGAAACTCTTTGTTTTGTTCGATTATTTCTTGGACAAATCCAACCCCTAATGCAATCATAGCCTGCTGAACACCTCATTTTTTTACATTCTTTTCAAATAAAGCATATGTAAAATACGCCATAACCATACTTTCAGAGTAGAAATTACTTATTATGATAAAAATAAAGAGAAAGTAAAGAAATAAGGAGGGCTTATATTGACTCAGCCTTTAATTACATTGATTGATAGCCATTCTCTACCTCTGATTACAGATGTATTACACGAAAACGGTTTCATGAATCGATTTGAAATAATTACCCAAACCACCTTATCCTCAATGCAACAAGAGGCTTCATTAGCTCAATACGGATATCAATTATCCACATTGAATTGGCTAAAAAGCCAGATTAATCAAGGAAAATCAGCCTTAGTCATCTACGATGATTATGAGGATCTACCTGCTATTTTCGAGATTTTAAATAGCTATGGCTATGAAATTATCGATACCTATGAAGGAGAAAGCCCTCTACTTCACTCTTATAATATTAAAGATGTATATGAAATGGAAAAAGAATGCTTAAAGGATGAAGTTTGGGATGATCAAATTCAGATACCGATTCCGGCTCATTTTGTTCAGGACCCTTATGAAGATCGTATATAAAAAAAGAGCTGAATATTTATTATCAGCTCTTTTTGAGTTTCTCTTTATCAGGCAATTGGAGTTCCATTTGGTACAAACTCATCAGGTGCTAGTAAAATTACATCCCCTTTTTCAGGAACTCCTCCTAAAACAAGCACCTCAGATTCGAATCCAGCAATTTTCCTTGGTGGAAAATTTATTACTGCAACAACTTGTTTACCGATAAGTTTTTCAGGTTCATAGCGTTTCGTAATCTGTGCACTAGAACGCTTAATTCCTATATCACCAAAATCAATCAATAGTTTTATTGCAGGAACTCTTGCTTCTGGAAATGGATTCGCTTCAATGATGGTTCCTATTCGTATATCTAGCATTAAAAAGTCCTCAATTGTTGCCATGATTAAATCCTCCTAATCTTAGAACGTTTTATTATCAACGTATATTTTCTAAATATTAGAATTTATTTTATCACATTTTTTATTTTGAGAAAGACTATTGTTCAAGAAAAATAAATAGACCTTGAAAGTTTCAAGGTCTATTTATTAGAACAAGCTTTAATTGTGAATTTCATTTGTACGATATATTTGAATAAGGTAATAAATATTGATAAAAACAATACCAAGATTCATGAACCCTACTGGCAACGCACCAATCATAAAACCATAGAGCGAAAAAAGACTTGATCCCAATAAATTAATCCATCTAAGCTTTACAATAGAACTCATTAGAAGGGATACAAGCACAATCAATGATGCCAGATACCCTAACCATTCTAACCAGTTAATTTCCATAACATGTAAACTCCTCTCTAAGTTAGCTCGTATTATTATAACACAAATTTATTTTTTTCAAACGAAAAAATACTCCCAATAAGAACCAATAGCTTTTAGTACTGTACTTTATGCTATAATACCTTTGTCTTACACAATGAACATGAATTAGGAGAGGAAAGTATGAAAAGAAAACTTAGTATTATCTTTATTTCACTTACTATCTTTTTTAGCTATGGAATTGTTGGTTTAGCAGAAGGAGAACAAGAGCTAAACTGGTTAGAAGGACCAAATACGGTTGAACTTGGGGAAAAGCTAGCTAACCTTCAATACGATGAAAATTATTTATTCTTAAATAAAGAAGATACTGTAATTTTTAATGAATCCATAGGTAACTTTGAAACTGGACTAGAGATTGGTTCCATTTACCCTAAATCTGAAGAAGAGAGCTGGTTTATAATCTTCGAATATGAGCCAACAGGGTATATTGAGGATGCGGAAAAAGAAAAGATCGATCCAAATGCGATTCTTGAAGCCTATAAAGAGGGCAATGAGGAATATAATAAAGAATTAGTAGAACAAGGATTTAGCCCAATTCATGTTATCGGTTGGACTAAAGAACCATATTTTGATAGTGAGACTCATAACTTAACTTGGGCAATGGAATTAGAAAGTGATGGCGAATCAATGGTTAATTATAATGTCCGTCTGTTAAATCGCTATGGCTATGTATCTGCAATTTTAGTCGCAGACACAAAGGATTTAGACCGTTTAATTCCTGAAGTTAATCAAATCTTAGAAGGTTTTACCTTCCAGGAAGGTCAACAATATGAAGATTTCAATCCGACTACAGATAAAATTGCTGAATATGGACTTGCAGCACTAATAACTGGCGGAATTGGAGCAGCAGCAGCCAAAAAAGGACTTTTTGCAGCGCTATTAATTTTTGCTAAAAAATTCGGAGTAGTAATTATAGCCGGCATTGCTGGTCTTTGGACTGTTATCAAAAAGAAAATAAATTCTAAACAAGTTTAATTCATTAGAAAAGCTTGGCTTTTGCCAAGCCTTTTTAAGGCACAGGCAAACTATCCAATATCAATTCTAGTAGATAGGTAGTCCAATTTTGGACTACCTTTCATTATATCTTAATCCATTAACTGTCCACCATTGATTTCTATGATTTCCCCGGTAATATAGTTTGCTGCATCAGAAAGCAAAAATACCATTGCCCCAACTACTTCTTCTGGCATTCCTTCCCTTCCCATCGGAATAGTTTGCAAAGACTTTTCCCGAATATCAGGTGGGGTAAATCGATCATGGAAAGGAGTAGCAATAATTCCTGGAGCAACACCATTAACGGTAACATTATAGGAAACTAACTCTTTAGCTAATCCTCTTGTCATCGTACTAACTGCTCCTTTGGCAGCTGAATAGGCAACAGAGCCATTTCCTCCACCATTTCGCGCAGAAATGGAAGTTACATTCAATATTTTACCTTGTTTTCGCTCTTTAAAATGAGCGATTACTTCTTTACTACATAAAAAAACAGACTTAAGATTAACCTCCATCATTTTATCCCAATAATCTTCTGTCATTTCATCCACTTTTTTGCGCTCTATTAGGGCTCCAGCATTGTTTACTAAGAAATCAATTTGTCCATACGTAGCTAAGGTTTGCTGAAAAAGACTCTTTACTTGATTTGCTTTTGATACATCTGCTTGAATGGCTATTGCCATTCCACCTTTTTCTTGAATTTTTGCTACAACCTGTTCTGCTTGATTCCTACTTGCGTTATAATTTACAACAACCTTCGCTCCTAATCTTCCCATTTCTAAAGCAAATGAGCTTCCTATTCCAGTGCTAGCCCCAGTAATTAATACTACTTTCCCTTCAAACATCTTCAAACCCCCTGACAATAAAATGTTTTTTTCAGAAAAATAGGATGAGAATATTAAATGTCTCACCCTGATGAATTAACTAGAAGCTTGGACCAACACGATTAATCGCAAATTCAAAATGTCCTAATTCTTCTGCTTTTGTAAGTTTTCCATTAGCAACTTCAACGATTTCATTAAAAATATCTTTACCAACTTCTTGAACTGTTTTTAAACCTTGTACGATTAATGATGCATCAACATCAATATTATCAGCCATAATGGAAGCCATTTTAGGATTTCCAATAATTTTAATCACTGGTGCTATTGGTGAACCAACTGGAGTTCCTCTACCTGTTGTAAATAATAAAATCTGAGCTCCACTGGCGATCATTCCCGTATTAGACTCTACATCAAAACCAGGAGAATCCATAAAATAATGCCCCTTTTCCTTTGGCTCTTCACCGTAAGCTAAAACATCTAAAATTGGTGCCATACCTGATTTATAAATCGCCCCTAATGATTTTTCCTCTATTGTTGTCAATCCCCCAGCAATATTTCCTGGACTTGGTTGCGCTCCTCTAAAATCTATTCCTTCTTTGCTTAGTTTCTCTTCAAAAGTAGCAACAGTTTGAATTAGCTTTTCTCCTACTTCAGGACTAATTGCCCTTTTTGCTAAAATATGTTCCGCACCAATTAATTCAGGAGTCTCTGATAAGAAGGTAGTACCCCCAGCTTCAACAATCAAATCAGAAGCAACACCAGCCGCTGGATTGCTAGCTATACCAGAAGTTGTATCTGATCCACCACATTCAACACCAATTACAAGCTCATCTAGGCCAACCATCTTTCTTGGTACTTGATCAGCATACTCCTTAAAACGCTTTACAATTTCAATTCCCTTTTCTACTGTCTTAATTGTTCCGCCAACCTCTTGTATTACAAGGACCTCTACTGGCTTACCCGTTTCCTTAATAAGCTCTGCTAACTCATAGGCATTTACGCTTTCACATCCAAGACCAACAACAAGAACAGCTGCTACATTTGGATTTCTTCCGAATCCTGCTAAGGTTCTCATTGTTTGCTCCACATCATTTCCTACTTGTGCACAGCCAGTTTGGTTAGGTAATGATACAGCACCTTCAACTTTCGCCGCAATCTGTGCTGTCGTAGTAGAAGAACAAACAACTGATGGAAGAACTAATACATGATTTCTAACTCCAACCTTTCCATTAGGTCGTAAATATCCTAAAAACTCCACTCTGGTTCCTCCTATTCTAGATGATTCTGTTAATTTCCTTTGCCTCTTACACTATCTACATTGTGAACGTGAACATGCTCTCCTGCTGAAATATCGCAGGTTGCTAGACCTATATTTTCACCGTATTTGATGATTGGCTCAAAGGCCTTTATTTCTTTAACTGCCAATTTATGACCAAATGAAATATTATCGATCAAGGAAACCTCAAACCATTGATCGCTCACTCTATATTTCACAATTTCCCCTTTGCTTAAATCAGTAATTGCAGTTACTACATTGTCATCAGGGTACATAATAACCGCATTTGCAATTTGTTTCATAAACACACCTTCCTTCAATTTCAAAATGCTTTATATCCTAATTGATAAGATATTTGTAACGCTTTTTCCTTTAAATAGTTAACCACTGTTTCTTCGCTTTCTTTAGATACTCGATTTGATGAACCCGAAATACTTATACTTGCTACAATCTTACCAGCATGGTTATAGATTGGTACTGCTAGACATCTTAAACCCACTTGTATTTCTTCATCATCAACACCGTAGCCTTTTTTCTTAACTTTTTCTATTTCTGCTTCAAATTCTGTTGGATTTGCAATAGTATACTCAGTATGAATTTCATAGCTTTGCTTCATTGCTAGTCTTTTAATCTCTTCTGATTCCTTATGAGAAACTAAAACTTTTCCAACTGCTGTACAATATAAAGGAGCCCTTTTTCCAACTCGGGAATATTGAATAATTGATTTTTCTCCTTCTACTTTATCAATATAAACTGCTTCGTCACCTTCTAAAATTACAAGGTGAGTAGTATCTCCTAACTCGTGAGCAATCTCTCTTAAATATGGATTTGCTACTCTACGTATATCCATTGCCTGTAATGCAATATTGGATCTTTCTACAAGTTTCATTCCAAGCCTATATTTACCGTTCTCAGGATTTTGTGAAATATAGCCATGGTGTGAAAGAGTCCTTAGTAATCCATGAACAGTGCTTTTATGCAAATTTAGTTGTTGCCCTATTTCTGTTAATTTTAATTCTGTATCTCGTTCAGAAAACAAATCTAATATTTTTAAAGCACGATCCACAGAATTAATTAAATTATTTTCATTTGTCGCCATATTTAGCCTCCAGATTCTAGATTACATTCTTAATCTAGCGTAAATTCCCTATAGATACAATTAGATTGTGAGATGAATTTTACTTCTATTAATCTCACAATCTAATATTTTTTCTATGAATGTGAGGCTTAGAAATGTATTTTACAACTTATTCACAATTATAATTGATGAATTTTGTTAGATAATACTCCAATACCCTCAATCTCTATATCTACTCTGTCGCCCTCTTGAAGGGTAAAATCATTTGGTGGTACAATACAAGTTCCTGTAAATAGCGCTGTACCAGCAAAAACATCATTATCTAATTTAAAAAAATGAATTAACTCATCGTATTTTCTTTTTAGCTGAGAAGTTAACGCGTCGCCTTCAAATACCTTCTCATCATTACGATAAATACGGCAAATAATGTGGAAATTATATGGGTTTTCTACTGTATCCGCTAATCTTACAGCTGGTCCAAAAGAGGTTGAACCTTTCCAAACCTTTGCTTGTGGTAAATATAAAGGATTCTCTCCTTCAATATCACGACTACTCATATCATTACCAGCAGTATAACCAACAACTTCGCCTTCTTCGGTAAGTACTAAAACTAGCTCTGGCTCTGGAATTTGCCAGTTGGAATCACTTCTAATATTTAAAGATTGATTTGGACGGATGGTTCTTTGAGCAGTAGATTTAAAGAAAATCTCTGGACGAACTGCATCATATACTTTGTCATAAAAAGTTAGCTCTTCATCCTTTTGGCTTGTTTCATAATTTCTAGCTACACGGCTTCTCTCATAAGTTACTCCACAAGCCCATACCTCTGGTGCCTCTACAGGAGTTAAAAGCTCTAAATTGTCATAGCTATATACAGCTGTTTCTATTCCGTTCATTTTCTCAACAATATATTCAGAAGTCTTTTTCCCTTCTGCTTTTGCTTCTTTATGAATAGCAATTAAATCAGTACAGCCATTAAATAAGCTGCTAATTTCAGTTACTTTGTTCTCTTCTCCCCATACCCCTAAAACTGCTTGATTGTTCTCTAGAAAGCGCACGATTCTCATTATAAATTTCCTCCTCATGATTGTTTGATTGATTTTTTTGATTTTTTAATTTATTTAGATAATAGTAGTGAAACTAGTTGCTTGTGCTCATCTTGAACTATTGACCCTGGACTACGAACAAAATTGGAAATGCCACCAACTACTTGTTTAGTCGCTTCTTTCATTACTCCAATAGGTGGAGTATCTACTCCATATAATTGCATAAAAGGTAGTATTGATTGATGAAGCTTCATGCTTTCCTCATAATTTCCTTGCTTAAATTGGTTGTAAACTCCAACTGTGATTTGAGGTGCAAAGTTGGATGTACCACAGATTGCACCATCAGCTCCAATTGCTAAAGCTGGAAAAACATGATCATCATAAGCAGCTAGTACAGAAAATTCTGGGTGTGTTGATTTCACTTGTAAAATAACGTCACGGATATGACCAATGCTATCCACTGTTTCTTTAATTCCAACAATGTTTTCAAATTCATCTGCTAACCGTTTAATTACAGAAACAGGAATGTTTTGCCCTGTAAGCATTGGAATATTGTATAACAGAATGGCACCATTTACATTTTGAGCTACCTTCGCGAAATGACGATAAATATTTTCATCGGATAAGCTCCAATAGAATGGATTTACAACCATTACCCCATCTGCACCTACTTCAATTGCATATTGAGATAATTCAATCGCCTCATCGGTAGAACTACTTCCGGTTCCTACAATTAATGGTACTCTTCCGTTTACTTGTTTTACTGCAAATTGAGCAAATGCTTTACGTTCTTCCTTAGACATATGAGTAAATTCACCCATACTACCTTGAACCATAATGCCATGGACACCATTTTCAATCAAGAATTCAATCAGCTTTGCATTGGCTTCCCAATCGATGTTTCCATTGTCGTCAAATAGAGTAGCCATTGGTGGAATAATTCCATGAAAGCGAACTTTCTTTTTATCACTCATCTCTTCACCCTCTTATTTAATTACTGGAACTGCTATACCTTCTGCTCCATTTTCAGATGCAACTAAATCAGGTGCATATTTTTTGAGCAGCTGTAATCCTAATTTCGCTCTTCTTACTCTTTCTTTGGATAGCGCAACAGAAGTCGCATCTAAATGTGTTCCTGATGGATAAATGTTTGGAGAATTTCTCAAACCAAACTTAATATAAACAGGAGCAGCAACACGAATAATTTCAGCAATCTCATAGTGGCGAATAAATCCACCAAAATCATCTGGCACTTCTACATAAATATCAATCGGAATATCGATTGCCTGACGAATTGCAGCTAATCTTGGTAATGTTAAATCGGTTGGAACATTAAAGGTGTTGGCACCAACTTGCTCCATTAAGCGAATAGATACTGGATTAGACTGCCCCATCTGAACTGAAATTTTAACAACTAAATCTTTTGGAAGCTCTCCACGTTGTTTCATTTGCTCGACTAACCAAAGTAATCCTTCATCAGAAACTAATATTCCTCTAATACCTAAGTCACAGGCACGCTTAATATCTTCAATTGCATATACTAGCTGATCAACCCCTTGAAGTCGTTGACCAATCACTTTACCTGCACTAGTAAATGGCTGGGAGTTAATATCCCAATTTCCACGTGGCCCAACAAAAAGACTAACCTCAATTTGGTTTTCATGACCAAGACGAACCATTTCTTGAATTTCTTCATCAGTCATAAGCATAATGCCACTACCCTGAGAAATACGATGAACCTGTACATCATATTCCTTAGCTGCCTCTAAAACCGCTTTAAAGGAATTTGGACCTTCAACACTTGGGATTTCAACACGATATTGCGCACCATCTGGAAATCGCTTTGTTGAAGTCGGTAAGTCATAAGGGTCCCTTTCAAGAAATCCTAGCTCTTTTAATGTATTTCTTGTTTGTTCCATTTTTTTCTCCTCCTTAATCCCATTTTTTTATATTAGTGTTTTGTAATATCGAACAGTGTTCTTATAATAAGCTATAAAAAAACAAATTATTTATCTTTTAAGATAACTTTACTTTTCACATCGTGGTTTACGAGATAAGTAGGATAAAAACCATCTAATACCTCGACAATATTTTTTGCAGCTTTTGTTCTCATTTCCTCGGCTGCCTCAGTAGAATACCATGCTGCATGAGGATTAATTACTACGTTATCCATCTTTAAGAATGGATGATCATTTGGAATTGGTTCAATCTCAACAACATCTAAACCAGCTCCAGCAATTTGATTTGTTTGAAGAGCATTAATTAATGCTTGCTCATCAATAACTGGACCTCTAGCAGTATTAATAATTACTGCCGTTGGCTTCATCATCGCAAATTCCTTTTCGCCGATTAAGCCTTTCGTATTATCCATTAAAGGAACATGAACCGAGATGAAATCGCCTGTTTTAACCGCTTCTTCTAGACTAACAGGATTAGCACCTGCTTCACGAACTGCCTCTTCTGGAACGTAAGGGTCATAAACATTAACTTGATAACCAATTGCAATTAACTTTGCAACTAATCTTCTTGGAATCCTTCCAAAACCAAGTACACTTACTACCTGAGCACTTGCTCTTCTAATAGGTATACCTTTTTTGTAGTCCCAAACTCCTTTTTTTACATACTCATTTAAAGTTACTACTTTTCGTGCAATGGACATAATTAATGCAAGTGCATGATCAGAAACCTCATCCATGGAATAATCAGGAACATTGGTCACACAAATCCCTTTTTCAGTAGAACTAGGGATATGAATGGTATTTACACCCACCCCATATCTAGAGATTACTTTACAATTATTTAGTTCCTTAATTACTCTTTCACTTAGAGGTGCGTATTGATTAATAATTCCATCCGCATCACGACAAAGCTCAATTACCTCTTCTTCTGTTCGAGCTTGACCCTTAACTAGCTCAATGTCTAATCCTTCAAAAACCGTTTCCTCAAAACTTAGTTCCCCAAATTCGTAGTCGGTTACAACCACTTTCCACTTACTCATTTAAGTCTCCCCCCTTATTAATGTTCATTCCCTTTTGGACGTACAACAATCTCATCCTCGGCATTAAATTTAATTTCTTCAGGTTCTCCTAAAATTTCAAAACGATTAGTATCTTGAATCTCAGGTAATAATGCTTCAGACACATAAATTTGCTGTAATTCAAGCGTATTCTTAATGTAAACAATTTTAGCATCTGCAATTTTTGTATTGGTTAATGTCTTTAAAGCTACAACCAGCGCCTCTTTTTCCGTGTTCATTATGATTGGAATTTTAGAAGGCCCTAGTACTGTTGATGTAATTGAATTGGCATAAGTAGATGGAAAATCAATTTCGTTTACTACTTTTCTAGTCGTTAAATCTGCAGTACCTATTCCTACTGCATTTCCATGAGTTGTTTCTGTCAGACCAAGTGCAACAATCTTTTGGATCTCTGGAACCCCATCAAAACCAGAAAGTCCTGAACCAGGGCGCCCAACGATATTAGGATCCATTCCAGCTCCACTGATATCCTTACCTATTTGATCTACTAAAAGCACATCAATTTTCGGAAAAGTAAAGCGTGGTAGATAGCCTTTAGATTCTTCTAATAGAACAGGTTCTCTTTCCATAATTCGCTCACTAGGAATCGCTTCGATTTTGGCAGTTTGATCATAGGAATTTTCTAATAGAGCTACCCCTAATAAAATTGGTGTTTTTTCTAGTAAAACTTTGCCTGCTTCTGGGATAACATCCTTAAAGTTTGCAAAACCATTGGAATGGGTTACAGTAGCACCTTTATGCTTCCCTAAACCAATAACCATCATTTTAACTAAACCGCTCTCATAAGGACCTTTGAAGTCGGTATGGGCTTTAATTCTGTTTAAAACAATAATTCCATCTGCATGGTAAGCATGAGAATCGCAATAAACAGGCAAACCATTAGAAAGGTTGCCAACTTGAACAACATCCATCGATGCAACAATAGGTGCGCCAACATATTCTTCAGTAACACCATAGGATGCTAGGACTTGAGTTTGTCCTTCTGCAGTTGCTCCACCATGACTTCCCATTGCAGGGATAACAAATGGTTCCGCACCTAAGGCTTTTACTTTAGCGACAATGGCTTTTACAACCTTATTAGTATTGGCAACTCCTCTACTTCCAACTGCAATTGCTATTTTTTGATTCGGCTTAATTTTACTTGCAATCTCAGGCTTAGAAAGCTCAGATGTTACCGTTCCTTCAATATCCTCCACTTTTGCAGCATTAAATTTTTGCAAAACTGGAATCATTTTAGGGAATTCGATTTCGTAACCACCATCAATTCGAACGTTGATTGGTTCAAACATAGTTTACTCTCCCTCCACATCCCATTCTGGCAGGCGATCAATAGCTTCCTCTGAAACAACGATTGGTAGTACCCCTTTTGTTGTATCTGTACAATAAACCATTCTGTTGGTAGCCGCTACTTGTCGCTGTCTAGCTTTCATCTCACCTAAACGCTTATTTCCAAGTACTTCTCTTGTAACTGCAATATCTTCTTTAATACCAACAATCTGATCTGCTAGTAGCTCTTTTTGATCTACTAATGTAATCGCTCTGTTTCTAAGCTGTAAATGAAGAATATCTCCTGTTTCTACATATAAAATTTTTCCTCCGTGGATGGCTTCAGGAGTTACATGACCGATTGCTGCACCATAGGAAGCTCCAGAATATCTACCATCACTGATTAAAACAGTCAGCTTCTTAATAAGATGGTTTGTATTAATATGCTGCATTGGTGTAAACATTTCTGGCATGCCAAACGCTGCTGGTCCTTGGCCTGCTATAATAATCGCCATTTTTAATACACCTTTTTCAATCATGGTGTCAAATAATTCATCATAGGTAAATTCTTTTTCTTCATTGTAAGAACTTGGTTCGTTTACTTTCCACATCTTCTTTAAAAGATCAAAGGAAAATGCTTTATTCTTCTTTAAATCACTAATTAAATGTGGATTTAGTAAACCATGATTTGCTTCTTCTTCATTTTGGAAATATAGAACAAAGGATAATTTTTCATCAAAATCATCTAATTGCTCGGTAGTCATTCCACTAATTTTTACGACCGCACTTTCAAAAAAGTTACTTCTTAGAACATCAATTCCACTAAAGGATCTTTTTGGTTTGCTTAGTATGATTTGATTTGCTACACCATTTGCACTTAGATTCGTTTTATCCTCTAAACGAGCTCCCCAGGAAGTTCCAGTTACTGTTGGTGCATCATCATCCATTGGGACTCCATTTTGTTTTAATTCATAATATAGGGTCTCCATACCGCGAATATTGCCACTACAACATTGTTCCGCTAAGACGAAGATATCTCGTCCTTCGGTCAAGCTATAGTTGAATAAGTCTGGAATTGGATGCTGTAAACGAATACGCTCATAATCCCAAAGCGTAAAGTCATAGCCAGCATAACGAACAGCACCTACTAAATGGATGATTAAATTTGTAGAACCACCCGATGAACTATGAATTCTTATTGCATTACGGATATTTTTTGCAACAATAGTTGAAACTCCGAACTCTTCTTTATTTGCTAGAGAAGCCATTGAATCAACTACTTTATTGATTTGTTCTCTTGTAGGCGGTGCAGTTAATAGTTCAACGGCTGGATGAACTAAACCAAGTCCTGCAACTAAATGTCTAGAGCTATTCCCTGTACCATTAAATGCACAAACTCCACCTTTACTATCACAGGTATAAACAGCGAGATGACGTTCAAACTTTTTATGTTCCTCATGAGTTAATAATCCTAATTCAACTGCTCTTGTTAATACGCCATGAAAAGCGGAATTGGTTGTACATTGTAAAATGTAGCGTAAGGTATCACGAATATCATAAGCGATATCCTTATGTCCATTTGCTTCAGCCTTCTTTGCAAGAGATTCTAACTCTTCTTTCACATAATCTGGAACAGAACCTCCTTGTAGAACATGAGCAGGTGCAAAGGTTGCGAATACAGGTGCTTCTCCACGAGATTGTCTTAATTTATCTAAGTATGCTAAGCCTGAAACAACACCAAGTGGTTGTTTGTCACAACCTTGGATGACAAATGCTCCATGATAAGAATGAGCTTCCATTTGATTAACAACGACATCTGCAATTGCATTTCTACTCTGCAATGAATAGCTCATTCCTATATTACTTTGTGCAGTACCATCACATAGAACTGGAGTACTAAAGTAAAAAGGAACGCCACCATTCTCCCAAATTCGAAGTGCTGCATAGGATGCTGTTTCGATGTCTAAAATATGTGCTGGGTGGTCCTCCGAACCGCCAATAATAGCAATTCGAGGACTATTATTTTCAAGTCGATCATAGATGTTATAAAGTGTCCAATCCACTTCACCTTCATAACCCACTGTTAATTTGGCACGGTCTAACAATCCTGCAACAGTAATTGGTTCATTTGCTTTTCCTTGAACATTGTCACGATAATTATTAATTGAGTTATCTATTAAAGGAAACTTCATATTGTATATCTCCCTTCAATTTTAGAATCCAAATAAACGTGGTAAGAATAATGAAACACTTGGAACAAAGGTAATAATCGCCAATGCCAAGATCATCGCAAGCAAGAAAGGAATTGTTGCTTTTGCAATGGTTTCTAAGCTTAATTTAGAAATACCAGATGCTACAAAAAGATTTACCCCAAGAGGTGGTGTTAACATTCCAATTTCTGCACCTACTACCATAATAAGTCCGAAGTGAATTGGATCTACTCCTAAAGAAGTCACAACTGGTAAAAATAATGGAGCTAAAATAATAATAATGGATAAGGTTTCCATAAAGGTACCAACAATTAAGATAAATACAGTAATAAGAGAAAGAACCACATATTTATTTTGTGAAATAGATATAATTGCTTCTGCAATCATATTCGGAATCTGATACATCGCGATGATTTGACCAAAGGCAGTTGCTGTACTCATAATGATCAATACACTACCTGTCATTATTGCGGAGCTTATTAACGCTTTCGGAAGATCCTTCCATTTCATCTCTTTATATACGAATATGCCAACGAATAAACCATAGACCACTGCTACAACTGCTGATTCAGTTGGTGTAAAGATTCCACCATAAATTCCACCAAGAATAAGCACTGGAGATAATAATGCCCATTTCGCATCCCAAAATGCTCTAGCAACCTTCATAAAACTTGGTTTTTCTCCGGAACCACTATATCCTCTTTTTTTGGCCATAAAATAAACGGTTAAGGATAATATCGTTACAATAACAAAACCCGGGCCAAATCCAGCCATAAACATTCCACCAATAGAAACGTTTGCAGAAATTCCATAGATAATCATTGGAATGGACGGTGGAATAATAATTCCTAAACCTCCTCCTGAAGCTGCAACAGCTGCAGAGAAATCCTTATGATATCCTCTTTTCACCATTGAAGGCACCATAATTGAACCAATCGCTGCTACAGTTGCAGGTGAGGAACCAGAAATCGCAGCGAAAAACGCAGAGGCTAAAATAGTTACAATAGCTAATCCACCTGTTACATGACCTAATAGACTTTGAGCTGCATTAACAATTCTTCTAGACAAACCACCCGTTTCCATTAATGCTCCAGCTAAAATAAAGAATGGAACTGCCATCGATGGAAATGAGTCCAACGAAGTAAATGCTTGTTGTCCTAATAATGCTAATGGTATATCGCCAATCCAAAGGCCAACAATTGTTGCTGCGCCTATGGAAAAAGCAATCGGAACTCCCATAAATAAAAAGATAATCAGTGATACACCTAGTGCAATAGCTGCTGTTGTCATAATCTCCCTCCCTTTACATTAAAATTTGTTCTTCTGTTTCTTCATTTCTCCTAAACCGTTTTACCATGCGTTGAATAATTCTAAGTGAAATTAATGTAAAACCGATTGGAATGATGGAGTAAATCACTCCCATTGGAAAATGCACTGCTGGTGACGTTTGCCCCATCACCCAGTTTTTCATCGCTACAATATATCCTTGTTTCACCATAGTTAAAGTAAAGAGCAACCAAACTAATTCAGCAAGAAAACCAAACCATTTCGATGGTGTTTTTGGTAATAGTTTTTCTACGGCTTCCACTCGAATATGACTATTACTTTTTACAGCTAAGCTTGCTGACATATATACTAGCCAAACAAAGGTATATCTTGCAATTTCCTCCGTCCAATCCAAGGATAAATTAAGAACAAATCGGAAAATGATTTGAAGAAAGATTAAGATTGTCATTAGTGATAACAAAAAAACACTAAGATATTCTTCAAAATGCGCCTCAATTTTCTTTAGAATCCCCATTATACTACCTCCCTCTTCTATCTTTAGTTGAGATATTAATAGAATAGTAGATGCATATAAATACACATCTACTATTCTGTTCAAAAATTACTTATTGTTTTATCTTTGATATTAATAGTGTATCTCTATTATTTTGCTTCTGCTTCTTTAACCGCATTTCTCACCTTTTCAATAACATCAGCGCCTACTTTTTCAGCAAACTGATCTACGATTGGGGAAGAAATCTCAACTAACTGCTGATGTACCTCTGGAGAAATGTCAGTAATTGTCATTCCTGCATCAGTAAGCTTTTGACGGTATTCAGCATTTCCATCACGGATTAATTGACGTTCATAATCACGAGCTTCTTCTGCTGCAGCTTTAAAGATTTCTTTTTCTTCATCAGAAGATGCATCATAGAACTTTTTGCTCATTAAGAATACAAATGGGCTATATACGTGATTTGTCATTGAAAGATAATCTTGAACCTCAAAGAATTTAGAATTGTAGATAGTAACTAGTGGATTTTCTTGTCCATCTACAGTTCCTTGTTGTAATGCTGTAAATAATTCAGTAAATGCCATTGGAGTTGGGTTTGCACCTAATGCCTTAAATACTGCTAAATGAATTTCGTTTTCCATTGTACGGATTTTTAGACCATTGAAGTCTTCTACTGACTTAACTTCTTTTTTGCTATTAGTTAAGTTGCGGAATCCATTTTCCCAATAAGCTAAACCAATTAAATCTTGTGCTGGTAACTTATCAAGTAATTCTTGACCTACAGGACCATCTAGTACATAGTCAGCTACTTCTTCGTTAGCAAATAAAAACGGGAAATCAAATACTCCAAATTCTTTAACGAAGTTAACCATTGGTGCTGTAGATGGAATTGTAACTTCTAATGCACCTAACTGTAATTTCTCAGTCATCTGACGGTCGTCACCCATAGTACCACTATGATATGTTTCAACTTTTACACTACCATTTGTTTTTGCTTCAACAATTTCTTTCCACTTTAATAATGCTTGATATTGAGGATGAGCTTCTGGTAAACCAATACCTGCACGGATAGTTCTAACTTCTTTCTTCTCTCCACCATCTGCTTTATCAGCTGGAGCTGAAGAATCAGTGCTGCAGCCTGCTAGTGCAACAAACACTAAGCTGATGATCATTAAGATTGATAATAATTTTTTCATCTTTTAATTCCCCCCATTTAAATTTTTAAAATTTAAAATATTTTATATTGTTGGCGCTTTCATAATACCAACAAAAATGAATAACAATTGAGTTAAATTCCAGTGTTTATTAATCTAAAGATTGGGAGTTTTATAATATAAAACACTGTTCGCTATTTTACTTATTTTCAGATATTTTTGTACAATATTTTTCTAATATATGCTAATTATATGTCGATTTATATCAAAAAAACAATATGATTTTTTAAATAAATCCAAAAATCAATCTTCAATAAATTTTCAATTAATTTATCTCCGATACATCAATAGTAGCAAAAAAAAATTTAGTAGTCTATACATTTTTAAGAAAAAAATTTTCATTAAAATAAAGACATTGAAATAAATCAATGCCTTTATCTTCTAGTTTAGCAATTATAAAAACCATTGTAATGGAACAGTAACTATTTGCGGGAAGAAAACTAGTAAAAATAAAACAATAATCTCAACCAATAAGAACGGCCATATCCCTTTTGTTATGTCCATAATACTAATTTTGCTAATACCACAGCCCACATATAGAACAGTTCCAACTGGTGGGGTAATTAAACCAATCGTCAAATTCAGAACCATTAATAAGCCAAAATAAACTGGATTATATCCTAATTCTACAACCATAGGCAAGAAGACTGGAGTGAAAATAAGAATGGCTGGTGTCATGTCCATAACCATACCTAAGAATAACAAGAAAATCATAATCAGAATTAGGACAAGTGTAGGACTATTTGTAAGCCCACCTAAAAGGCCTGCAAGCTCAGTTGGTAGTTGAGCAACTGTAATTAACCATGCAGACGCCATTGCTGCCGCTGCAACAAACATTACTACTCCTGTAGTTTTCGCAGCAGCAACTAGCACTTCTACCAATTGATGAACCTTTAACTCTCTATAAATGACCATTCCAACAAATAAGGCATAAACTGCTGCTACCACTGCAGCTTCTGTTGGTGTAAAGATTCCACCACGAAGTCCACCAATAATAATAGCTGGTAAAAATAATGCCCAAATGGCATCCCTAAATGCCTTAAAAATTTCTCTAGGGGTTGCTTTTTGACTTGTTGGATAATTTCCTTTTCGTGCAACTAGATACCAAGCGATCATCAGCCCGATTCCAAGCATTAAACCTGGGATAATACCTGCCATGAACAATTGCGTAATAGAAACTCCTCCAACAACACCAAAAATAATCATTGGAATACTTGGTGGAATAATCGGAGCAATTATTCCAGCTGCAGCTACAAGTCCAGTTGAACGATTTCGATCATATCCTTTACTTAGCATCATTGGAATCAAAATAGCCCCTAATGCCGCGGTATCTGCAACCGCTGAACCAGATAAGCCTGCGAACATCACACTTGCAACAATGGTCACAAAACCAAGACCACCACGGATATGACCAACTAATGCCATTGAAAAATTAACAATTCGTTTAGAGATTCCACCTGCATTCATTAGCTCTCCTGCAAGCATAAAGAAAGGAATAGCCATTAGAGGAAAATTATTTGCTCCAGACACTAGATTTTGCGCAATGATTTGACTATCAAATATATCCATAGCAAACATAAGACCTACAGCTGCTAAAAGAAGACCAAATGCGATTGGTACACCAATAAGCAGGAAAGCAAATAAAGTTCCAAGAAATACAAATAACATTTTATAGTCCCCCCTGTTGATGATCATTTGAATAAATCGATTTATCATTAGGAAGACGCAGAACTTGTATTACTTGTGCAATAATTATCAAACCCATTACAATTCCTGTGAAAACGAGTATTCCAAAAACATACATCATTGGTAAGCCAGTTGCTGGTGCTAAAACTTCTAGATTTAGTATTGTCATTTTCCAGCCACCATCAATCATCAAATAAATTGTAAATAACACTGCTGCATTACTGATAACGTATAATGTCTTTTGTATAATGGGAGGGACATTCGCTACAAGAATGTCCACTCCTAAATGCATTTTATCCTTCAAGGCAGCAATAGCCCCTAAAAAGACAAGCCATACAAAGACAAATCTAGACATTTCCTCTGACCATGTTAATCCGGTATCAAATGCATAACGTAAAACCACATTAATAAAAACCATCAATAACATAGAGGTGAGCGCAGCAGCAATTAAATAGTTTAGTGTTTTATCTAATATATTTAATATGCGCTTCATTAATTTCATTCCTTTATTTTGAATTATTTTGCTTCTGCTGCGATTCGCTCAACAAGATCCTTTGCCCAGTCATAATCCTTATAGAAACGATCATACATTGGCTTCACTGAATCTTTTAATTGTTGTTTTAATTCATCACTAGGAATAGTAATTTCAAGTCCTTTTTCTTCTAAGAATTTCTTTAATTCTTCTTCTTTACTTTCTAGCAATTGCCATTCATAATCTGCAGCTTCTTTGGAAGCTTGTGCAACAATCTCTTGTTGCTCTGGAGTTAGTGATTGCCAGAATTTTTCATTAATAATGTAAAGGTTTGGACTAAACATGTGGTAAGATTGTAAAACATTAGATTGAACTTCATGCCATCCGGATGCAACTAATGTAGCATATGGATTATCTTGTCCATCAATAACCTTTTGCTCTAAGCCAGTAAACACTTCAGAGATAGCCATTGGAGTTACATTTGCTCCCCATAGTTGACCCATTTCAATATAGTTAGGGATGTTTGGCATACGTAAACGGAATCCTTTAAAGTCTTCCATTGATTTGATAGGACGGTTACTAGAAACTACACGGAAACCATTAGCACTCCATGCAAGAGGGCGAACACCAAATTGTTCAACCATTCCTTCTGTCAATTCATCTCCGATAGGTCCATTTAACACCTTATTAGCATGTGTGTAGCTTTCAAATAAGAAAGGCCATTCTGGAACCCCTAATGTAGCCATTGAAGATTGTAGTATCATACCTGGGATACCCATTTCAATTGTTCCATTACGAACTCCATCAGTAAATTCCTGCTCTGCACCTAATTTACTATTGCTATAAATTTCAACTTTTAATTTTCCACCTGATTTTTCTTCTACCATTGGCTTAAATTTTTCTAGTAAAGCAATGTTTTGTGGATGATCATCTGCAAAATAATTTGCTACTTTAATCGTTTTTGGTTTCTCATCTGTAGATGTACTAGTGCTTCCACCACAACCTGCTAATACTACAGAAAGTAGTAACATGATACTTAACATAACTAATAACCCTTTTTTCATTTCGCGACCTCCATTATTTTAATATTTGTGAAGAATCATTTTGTAATCGTTATCAAAAACAAGTAAACAATTAAATTTATTTAATCCCCTCCTTTTAGTTGTTTGATATTATCAAACATAGTTTAGTAAACTAGTTAAAAAAATGACAATATCAAACATTCCTTTTAGATGTTCGATATTGTCAAACAAAGTTTCTCTTATTGCTTAAAAAAATATGACAATACCAAGATTTCATTCTCTTTTCACAAATTACTCAACACTTTAACAATTTCCACAAAAGTCAAAATTATTGCTTAATAAAATGCTACCAAAAAAAATTCGTATCGTCTATATATTTTTTGAAAATTATTTTTATTCTTTATTATCTAATTGATTTTTAATATACGAATTACCATTCTGCTATTGTTCCATCTTCATTTCTCCAAATTGGATTTTTCCAATTATGGCCTTCCTTTGCTGCCTCTCTTACCTTTTCCTCGTTAATTTCGATACCTAATCCAGGACCATTAGGTATTTCCACGAAGCCATCTTTATATTTAAATATGTCACGATCCACTAAATAATCGAGTAAATCGCTTCCTTGGTTATAATGAATTCCTAAGCTTTGTTCTTGAATAAATGCATTAGCTGATACTGCATCGATTTGTAATGAAGCTGCTAATGCAATTGGACCTAATGGACAATGAGGTGCCAAAGCTACATCATATGCTTCTGCCATATCTGCAATCCGTTTTACTTCGGTTATGCCACCTGCATGAGATAAATCTGGCTGTATGATATCTACATAACCGTCAGTAAATAATTTTTTAAAGTCCCAACGACTAAACATTCTTTCACCAGTTGCAATTGGAGTAGAGGTACTTCTAGCGATTTCTCTCAGTGCTTCATTGTTTTCAGATAATACTGGCTCCTCAATAAACATTAAATTATATGGCTCCAATTGTTTTGCTAAAATTTTAGCCATTCCTTTATGAACACGTCCATGAAAATCTACACCAATACCAAAGTGTTTACCTACTGCATCCCTAATTGCTGCAACCCGTGCAACTGTCTCTTCAATTTTTTGATAAGAATCGATATAATGAACCTCTTCTGTACCGTTCATTTTAATCGCAGTAAAACCAGCTTCAGCCTTCTTTTTTGCCTCCATCCCTACATCTTGCGGGCGGTCTCCTCCAATCCAAGAATAAACCTTAATTTTATCTCGTACTGCACCTCCTAATAGTTCATAGACAGGCGCATTATAATACTTCCCTTTAATATCCCATAGTGCTTGATCAATTCCAGCAATAGCACTCATTAAAATAGGGCCACCACGATAAAATCCGCCACGATATAATACTTGCCAAATATCATTTATTCTTAATGGGTCTTTGCCAATTAAATAATCCTTTAACTCTTCAACAGCAGCTCTTACAGTTTCCGCTCTGCCCTCTACAACTGGTTCTCCCCATCCTGAAATCCCTTCGTCTGTTTCAATTTTTAGAAATAACCATCTTGGTTGAACTTTAAAAAGCTCTAAATTAGTTATTTTCATCTTTCTCCCTCTTTCTTTGCATATTAAAATATTTTTCTCTTAAATACATATAAACATAAAATTATTTTCAATGGCAAGATAAAAATAATTTGATTATTCTATTTTCTACCATTACAATATTAGTGAGAATTTGGAAATTTGTTGGAGGTAGTTATGGCACACGATATGGAACTAAATAGTCCGTTAAATAAAATTAGAGGAATCTATAATTCTATGACGGCAAAAGAAAAAGAGATAGGAGATTATATATTACAAAATCCACAAACAATTATTCATTTATCTATTACCGAGCTTGCAGAAAATTTAAGTGTAGCTGAAGCAACGATTTTCCGTTTATGTAAACGCTTAGGCTATCGAGGTTATCAGGATCTAAAAATTGCTTTAGCAAGTGAAGTAGTTAAGCCAATCGAGCATATTCATGAGGAAATTACAGAAAATGATGAAATAAGTATAATTGCTCAAAAGGTATTCGCAAGTAATGTAGAGGCGATTAAAGACACCTTGAGTTTAATTGATAACGATATATTAGAACAGGTAGTTAATAAACTGGTCCATGCAAGAAAAGTTGATTTTTATGGTTCTGGTGGCTCAGCTATCATTGCACTGGATGCTTATCATAAATTTTTCCGGATTGGTTTAAATTGCAATGCGTACAGCGATGCTCATCTACAAGTAATGTCTGCCTCACTATTAACAAATCAGGATATTGCTATTGCCTTCTCACATAGCGGAAGCAATAAAGATGTCATTGATGCCATTAAATTAGCTAAGGAAAATGGAGCAACCACAGTCGGCATTACAAATTATCTTAAATCACCTTTATCTAAAGAAGTAGATTTTGTTTTACATACTTCTGCCAGAGAAACTTTATTTCGAACAGAAGCCATGTCTTCACGTTTAGGCCAGCTTTCCCTTATAGATGCGATTAATATTGCCGTCTCAATCAAACTGCAGGATAAAACACTAAATAGTCTAAAGAAAATACGTGAAGCAATTGCCATCAAACGATTCTAAAACCAATCATAAATGGTTGGTTTTTTTTTTGTGATAAAAAATAAATTTTTCACCAATTTAATGGATTTATGAAAAAAATTTTGATAGTATCATTGTATAAATACAATTAGGAGGCAGATATATGAGGTTAGGAATGATAGGGCTTGGGAAAATGGGTTATAATCTCACATTAAATTTATTAAACCATAATCACGAACCTGTTGTATATGATATAGATTCAAGTAGAGTTGTAGATCTCTCAAGTAAAGGAGCGATTGCAGCTAATAACTATCAAGATTTAATCAGCCAGTTAACTTCTCCTCGTGTTATTTGGTTAATGATTCCTGCTGGAGAATTAATTGATCAGGTACTCGACCAAATTGCTCCATCTTTAACAGCAGGTGATATTATTATTGATGGCGGAAATTCTAATTACAAAGATACTTTAAGAAGAGCACAATCTTTAGAGGATAAAGGCATTCATTTTATGGATGTAGGGACAAGTGGAGGAACAGAAGGGGCATTAAATGGCGCATGTACCATGATTGGTGGGCCAAAAGAAGTATTTTCTAAAATAGAACCGTTATTTAAAGATATATCGATTGAAAATGGTTACCTATATACAGGTAAAGTCGGAAGTGGTCACTTTTTAAAAATGGTGCATAATGGCATTGAGTATGGGATGATGCAAGCAATTGCAGAAGGATTTGAAATATTAGAAAAAAGTCCTTTTGACTACAATTATCCAGAAGTTGCTAAGGTTTGGAATCACGGCTCTGTAATACGCAGCTGGTTGATGGAGTTAATGGAAAATGCTTTTTCAAAAGAACCTCGTCTTGAAAGTATTAAAGGTGTCATGCACTCCTCTGGTGAAGGAAAATGGACAGTTGAAACAGCGTTAGATTTACAAACATCAGCACCTGTTATCGCCTTATCACTAATGATGCGTTACCGCTCATTAGAAGAGGATACCTTCTCAGGTAAAGTAGTAGCTGCCTTAAGAAATGAATTTGGTGGTCACGCGGTAGTCAAAAAATAAAAACAATAATAAAACACTAAAAAGGGCTAATTTTCAAATGTCTTCTGACATTTAGAATTAGCCGTTTTTTAATCTATTTCACATATTTTTTTTGATAACTAGCGATGCTATCAAATTCATCCTTCACTTTATGGTAAACACGTATATATATTTCCATTAGCTCCTGATATTTGATCACATTGTCTGCAATTGGTTGATGTGTATGCTTTGTTTCAATAAGTTCATCTACAATATCTAAGCTAGTAATCTTACCTGTTGCATAAAAGCCTAGTAATGCCGCTCCAAATGCAGAGCTTTCTACACTTAGGGGTACCTCTACCTCTTTATTCATTACATCTGACATAATTTGTCTCCAAAGAGTAGATCTCGCAAAACCACCAGTTGCTTGAACTTTTTGGATTGGCCCCAGTAATTCCTCTAAAGCAATGGCTACACTGTTCATTCGATAAATAACACCTTCTAGAACCGCTCGTATGATGTGCTCCCTTTTATGCATAATGGACACTCCAAAAAACATCCCTCTTGCATTAGCATTCCATTCAGGTGCTCTTTCCCCAGTAAGAAATGGGAAAAATATCAGGCCATCAGATCCAGCAGGAATGTTTTCAGCAATCTGACCTAATATTTCATAGGGATCAATTCCTAATCTTTTGGCAGTTTCAACTTCTGCTGAAGCAAGTTCGTCACGCATCCATCGATACATTATCCCCCCATTATTAATTGCACCACCTACTACCCATTTATCACTTGTTAATGCATAACAAAATAACCTTTGCTTTGGATCAATAACTGGTTTATTTGTAACCGCTCGCACTGCGCCACTTGTACCTATTGTAGCTGCAACAACTCCTGGTTTAATCGCGTTAACTCCTAGGTTTGCCAAAACACCATCACTTGCCCCTAAAGTAAATGGAGTATCTGTAGATAACCCCATTTTATTCGCATACTTAGGGTCTAAGCCTTCAACTAATGCAATGGTATCCATAGGTTTTGAAAGCTGACTTATAGAGAGCTCTAATAAATCAAGTGCCCCTTGATCCCAGTCTAGTTCATAAAGATTAAACATTCCTGTAGCAGAGGCAATGGAATAATCGACAATGTACTTCTTAAAAAATCGGTAAAAAACATACTCTTTTATGGAAATATACTTTGAAGTTTGTTTAAAAATGTCAGTAGCTTCTTCCTTAAACCATAAGATCTTTAATAATGGCGACATCGGATGAATCGGGGTTCCCGTACGGGAGAAAATTTCCTTTCCAAGCCCATTTGCCTTCAATTCTTCTGCATACTTTTGAGCTCGGCTATCTGCCCAAGTAATACTTCTCGTTAATGCATTACCATTATCATCCATCGCAATTAGGCTGTGCATTGCAGAGCTAAACGAGACAGTTAAGATCTCTTCCGGATTAATACCAGACTTTTCAATAGAATATTTTATCGATGTGATCACCGCATGTAATATTTCATCAGGATCTTGCTCAACCCAAGCCGGATGGGGTGTGTAAAAAGGATATTCCACCGCATGCTGTCCTAAAATACCCCCTTTTTCATTGTAAACTAAAGCTTTTGTGCTTGTCGTACCTATGTCAACTCCGACTACATATTGTTTTTTCATCAAGTAAGCTCCTTATCTGTATATATAGTTAACAGTGTATCTTTATCTTAAGGTTATCAAAAATTTTTTCATCATTCTATAACTTTTTTGAAAAATTATTTGTAAAACAAAAAGCATACCTATTTAGGCATGCCTTTGTGCCAGCATTTTAATCCAAATGTTGATGAAGCATTACTTTTTGCTTTGATTAATCAGTGCAATGATTAGCTCTGTAGCTTTAACTAACTCAGCAATTGGCATTCTCTCAGAGGTAGTATGTATTTTCTCATAGCCTACCCCAAGATTTACTGTGGGTATTCCATAACCATTAATCACATTAGCGTCACTGCCCCCACCACTTGCTAGTAATTGGTGCTCTCTACCAATCTCTTGAATGGCTTTCATTGTTAATTGAACTAATTCATGCTCTTCCTCAAAGCGGAATGCCGGATACATCACATCCGCTTGAAAATCGACCGTAGTTGAGAAATGTTCAGCTGCTAGCTGAAAAGCTTGATGCATTTTTTCTATTTGCTGCTGCAGCTTTTCATCCTCTAAACTGCGTGCCTCTGCTAAAATTTCGACATGATCGCAAACAACATTAGTAGGCCCTCCACCTTGAAAACGGCCAATATTGGCGGTAGTGTCATCACTTATTCTTCCAAGTGGCATTTTTGAAATGGCATAGCTTGCAACTTGAATAGCACTAATTCCATCCTCAGGATTTACTCCTGCATGTGCAGCTTTTCCGTGAACAACGGCCTTTATCCTTGCTTGAGTTGGAGCAGCTATAATAACGTTACCAACAGGACCATTACTGTCTAAAGCAAAACCATATTCTGCAGCCAAAAGGTCCTTTTGCAGATTTTTAGATCCTTTCAAACCCGATTCTTCTCCAACAGTAATTAAAAATTGCACTTTCCCATGGCCAATTCCCTGTTCCTTAAGTACCAAGATAGCCTCAAGCATAGCCGCAATTCCAGCCTTATCATCACTACCAAGAATCGTAGTGCCATCAGAAATCACATATCCATCTTCTATTTTTGGTTTAATAGAATTACCAGGAGTTACAGTATCCATATGTGAAGTAAAATAAATCGTTGGAACATTTTCATAGCCTTCTGTAGCCTGCAGTGTAGCAACGAGATTCCCTGCACCATGCCCTGTTTGTTGGATAGAATTATCTTCTATTACCTCTAACCCAAGATTAGTAAACCTTTTTTTCAGCTCATCTGCAATTCCTCTTTCAAATCCAGTTTCACTGTCAATTTGGACTAATTCTATAAATTGTTGAACCAAGTGCTCTTGATTAATCATTCTTGTACCTCCATGAAAATAAGTAATTTTTTACATTCTCATATCAAACATTTTATCATGAAGGTGTCGCAAACACCAGAAAGGACGTTTCTTTTCTGCTGGATTAAGAACCTTTCTTTGATTGGCAAGCTTCTGTCTACTATTATATCGCCAAGTAGAAAAATCTCTTGGCCCCTTAATAAAAGTGACATTTCCTTTTTCTCTACTTACAAAGTACTCTTGACCTTGATTCACTTTAATCCCCTCCTAACACGCTAAAAATCTATTAACAATATTATAGTGGGATATTTCCGTGTTTTTTAGGAGGTCGAGTATCCCGTTTATTTTTTAACATATCTAATGCTTGCTTTAATTTAATCCTTGTTTCTCGTGGGTCGATAACATCATCCACCATTCCCATGGAAGAAGCAACATAAGGATTTGCAAACTTCTCTCGATATTCTGCAATTTTCTTTGCTCTAGTGGCTACAGGATCCTCGCTCTCGTCAATTTCCTTGGCAAAGATAATATTTGCCGCCCCTTCTGGCCCCATAACAGCTATTTCTGCATTAGGCCATGCATAAACCAAATCTGCACCAATAGATTTACTGTTTAAAGCCACATAAGCTCCACCATAAGCTTTTCTTACGATGACTGTTATTCTTGGAACGGTTGCCTCGGAATAGGCATATAAAATTTTTGCACCATGACGGATAATTCCTCCATGCTCTTGTTTAATTCCTGGAAAGAATCCGGTCACATCCTCGAATGTTATCAAAGGAATATTAAAAGAATCACAGAAACGTACAAATCTTGCTAATTTATCAGCAGAGTCAATATCTAATCCACCTGCCATCACCTTTGGTTGATTCGCTACAATTCCTACGCTAGCACCACCAATCCGTCCAAAGCCAACAACTATATTTCTTGCAAAATTAGCATGTACCTCCATGAAGTCTTCATTATCCACAATATGATGGATTACATTCCTAATATCATATACCTTTGTTCCTTCTATAGGAACTACATTTAACAGATCTTCTCTCCAATCGTCTTCCTCTTTCGCATATACTCGTGGAGGATCCTCTAAATTATTTTGAGGTAAAAAGCTGATTAGTTTTCTTACCTGTTCTAATGCTTCATATTCTGTTTCAGCAGTAAAATGGGCATTACCACTTACCGTGGAATGAACCTTAGCTCCACCTAAATCCTCTGCAGAAATTTTTTCTCCGGTAACTGTTTCAATTACCTTTGGTCCAGTGATAAACATTTTACTTGTTTTTTCTACCATCAATACAAAATCAGTAATTGCTGGAGAATAAACCGCTCCACCAGCGCTTGGTCCCATAATTACTGATATTTGCGGAATTACACCAGAATAAATGGAATTCCGATAAAAAATCTGGCCATATGCATCAAGGGAAACAACACCTTCTTGAATTCTAGCACCACCCGAATCATTTAGCCCAATGACAGGGCAACCATTTTTTGCTGCTAAATCCATAATATTGGTGATTTTTTTGGAGTGCATTTCACCTAATGCTCCACCAAATACTGTGAAATCCTGAGAAAAGATATAAACCCCTCTACCATGAATCTTTCCATAGCCTGTTACAACCCCTTCACCAGGAGACTCTAACTTATCCATTCCAAAAAGTGTGCTTCGATGTTCTATAAATGGATTTAATTCTACAAAGCTTCCATCGTCAACTAAAATCTCAATTCTTTCTCTAGCCGTTAATTTTCCCCGATCATGTTGGGCTTGGATTCTCTTTTCTCCACCACCAAGTTCTACTTTTCTTTTTCTCTCGTCCAATTCTTGTAATACTTTTTCAAACATCCGCCATTTCCCCTCTTCCTATTTCATCTTCAATTTATCTACTTAAAATTTTTTGGAATTTATTTGCTCTTCTCACAAAACTCAATTAATACTTTGTGGGAAGCCTTTGGATGGATAAAGCCTATTTTTTTACCGTGCGCACCATCCTTCGGTTGCTCTTGTAATAAAGGAATTTGCAGTTCGTTCATATATTCAAATTGATAAAGAATATTATTAACCTCAAAGGCAATATGATGGATTCCTTCCCCTTTTTTTTCAATGTGCTTGTATATTGGACTCTCCTGATTAAGTGCTTCAAGCAATTCAATTTTTACATCACCTATTTTAAAAAAGGCAACTCTTACTCCTTCTCCCATTACCTCTTCTGTTCCTATAAATGTTAATCCGAGTATATTTTTAAAAAAGCTGATGGATTGCTCTAGATTTTCTACAGCGATACCGATATGATCGATTTTATGTACCTCTGATTGTTTATTAACTGAATTAGGTTGAGGTGCTACCCTTTGTTTAATATAATCGGCAATTTCTGAAATTGGAGCACCTGGTGTAAATATTTCTGCTACTCCTTGCTCCTTTAAGAAAGGTATATCTTCATCTGGAATTACTCCCCCACCAATTACTAAAATATCATCTGCTTGTTGTGCTTTAAGTAATTGAATGACTTCAGGAAACAGTTCATTATGGGCTCCAGAAAGAATAGATAACCCGATACAATCTACGTCTTCTTGAATTGCGGTTGCCACGATTTGCTCTGGTGTTTGTCTTAATCCGGTATATATCACTTCCATACCTGCATCCCTTAAACCTTGAGCAATTACTAAGGCACCACGATCATGACCATCTAAGCCAGGCTTTGCTACTAACACTCTTATTTTTTTCTCCACTTTTATCCCTCCTTAACTTGGCTGATATTCACCAAATACTTCTCTTAAAACATTGCTTATTTCCCCTAAAGTTGCATAAGATTTTACAGCGGTTAATATGTAAGGCATAAGGTTAGCATCTGTGTACGCTGCTTCCTTTAGATTTGTTAGTGCTTGTTCTATTTGTTGATTATCTCTTGTCTCTCTCAATTCCTTTAGTTTATCCACTTGCAATTTTGATACAGTAGAATCTACTCTTAACAATTCTGGTTTTAGATCATTATCAATTTGAAATGCATTTAGACCAACAATAGTCCGTTCGTTCTTTTCAATCTCTAATTGATAATCATATGCTGCCTTATGTATTTCACCTTGAATATACCCCTGTTCAATAGCTGCTACGGCACCACCAAGCTCATCAATTTTTTGAATATAGGCCTCTACCTGGCTCTCTATTTCATCAGTTAATGCTTCCACATAGTAAGAGCCACCTAACGGATCTACAGTATCTGCTACACCACTTTCATAAGCAATAATTTGCTGGGTCCGTAATGCAATTCTAGCGGAATGCTCTGTTGGTAATGCCAATGCTTCGTCTCTTGAATTGGTATGAAGGCTTTGGGTACCTCCTAAAACAGCGGCTAGTGCTTGAAGAGCAACACGCACAATATTGTTATCTGGTTGCTGAGCAGTCAAGGTAGAGCCAGCAGTTTGAGTATGAAACCTTAGTTGTAACGACTTAGAGTTTTTTGCTTTAAAACGGTTTTTCATTAATTTTGCCCATATTCGACGAGCAGCACGGAATTTGGCGATTTCTTCAAAGAAGTTATTGTGGGAATTAAAGAAAAAAGCTAATCTAGGAGCAAATTCATCAACATCTAATCCTGCAGCAATTGAACTTTCTACGTAAGCTATAGCATTAGCTAGTGTAAAGGCTACTTCTTGGACTGCAGTAGAACCTGCTTCACGGATATGATAGCCACTAATGCTAATGGTATTCCATTTAGGTAGCGATGTTGAACAATATTGGAATATATTTGTAATTAACCTCATTGACTGTTTAGGTGGGAAAATATAGGTACCTCTTGCCACATATTCTTTTAAAATATCATTCTGGATGGTTCCTGTTAATTTTTCTGGAGTAACTCCTTGCTTTTCAGCAACGGCAATATACATGGACAACAGTATAGCTGCAGGTGCATTAATGGTCATGGAGGTACTTACTTTATCTAAAGGTATATCTTTCAATAAAATTTCCATATCCTTCAAGGAATCAATTGCTACACCTACTTTACCAACTTCCCCTTTTGCATGGGAATCATCAGAATCGTAACCAAGCTGAGTCGGTAAATCAAAAGCAACACTTAAACCTGTTTGTCCTTGTTCAAGTAAATACTTGTAACGTTGATTTGATTCTTCTGCAGACGAAAATCCTGCATATTGTCTCATTGTCCAAAATTTTCCTCGATACATTGTGGATTGAATTCCTCTAGTATATGGGTATTCCCCAGGAAAATTTAATTTTTCTAAATAATTGAAGCCCTCTTTGTTATTTACAAATGTATACAATCTTTCTACCGGTATCTTTGAGCTGGTTTTAAATTCATTTTCCCGCTCTGGAAATCGCCGCGTTTGAGCCTCCGTCTTTTCTTGCCACCGTTTTAATTGCTCAAATAAAACCTCATCCCCCATAAAAACCCTCCACTCACTATTTATAAAATTCTAAATATACTTAACATTAATTTTATTCAATATTTTAACATATTTATCCTTCTTAAAATTGGAAAAATATAAAAATTCAAAAAATAATGTTTAAAAAAAAGCCGCTAAACAATTTATGATTGTTAGCAGCTTTTTAGCACTTATATTTATCTTAGTAAATAGAAACTTCCTTTTTACCCATATCTTCTAATTTCTGTTTAACCGATTGAATAAATCGGCCAGCGACAAGACCGTCTAGAACACGATGGTCAAGTGACATACACAGATTAACCATTGATCTCACAGCAATCATATCTTGATATACCACTGGTCGTTTTACAATGGACTCCATCGTGATTATCCCAGCCTGTGGCGAATTAAGAATAGGCGCTGAAAGAATCGAACCAAAGGTGCCTGTATTATTCACTGTAAAAGTTCCATCTTGCAAATCCGTTATAGTCAATTTTCCTTCTCGTGTTTTTTGAGCAAGTTCATCTATTGCTTTTGCTATACCATAGATACTCTTTTGGTCTGCATCCTGTATTACAGGAACAAATAATGCATCCTCTGTAGCTACAGCAATAGAAATATTAATCCGTTTCTTTAAAAGAATTCGATCTTCTGCCCAAACAGAATTCACAATTGGATATTCCTTTAATCCTTCAACGACTGCCTTAATGAAAAAAGGTAAATAGGTTAAATTAAAATTCTCTTTTTTCTTAAAGTCGTTTTTTATTTTATTCCGGTATAAAACTAAATCACTAACATCGGCCTCAACAGTTAACCAAGCATGTGGGGCTTCATTTTTACTTTGTACCATTCTTTTTGCGATTGTTTTACGTACATTGTTTACTACAATCTCTTGATCTCCAGCTTCCACTTTTAGATTATCTATTTTTATTCCAGCCTCATTTTCTGCTGGACTTATCTTCACTTCTTTTGATTCACTTTCCTGATTTAATACTTTTTTAGTTTCTGGCTGTTGTTTTTTCATTTGGTCTTTTGAAGCCAATGTTTGATCTACTTTTAACACTGGTAATCCATTTTCGATATAACTCAAGACATCTTTTCTTGTAATTCTTCTACCAAGTCCAGTTCCTTGAATTTGAGTTAAGTCTACATTATTTTCCTGTGCAATCCTCAAAACGGCTGGGGAGTACCGTACGTTACTTTGTTCATCCCTATTTAAATGAGGGTTCAATTTTTTATCCTGTTGAGCGTTTTCTGAAACCTTTTCTTGTTCCTTTTCAGTATCTTTGGTTTCAATAGGTAACGTCTCTGTCGTCTCTTCTACACTTCCCTGCTCTTGAATATGACAAATTAACTTACCAACCTCTACCGTTGTTCCCTCTTCCACTACTATCTCAATAACTGTTCCACTAACCGTTGCAGGAACCTCTGCTGTTACCTTATCAGTTTCAACCTCGCAAAGAGGTTCATATTTATTAACAGAATCTCCAACCTGCTTTAACCATCTTGTAATTGTTCCCTCAGTAACACTTTCTCCTAATTGGGGCATTAATACTTTGGTAGCCATTATAGTTCCTCCTTTTTTTAAAACTGCGCCAAATCGCGTATCGCGTTTGCAATTTTTTCTGGATTAAGCATATAGAACTTTTCCATTGGTGGACTATATGGCATAGCAGGGGTATCATATCCGGCTAAGCGTTTGATTGGTGCATCCAATTCAAATAATGCTTCTTCAGCAATGATGGCCGAGATTTCTCCTCCTAAACCACCAGTTTTATTGTCCTCGTGTACGATTAAAACTTTTCCTGTTTTCTTTGTTGCTTGAATAATCGCCTCTTTATCTAGAGGCTGTAGGGAGCGTAAATCTAAAATGTGAGTACTAATTCCTTCCTTCTCGAGCTTTTCCGCAGCTTGTAAAGCAAATTGAACCATTAATCCATAGGTGATGACAGTAACGTCTTCTCCTTCTCGCTTTACTTCTGCTTTACCGATTGCGATGGTGTAGTCTCCCTCTGGAACTTCCCCTTTTACTAATCGATAAAGACGTTTATGCTCTAAAAATAATACTGGATCATTATCACGAATTGCTGCCTTTAATAGACCTTTTACATCATAAGGAGTGGATGGAGCAACAATTTTTAATCCTGGAACATTAGAAAATATTGCTTCAATGCTTTGAGAGTGATAAAGGGCACCATGTACTCCACCACCATACGGAGCTCGGATAACCATTGGTACATTCCAATCATTATTAGAACGATAACGAATTTTGGCCGCCTCACTAATGATTTGATTTGCAGCAGGTAATATAAAATCTGCGAATTGGATTTCGGCGATTGGTCTCATTCCGACCATTGCTGCCCCAATACCAACACCTACAATCGCTGATTCTGCTAATGGTGTATCAATTACCCTGTCTTCACCAAACTCTTCATACAATCCAGTGGTTGCTCGAAATACGCCACCTCTCACCCCTACATCTTCACCTAAAACAAATACTTGGTTATCCCGTTTCATTTCTTCGCGCATGGCCATTGTCACTGCTTCAATATATGAAATAACTGCCATAATAGCCCTCCTATTCTATTCCTCATATACATAGAGCAAGGTTGATTCAGGCTCTGGATATGCAGCATTTTCCGCATATTCTGTTGCCTCATCCACTTCTCGTTGAATTTTTTCAACCATCGCTTGATGCTTTTCATCATTAAGAACCCCTGAATCATAGAGGTACTGTTTAAAAACAAGAATTGGATCTTGTTTTTTTGCTTCCTCTACCTCTTCACGTGAACGATAACTGCGGTCATCATCGTCACTAGAATGGGGTACCAAACGATAAGTTACTGCTTCAAGTAATGTGGGACCTTCCCCATTTATCGCTCTTGTTCTTGCTTCTTTTACATATTGGAATACTTCTAATGGATTATTCCCATTGATGGAGTAGCCTGGCATTCCATATCCTTGTGCACGAACTGCTACACTGTCAACTGGTAGCTGTTTTTTGATAGGAACACTAATCGCATATTTGTTGTTTTCAACCATTAAAATAACAGGTAGTTTATGAACTCCTGCAAAGTTTGCCCCCTCGTGAAAATCTCCCTGATTACTGGACCCTTCACCAAAGGTTGTAAACGCTACCAATTCTTCATTCCTCATTTTTGCTGCTAGGGCAACACCTACAGCATGAGGAACTTGTGTGGTTACAGGACTAGAGCCTGTGACAATATTTAATTTTTTACTTCCAAAATGACCAGGCATTTGTCGCCCACCACTGTTAGGGTCCTCTGCTTTTGCGAATGCAGAAAGCATTAAATCCTTTGGAGTCAAACCAAATACTAATACAACACCTAAATCCCTATAATATGGCAAGATAATATCCTTTTGTTTTTTTAAGGCGAAGGCAGCACCTACCTGTGCTGCCTCTTGGCCTTGACATGAAATAACAAAAGGAATTTTACCAGCCCGATTTAACAACCACATTCTTTCATCTAATTTTCTTGCTAGCAACATGTAATAATACATGTCGATAACATCTTGCTCTGTTAATCCTAATGAAGAATGCATAGTTTTTTCCATTACTGGCCAACTCTCCTTTTGGAGCGAGTAGTCGCTCTCTTAGAATGAGCTAGGCATGAATCGCCTTACCATCGACATCTAATGCTGCTTCTAAAACAGCCTCAGAAAGTGTTGGGTGAGGATGAATGGTATGAGCAATTTCCCATGGAGTAGCATCTAGAACTTTAGCTAGACCTGCTTCAGAAATCATATCTGTAACATGTGGTCCAATCATATGTACCCCAAGTAAGTCACCAGTTTCTTTATTTGCTACTATTTTTATAAAGCCATCTACTTCTCCATGAACTAATGCTTTACCAATTCCTCTAAATTGGAATTTACCTACTTTTACCTCAAAGCCTTTTTCTTTAGCTTCATCTTCGGTTAAGCCAACACTTGCCACTTCAGGATTTGTGAAGGTTGCCTTTGGAACAGCTAGATAATCCATAGGTTTTGGATCCTTGCCTGCTATATGTTCAACCGCAATAATTCCTTCGTGGGAAGCAACGTGTGCTAATTGTAAACCACCAATTACATCTCCAATTGCATAGATATGGGATTCTGCAGTTTGGTAGTACTCATTCACCTGAATTACTCCACGTTCTACTTTAATTTCTGTATTTTCTAAACCAATGTCATCTACATTTGCTAGACGACCAACGGAGACTAACACTTTATCTGCAGTAAGCTGAATAGTTTTGTCTCCTTTTACTGCTTCTAATTCAACATGCCCATCCACTACTTTTACAGATTCAGGAAGAACTCTTGTATCTGTATGAAGTTTTACTTTACGCTTTTTCATCACACGAGTCATGTCCTTACTAATCTCTGCATCTTCTAATGGAAGAATACGTGGTAAAAACTCAACAACGGTAACTTCAACTCCAAAATCATTTAATAAGGAAGCCCACTCCATACCAATAACTCCACCACCAATAATAACGATGGATTGTGGTAGTTCTTCCATTTGTAATGCACCATTGCTTGTCATTACATATTTCTCATCGATTTCTAAGCCGGGTAAAGATCTTGGGCGAGATCCTGTTGCAATAATTACATTTTTACCATAAACCATCTCAGATTCTCCATCTGTTTTTTGAACAGAGATTGTTCCACTCTGTGGAGAGAAAATGGATGGTCCCATGATACGACCATAGCCTTCAAATAAAGTAATTTTATTTTTCTTGAATAAATGTTCAATACCTTTTGTTAACTGATCTACAACACTTCTTTTTCTTTCTTGAACCTTCGTAAAGTTAAGTGTAATATTCTCAGCTAATACACCAAACTCTTCTCCTTCTTTCGTATTACGATAGATTTCAGCACTACGAAGAAGAGATTTACTTGGAATACAACCTTGGTGTAGACAAGTACCACCTACTCTTTCCTTTTCAACAACCGCTACAGTTAAACCTAATTGAGCCGCTCTAATCGCTGCTACATAGCCTCCTGGGCCTGCGCCTAAGAATACAACGTCAAATTGATTTTGCTCTGACATTTTTTACATCTTCCTTCCTGTTTTCCTATCTCTCTTTTTGATAGTATGGTTTAAATGGTATAAAGATATTTATTCTTATTCAGTTTACATTGTATAAAAGCTGATTGAGCTACTCAATAGTAAAGAAAATTAAAAGTTTATTCTAAATATTTTAAATATTTCAAATATTTATTAATATTATCACTTTTAGCTATCTTTACCGCAATTCTACTTTAAGTACAACCGAAAACTCAATAAGCAAAGGTTAGTTTTAAAAGTTTTAATAACCATAAGTTTAATTAATATATTTAGTCATACCAAGCAATTAGAAAAGCCGTCCCTATAAATAATTAAGGAACAGCTTAGAGATTTGAATCTATAAATCATTCAATGATTTATTTTACTAATTCCGCACCTTTTTCTAGTGCTTTTTTGTTGACTGGAATCATATTGTGCCTTCTTTCTGGTAATACCTTTTTCAAGGATTCAATTATGGAATCCTGAGAAACTGCTTTACTATATTCAATATAGGCACCTAAAATAACGGAGTTAGCAATTCTAGGTTCTCCTAATTCATTCGCAATCTCTGACGCAGGAACTTCAATAATTGTAATATCTGTACGCTTAGATTTTGCTTCAATTAATGAAGTATTAACGATCAGTACGCCTCCTGGTAGAACAAGTGGCTCAAACTTATCAAAGGATGGTTTATTTAAAACAATCGCAGCTGTTGGATAAGAAATAACTGGAGAACCAACTGGTTCATCACTTATAACTACAGATGCATTTGCTGTTCCACCACGCTGTTCTGGACCATAGGAAGGTAACCAAGAAACATACTTATCTTCAATCATGCCTGAATAGGATAATAACTGCCCCATGGACATTACTCCCTGACCACCAAATCCAGCAATTATAATTTCATGTAACATCCTATTTCTCCTCCTTTGTTATATCTTTATATACTCCAAGAGGATACACAGGAACCATTGCTTCTTTAACCCAATCTAGAGATTCATTTGGATCTAAGCCCCAGTTTGTAGGGCAAGTGGATAAAATCTCAACTAGAGAAAAGCCTAACCCTTGTTTTTGGGTTTCGAATGCTTTACGAATCGCTTTTTTCGCTTTAATAATATTTGGTACATCATGTGAAGAAACTCTTTCAATATAAGCAGCCCCGTCTAAAGTAGACAACAATTCTGATATACGAATTGGAGCACCTTGAACATTTATATCTCTACCAAACGGAGAGGTTGCTGTTTTTTGACCCAATAGAGAAGTTGGCGCCATTTGTCCACCAGTCATACCGTAAATGGCATTATTTACGAAGATAACTGTAATCTTCTCACCTCGTGCAGCAGCGTGAACAATCTCTGCCATACCGATGGATGCTAAGTCTCCATCCCCTTGGTAAGTGTAGACAATACGGTTATTTGGTAAAACTCTCTTAATTCCTGTTGCTACAGCAGGTGCGCGACCATGAGCTGCTTGCACCATATCAGTATTAAAATATTCATAGGATAATACAGAACAACCTACAGAAGCTACGCCAACTGCATCCTCAAGTACATCCATTTCTTCTAAAACTTCTGCTACAAGTCGATGAATGATACCATGAGTACAACCTGGACAATAATGAGTTGGGGTATCTGTTAAACCTTTAGTTTTTTCAAATACGATTTCCATTATAGTTCCCCTCCCGCCATCTCAACGATTTTCTTTAAGATTTCTTCTTGACTTGGCACCATTCCACCAGTTCTACCATAGAAATGAACAGGAGCATGACCTTCTACGCAAAGACGTACATCTTCTACCATTTGTCCTGCACTCATTTCAACAGTTAAATATCCTTTTACTTTATCCCTAGTTTCATGGAATGCCTTCTCTGGGAACGGCCATAAGGAAATTGGACGAATCATTCCTACTTTAATACCTTTACTTCTTGCTTTTTGTAACGCATTTTTTGCAATACGAGAAACAGTACCATATGCAACAAGAATATAGTCTGCATCATCTGTCATATAGTTCTCATAGCGAACTTCATTTTCTAAAATCTTTTTGTATTTTGCCTGCAAGTGGTTATTATGCTCTTCTAAATCAGCAGGATCTAAACGTAAGGAGTTAACAATCCTTGGACCGCCATCTCCACGAGTTCCAGTTGCTGCCCAATCCTTTTCTGGCAATTCAATCGCTGGTCTTTCTTTAAATTCAACTGGCTCCATCATTTGACCTAGCATTCCATCTCCTAAAAGATAAACAGGGGTACGGTATTTGTCAGCAATATCAAAAGCATCTTGCATTAAATCTACAATTTCTTGTAATGTTGCTGGTGCTAATACTGGGATTTGATAATCTCCGTGTCCTCCACCTTTTACTGCTTGGAAATAGTCGGATTGTGCAGGCTGAATCGTTCCTAATCCAGGACCTCCACGTACTACGTTTACCACTACTGCTGGTAGCTCAGACCCTACCATATATGAAATACCCTCTTGCTTTAAGCTGATTCCAGGACTGGATGAAGATGTCATAACTCTTACACCTGCTGCTGCTGCACCATATACCATATTGATTGCGGCAACTTCACTTTCTGCTTGCAGGAATAATCCTCCTACTTCTGGTAAACGCTTTGCCATATATGCTACTAATTCACTTTGAGGTGTGATTGGATATCCAAAATAATATTTACAATTTGCTTGAACTGCTGCTTCAGCAATTACTTCATTACCCTTCATTAAAACTTTAGCCATGCTTTTCCTCCCCCTTCATTGTTCTATTAGGATGCACTTTTCTTCTGACGTTCTGGACGATATACAGTGATAACTGTATCTGGACAAATTCTCGCACATGCCGCACAGCTAATACACTTATCTTGCTCTGTAACGGTAGCAGGACGATATCCTTTACCATTTAAGCGATCTGCTAAAAATACGATATCTACTGGACAAGCTGAGACACATAAGCTACAACCCTTACATACATCTTCATTAAAAACAACACGATTCTCCATCTCATTTCCCCCCTAAATTTGTGGTTTCTCCAAAATTACTCCCATGGTAATTTCATATATCGATCGATATAAACAATCTCTTTTCCCTCAGCAAAATCTTTTACTTCTTCCTTTAAACCTGCTGAAATGGTAGTGTACAAAAATGGTATGCTTACTTTTTCACTCGCTGCCTTAGTTAATTGATACCCCTTTTCGATATCTTCTAGAGATGTCTCTACCCCAAGGTTCGTATTATTAATCAAGCCAGTGATTTTCAATCTAGAAACCATTTCAATTTGTTGAATTGTTTCTAGAATTCCTTCCACAGTACTTACATATGGACGATTCCCATTCACAACAAAAAGTAATTCATAATTTAAGTCCTTTAAATCATTGTAATATTGACCTAAGGTTGTTGCTCCATCCTTATCTCCACCAACATCAATGATGAGCTGATAGCTTGGGTCATGAAGTACACGGTATATTTCACCAGAAACAATTGGCAAATCAGATGATGCCAGTTTGCCCTTTGGTGCAATTAAATCAATACCTTGATTTTCAAATTGAGCTGCTACCTCTCTAGAGCGAAAGTAAGGGTTGATTACATCTAAATCCGTAATGGCTACTTTCTCAAAAATCTTTCTTGCTTGCAACGCCAAGTTAATCGATATTTCAGTTTTTCCACTTCCAAAATGGCCTGTAATGATCGTAATCCGTTGGTCGTTATTTTGCATGAACACCCTCCTGTGTATATACGTATTGCTGCTCTTGACCTCTAAGAACACGTAAGCCACCTTCTGCAAGGGCTTGAAGCTCATTTTCACCAGGATGAACCTTTATAGGGGCTATCCAATCAATACGTTCTCTAATCGTTTGGATAAATTCTTTTCCGTACGCTAATCCACCAGTTAAAATAATCGCATCTATTTTTCCTTTTAATACTGTGCTATAAGCGCCAATTTCTTTTGCTATTTGATAAGCCATTGCATCATATATTAGCTTTGCTTCTTCATTTCCTTGTTCAATCATACGCTCTACTTCTACTGCGTTGTTGGTATTTAGATAATTAACCAATCCACCATTACCAACTATTTTCTTTTTTATTTCATTTTCTGTATATAAACCTGAGAAGCAAAGGGAAATCAAATCTCCAACAGGCAATCCTCCTGTTCTTTCAGGAGAAAATGGCCCTTCACCATCTAGAGCATTATTCACATCAATCACTTTGCCATTATTATGTGCACCAATGGAGATTCCTCCCCCCATATGACAAACGACAAAATTAGCATTTTGATATTCTACATTCATTTCTTTGGCTACACGATAGGCTACTGCTTTTTGATTTAAAGCATGAAATATGCTTTTTCTTTTTATCTCTTTTAAACCACTATACCTAGCAACTGGCTCTAATTCGTCAACGACTACTGGATCAACGATAAATGAAGGAATATTTAATTGGCTTGCAATTTCATATGCTATAATCGCACCTAAATTTGATGCATGCTCTCCATAAGAAGCGTTTTTTAAATCTTGGAGCATTTCAGGGCCTACTTGATATACTCCACCAGGAATCGGCTTTAGAAGTCCCCCTCTTCCAACCACTGCGTTCAATTTTGTAACATTAATTCCGTTTTGATTAAGGGTCTCTAAAATAATATCTTTTCGGAACTGAAATTGATCAATGACACTTTTAAACTGCTTTAATGCTTCAGCTTCATGTCTTAAAGTTTCCTCGAACACAGGCTTTTCATTGTCATAAATCCCAATCTTCGTTGATGTGGAACCCGGATTAATTACTAGAAGACGATAGATGTTGTCCATGTCATACACTCCAATCATTTAAGGAAGGGAAAATACTACTGTATTTTCCCTGTTTATACTAAAATGGTTTACTACTTGGTATTAACCGCGAAAACTTAAAATGCTTTTTTCATTCTTTAAGAAGCTGCTACGAACCTTACCTAGTTTTGCAATACGCTCTTCTGCCATTTTGTCTGCTGCTTTGTATGATGGAATTCCATCACGGTCAACAATTTCAAATACTTTTAGCATATTGTCATAAATAGTTTCAACCTTTTTCATTGCTCTTTCTCGGTTATAACCATTTAATTCATCTGCTACGTTAATTAATCCACCAGCGTTAATTACATAATCAGGAGCATATACAACACCTTTTGCATGAAGAATATCACCATGACGCTCTTCTTTTAACTGGTTATTTGCTGCACCAGCAATTAATTTAGCTTTGATAACGTCGATTGTATCGTCATTAATTACTGCTCCTAAAGCATTTGGTGAGAAGATATCTGCATCTACTCCGTAGATATCATTAATTCCTACGGCTTTCGCTCCAAATTCTTTTACTGCTTTTTGAACACTCTCTTCATTGATATCAGTAACGATTAGGTTCGCTCCTTCTTCATGAAGATGTCTTAATAGGTTGTAAGATACATTACCTACACCTTGAACTGCTACTGTTTTACCAGATAGGTTGTCACTACCAAATGCAACCTTTGCAGCTGCTTTCATACCACGGTAAGTTCCGTATGCTGTAACAGGGGATGGATTACCGCTGCTACCAAATGCTGGGGAAATACCTGTTACATAATCAGTTTCTAGGTGGATATGATCCATATCTTGAACTGTAGTTCCTACGTCTTCTGCAGTGATATAACGTCCATTTAAACCTTGGATGATGCGACCAAATGCACGGAATAACTCTTCACTCTTATCTTTACGTGGGTCACCGATAATAACGGTTTTTCCTCCGCCAAGATTTAGACCTGCTGCTGCTGCTTTATAAGTCATACCTCTTGCTAGACGTAATGCATCAACAATCGCTTCTTCTTCACTATTGTATGTCCACATGCGAGTACCACCTAAAGCAGGTCCCAATGTTGTATCATGAATTGCAATAATTGCTTTTAAACCAGATTCTTTATCCTGCGCTAAAACTACTTCCTCATAATCATATTTTTGTAGGTAATCAAAGATATTCATTTTAATTACTCCTCCTTGTGTTTTGTGATTTAGTTTGATGGATTATATTGTTGCTTGTTACTTCAATTTAATTTTATATATATAAATTAATTAAATTGCATTATTTTGCGCGACGAGTATCGCCAGTGCGATGGAATTCACCTTTGCTTCTGGTGAATCTGCTCTTGATGTTAAGACAATTGGCGCTTTTGCTCCAGTTACTACTGCTCCAACCTTTGCATTTGAAAAATAAATCAAGGACTTATACAGTGCATTTCCAACTTCTATTGTTGGTACTAAAAGGATATCAGCATGACCTGCTACTTCACTTTTTATCCCTTTATGTTTTGCAGCCTCTACAGAGATTGCAATATCTAAAGCTAATGGCCCATCCACAATGGCGTCTTTAATCTGTCCTCGGTCAGCCATTTTTGAGAGCAATGAGGCATCTAACGTTGCCTGCATATCAGGATTTACTGTTTCTACCGCAGCAATAGGCGCTACTTTTGGAGTACTGATTCCTAGTGATTTTGCTAAATCTACTGCATTTTGAATAATTCCTGCCTTTTGACTTAAATCAGGCGCAATATTCATTGCGGCATCAGTAAGAAAAATAAATCGATTGAAAGCAGGAAGGTCAAATACTGCGACATGGCTTAAAATCCTTCCAGTACGAAGTCCAATCTCTTTGTTTAATACTGCTTTCAAAATGGTTGAGGTAGGCAATAACCCCTTCATTAATATTTGACATTGACCACTACTAACTAATTCCACTGCCTTTAAACTAGCATTGACTGGATTAGGTTCATTTGTGATTGTCACTTGATCTAATGATAATGAGATAGTACTACAGATTTTTTCAATTTGATCTTGGTTACCCACAAGATGAAATTTTGCAAGCCCTATTTCAAGCGCTTTTTTTACTGCAATTAAAACATCTTCATCTTCTGCTGCTGCAATAGCAACCGTTAATAAACTTTCTTTGTTAATCTTAGTTAGCACTTCTTCAAAAGACTTCAATTAATATCACCTGCAATTTCAAGTTGTAATATTTTTTGTGCTCACTATATTATTATTGCAATTTCCGTGCCAAAAAATTAAATGTAAGCGCTTCAGTATATTTATCTACACTTTTGCTTTATTGCGCAAAAAAATTCCTGCAAAATTATGCACACAGTGCAATAAATTGCAGGATTATTCTGGTATTACCTTATGACTCTAATCCGTATTTCTCCATTTTATAATAAAGACTACGAATGGATATCTCTAAAATTTTAGCCGCTTTTGTTTTATTACCATTTGTTTGAGCAAGGATTTGTTCAATATATTTTTTTTCCCATTTTGAAACCATATCATTTAATGGAAGAATATTGGGCTCATTGCTGATAATTTCCTCTTCTTGGACTGTTGCGTTTTCAAATTGTTGTTGATGCATTAATTTACCAAAAGTTGGAAGGTGGTCAAGCTGTATTACGGATTCACTAAATTTCATATTAATAATTGCTCTTCCTAATATATTTTCAAATTCTCGAACATTCCCTGGCCATCGATATTCTAAGAAGATATGCAAAACTTCATCTGATAGTCGTTCTACATTTCTACCATATTCAATATTTAATTTCTTCAGCAAATGATTGGCCAATAATGGAATATCCGATTTACGCTCTCTTAATGATGGAATGTTAATTGGCAGGAAATTCAATCGATAGTATAAGTCCTCACGGAATTTTCCAGTTTTTATTGCTTTTTCTAAATCAACGTTAGTAGCAGCAATCACTCTAACATCAATCGGAATTGCTTTTGTTCCTCCTACTCGCACTATTTCCTTCTCTTGAAGTACTCTAAGTAGCTTAGCTTGAGTATTCATTTCAAGCTCACCAATTTCATCTAAAAATATTGTACCTCCACTTGCTACTTCAAAAAAGCCTTGCTTACCACCCTTTTTCGCTCCAGTAAATGCTCCTTCCTCATAACCAAATAGTTCACTTTCTAATAAACTGTCAGATATTGCAGCGCAATTTACACGGGCAAATTGGTTATACTTCCGATTGCTTGCATTATGAATAGCATGAGCAAATAATTCTTTTCCCGTACCAGATTCTCCACGAATTAAGACTGTAGCATTGGTTAAGGCTGCCCTTTTCCCACTTTCAATAGCTAATTTCATTTCTTCACTATTACCAATAATATCCAAAAAGGTATATTTAGCCTCTAACGTACGAATGATTCTTCTAGCCTTCTCTAATTCTTCCGTCAGTTTCTTCATCTCTGAGGTATCGTGGATTATTCCTACACTACCTTTTAGCTCAGTATCTACAATAATAGGAGCAACATTCACGATAACATCCTTACGTTTTGGACCCACCTTCATTTGAACACCGCGAACTGGTTTTTTGGTCCTTAGCACCTGCATATGCATACTTTCTCCTTCAGAAATATCCACTTCTGCCGGTTTATTAATAATATCTTCTGGGGTTAAGCCTGTGAGTCTTGTGTATGCAGGATTGATAATCAGTCCTTTCCCCTCTTCATTAACCACAGAAATTGCATCCTCTGTTGAATTAATGATTGCCTCTAACATACTTCTCATTTGTTTAAGGTCAGTATTCTCCTCTGAAAGGTGAAGTACCTCAGTTACATCTCTAAAAACCGCTACCGCACCAATAACCTCACCATTTTTATTTACGATAGGAACTCTATTAGTTATAATTGTCACATTATTATCTAATTGCTGTTGCTGATGAAGTTCTGGTTCCCCTGTTTCCATAACCTGCAATAGACGTGTATTGGGGATAGAGTCATTTACAAGAGTACCAATGACTTGATTGGCCTCTTTATTTAAAATCTTTTCTGCTGCTTTGTTAAATAAAGTGACTCGTCCTTCTCGATTAATGGCTATCATCGCATCATGAGTAGAGTTAAGAATAATATCTAATTCCTTTTGTTGTCGAGTTAACTCCTTAATCAAAGCTTCCTTTTCCTCAATTAAACTCATAATAAGATTCGCAATTGCACCATGAATCAGAATGGTTGAGGGATATTTATATCTCGTTAATTGCTCAAAAACCTCAGCATTTCCAGTAGCTTCAAAAATAACATCCAAATCTGATGTTAATAATGGTAAATAATCATCTGAGGTCTTTATACCATTTACTTTGGCTAATTGTAGCCCTGGTGCCAAAGGATCTTTGTCTATTACCCCAATCACCTTCATTTTTCTTTGCATTCCAAGCATTGCTTTTAAAACAACAGTTCCTCCTCGACCTGCACCAACTACTAATATTTTTTTCATTTTAACGTCACCCTTACTCTATTTACATTGTCCCTTTTCTTCCCCATAAATCTATTTTTCTTAGATATCGATTTCTTTCGATTAATTCACTTAATGAATATCGTTCTGTATAGATATGTAAAACCACCAACAAAAATACAACAATCCATTGAATATGCATTGGATAATAGCTACTAAACCAAATTCCTAGATGTAGACCAATTAAATTTGCACCACTATCCCCTATCATTATTTTAGCACGAATATCATTCTTAAACAGTATGATTAATATTCCTAATAAAATAAATGCTAAGGGCTCCTTCGTCAAGAAGGAAGTTGTAATCGCTAATAGGGTAAATAAGAAAAAAAATAATTTTAACGCTCTACCAGGCCGTAAATCAAAAAGATTTACCGTATTTATCATTAGTAGAATTAAAAAAAAGGCAGAAATGATATTCCACCAGCTTTTAGCAAGATAGATACTTAAAAAAAAGGCAATGAAACCACCTGATAAAGCTTTAATAAATCCCGATGTAATCTGTCCACGAAAAAAAGCGGTAAAGTGTCCCTTTAACCCTTTTATAGTGGTAGTCCCAAATAAATCATCATATAAACCAACAAAGGTCATAATCAAAAAGGTAATCCAAATATAAAATGTATTTTCGATTTTAAATACGATAATTAGGAAGGTTTCAATAATAAATATATAGGCCCCAAAACTTATTGGAACTTGCTTTTTTTGATAATTATTTTGAACACTCCCAAGACGAATAAGTATATTTTTATATAATGGAAAGAAAAGAATAGTAAAAATAACCGCAGTAATAAATATGAATATCTGGGTGTACATCGTTTTCCCTCATTTTATTTTTAATTTAGTTTTTTAACCAAAGTTTTAAAGACAGCTGTAAATTGTTTTCCACGATGGACAAAACCCTTCATATCTCTTCCAGTTTCTCGATGATATAGTGGAATTTCTATTTCCTTTACTCGGTATCCCTTTCTTAATACATCGATTGTTAAGCCAACCTCGATACCAAATCCTGAGCTTAAATAATTAATTTGATCCATAACACTTTTCTTTATTGCCCGTTGACCTGATAAAGGAGCTGACGGTCGAAATCCAGTATAAAGATAAATTCCATAAGTTGCTAAATTTTTCACAAAGCCAAACCCCCCTTTTATTTTTGCTGGTGGAAATTTTGCGATTGTCATGTCAACATTATTCTCTAATATTGGCTCAACTAGTTTTATTGCATTCTTCGCTGTCGCTTTTAAATCTCCATCTAAAAAAAGCAAGATTTCTCCTGAGGCCTTATTGATACCTCGCATCAAGGCTTCCCCTTTACCAATATTTTTTTCTAAAGCAACCCCTTTTATTTCATTGCTTTGTTCTGCTAACTCTTTGATTTTTTGGAAGGTAGAATCTTTGCTACCATCATCTACAATGATTACTTCTTTCTGGATTGGCCAATCCATAATGGCTTGTACTGTTTCAACGATGCTTTGTTCTTCATTATAGGCAGGGATAATAATAGATAATTTAGGATTACTCATGCTTTTGCTCCTCAAGAAGTTTATTTAAAAAATGGATAAACTGATAATGATCATTTAATGCTTCTTCGTTAATATTTTGAACATAAATATCGTTATCATTATCTAATTTTTCAATTTTCCCTTTATCCTCACTATGAACTAAAATGACAGGAACCTTGCTAAGTGCGATTTCATTTCCAAGTTGAAAATCTTCTTTAGACTTAATCACTAACAAAATCGCATCATAATCATAATTAAGATACTGATTATCTTTTTCTAAATCCGCTTCAAAAAGTATAGCGCCTGCATTTTTTATCGTTCCTTTTAGGGATTCAAACTCATTTTCTTCATTATGATTTAACCATAGGATCTGCTTACCATCTAATATAGTAGCGATACTTTTTCCAAAAAGTATCTGGTAATCATCCTTTAATTGCTGATACGACAGCACTAACTCTTCATTTTCCTTTTCTAATGTTTTATTTGTTTTAACAAGCTCATCTGTTTTGTTTTCAAAATGAGAAATTAAACTTTGTTGTTTTTCATTAATCCACTGTTGTCCTAAGGTACCACCAATTAAAATTCCTAAGCTTAAAAATAAAAGAATTGCAATAATCGTGGTTATATAGTACCTATGAGTAATCATCCTTATCACCTACATAAAAATCATTTTGATATTTAGCCAAATAATTTGAAATAGCCTTACCATGTCTTGATTAATCATACCAATTGCTAATATTGGAGTTAGTGCAGCAACAGAAAGTATACTGACATATTTGAAATTCATTCTAGGTTGATATAGCTTACTTACTCCTTTAGCATCTACTAATTTGGTTCCAATTTTCATCCTGACTAAAATCGTGCTCGCCATTCCTTTACGGCCCTTTTCCAAAAAATCAATCATATTTGAATGAGTCCCTAAAGCCACAATGATTTCTGCACCTTGTTCAAAGGCGAGTAACATTGCAATATCTTCACTTGTACCTACTGATGGTATAATTTTACCTTCAATTCCTAACCCCTCCACTCTTTTAAGACCCGGAGCATCTCCATTAGGATAAGCATGAACAATAATTTCAGCACTTGATTGCAAGGCTTTATCAGAGACACTATCCATATCCCCAATTATCATATTTGGACGAAACCCATTTTCTAACAAAGCATCTGCTCCACCATCAACACCAATCAATATAGGTTTATAATCATTGATATAAGACTTTATAGCTTGAAGATCTTCTAAATAATTTGAACCTCTTACCACTACAACCACATGTTTTCCTTTAATTTTTGTTTTAAGACGAGGAATATTTAATGACTTTAATACAAAGTCTTTTTCTTTCATGGCATAACTTAAGGTGTTGTCAATAAAATGATTTAATTCATATTCCAGATTTATATTAGCCAATTGAAAAATTTGCTTCCACTTATTTATTGTCCACGGATTTAATTCAAGGATTACTTTTTTATCATCTGATGTAACGAAAACAGCAGCACTTTTTTCTAAATCAATTTCTACAATGCCCTTTTCTGATAATTGAACAAACTTTTCAATAGAAGCACCAACAACATCATACACAGGAACTTTTGCATCTAATAAAATTTTCAAGCCAATTGTCGGATATGTACCGGTCATTGTTTCCGAAAAATTAATCACTGATTTTACTTTTTTTGCAATTAAACCATTTGCTGCAATTTCATCCAAATCTTTATGATTAATTACAGCGACCTGATTAATTTTTAATTTTGTAATTAGATGTTTCGTTTTTCTATCCGCTAGATAGCTTGCTCTGATTAACTTATTTTGGGCATATTTGTGGAAGAACATTGGCCTCATCCTTTTATTGTGCTTATCTCTATTATGAGCTTAAATAAAAAAGCTATGACAAAAATGCCATAGCGAAGTAAAAATTTCCATAAATTATCATTAATTTTTATTAGAATTAATATTTTCCAAATATTCTTCAAGGGTTAAATTATTTTCCATAATAGCTTTAGCTGGTTCCACACCTACATAACGAATATGCCATGGTTCATATTGATATTTGGTTATTTCTTCTTTACCTTTTGGATATCGAATTATAAAACCAAAATGAGCCGCATTAGCAGCCAACCATTTTCCTGATTTCGTTTCACCAAAGGCAACTACTAATGGATCTGGAGTTAAGCTCGGATCTGACACGTCCATTGCTAAACCGGTCTGATGCTCACTTTGTCCAGCAACAGCACTAACTTTATTAGCTTCTTCAAATCCATACCGTTTTTGATTATAGGTAAAAATTGCTTCTTGTGTTTGATAGGAACGATAACCTGATTGTGCAATTAATGTGATATTTTCTTCCTTTGCTTTTGCAAATAATTTTTCTATTGCTTGAGCCGCTTTTAGCCGCATTAACTTTTTTGGAGAGTCCCCAGAAAAGTTGAAAGGTATCTTTGGCTGAATTAAATCGGGTGGATTATAACCTTTGGATATTGGATTACTTTTGTTCACTAAAATTAGATAATTATCATATAAATTATTTAAATTTTCATTTTGTTCCTCAGATTCCTTAGAATCATTATCTGCTGAATTAGGTTCTAATAACTCTGTTGGCTTTGTTGGTTGTAATGGTTCTGGTTCTGGTTCTGGTTCAGTTTGTTTGGTTGGTTCTGTAGGCTTTGGTACTGTCGGTTCTACAGGATTACTTGTATAATTTGGTTTATCCTTCTCATCATTAGTTGGTTGGGATTGCTTAATTAAATTTTGAAGCATGGATGATTGGCCATATGGTTTGTTAATATGTGATAAAAAATATAATAAAACCAAGATGCTGATAATACTGACCACCAGTATCAAGTTCTTTAATGTACTATTCCTCATGGTTTCTTCCTCCTGAAGTAAAGCAATCATTATTTTCTAATTCCCTATTGTCTATGGTAATATAATCAGCAAAATAAAAACACCCCTTTTGCTGATTTCATAGGAACCAGAAAAAGGAAGGTGTTTTTGAATGAAAATTTGCTACCCAATTGGAAAATATAAAATTAGCTAACGCGATGCTCTAATCTCAACTTATCAGCAACCATCGCTATAAATTCACTATTTGTAGGCTTTGCTTTACTAATGTTTACAGTATAGCCAAAAAGACTTTTAATCGCATCCATATTGCCTCTACTCCACGCTACCTCAATTGCATGACGTATAGCACGTTCTACACGACTTGGTGTCGTATTAAATCGCTCTGCAATTCGAGGATATAGTACCTTTGTAATTGAACCTAGAATTTCAATGTCATTATAAACCATTGTTATTGCTTCACGTAGGTACATATAACCTTTGATATGAGCAGGTACACCTATTTCATGTATTACATTTGTAATGTTAGTGTCAAGATTCTTCTGTTTGTTTTGAATAATAGGTGATGGAGTTGCAAAAGTAATCGTTTGGTTTGATTTTGGTGTATGAATACCACCAACCTGTCTAATTCGATCAATAAGCACATCCATATCAAAAGGTTTTAAAATATAGTATGAAGCCCCTAATTCAACTGCACGCTGAGTTACACTCTCTTGTCCAAAAGCTGTAAGCATGATAATTTTCGGGAACTTTTTCAACTGCATGCTTCGTAATTTTTCTAACACACCAAGACCATCTAAATGTGGCATGATAATATCCAATATCATTACATCTGGTACATTATTTTCAAGTGCCTTAATAACTTCATTTCCGTTATAAGCTACTCCAATAATATCCATATCTTCTTGGTCTATTATATACTCCTTTAATAGTTCTACGAATTCGCGATTATCATCTGCAACTAATATCTTAATTTTTGACAATGGTTTTCCACTCCCTACTCCCTAATTTCCATGTTAGACATATTCGACAACTATGATTACATTCCCTGCTAAAAAATTTAAATTTTCTTGTTTTTTTTCGTATATCTCTTGTTTTCTCTGTTTTTCTTCATTTTTTGACAATTTACTACATACATTAAGCCAAGCTAATAGCAAAACTTAAACAACTTTTAAAGCCTTAGTTTTTCTGATACTTTTTTCCTTTAAAGAACTTAAACTTTTTTAAAGTGTTAGAAAAGCTTGGCTTTTGCCAAGCCTTTTAAGGCACAGGCAAAAGGTTAGCTGCTCTTATTTCGGATAGGAAAATCTTACACTTTCCTATCCGATTAAAAAAAGATCTTAAGGCATTAGCTTGCCTTAAGACCATTTTCATCTTTAATAATTTCTGCATCCCTTAACATCCATTCAATAAAAGATCCATAGCCAGTTGTAGGATCATTAACAAACACATGTGTCACGGCACCAATCAGTTTTCCATTTTGAATAATAGGGCTACCACTCATTCCTTGCACTATTCCACCTGTTTTTTCTAATAGTCTAGGATCAGTTACTTTAACAATCATTCCTTTTGTTTGTGGGTATTTTTGTTGAACCACATTAGTGATTTCCACAGAAAACTTTTCTACTTTTTGCCCATCGACAACAGTTAAGATTTCTGCAGGACCTGGTTTAACCTCTTCTGGAAATGCAATCGAAATTGGCTCATTCATATAACCATTTAATGGCTTCTTGAACATGGTTCCAAAGATTCCAAATGGCGTATTTTTAGTAATGTTACCCATGACATGATTCTCATCCAATGTTGCCTTTTTTTCACCTGGCTGACCACTTTTCCCTTTATCAATTGATGTAACATTTGAATATAATATTTTTCCATCTTTAACGATAATTGGTTCTTGTGTATCGACATCAGATATAACGTGTCCTAAAGCTCCATATTTTTTTGTCTGTGGATCATAAAAAGTTAAAGTACCTACCCCAGCAGCGGAGTCCCGGATATATAATCCTAGTCGATAAGATTTTGACTTTTCATCAAGTAAAGGTTCTACAATAATATTTATTTTTTCCTTCTTTCTCAGTATTTGCAACTCAATTTTTTCTTTATTCTTCAATTTATCCATTTCAATTGCAACATCATTAACATGATTTACATTTTTGTCGTTAATTTTTAAAATAATATCTCCAGTTCGAATACCTGCTTTTTCTGCTGGAGAAATAGCCACACCATTCTTTTGTTGTATTGAATGATGTCCAACTACCATAATACCTAACGATTTCAATTTAACACCAATTGTTTGTCCACCTGGAATGACTTTGATATCCTTATACACACTTAGATTAACTGTTTTGTAAGGAATAACACCAAACAGTTTTACATCTACTGTTGTTTTTCCTTCATTTTTAGGAACAACAGTTAATCCTTTAGACAGGCTTTGTTCAAAACTTTCTTGATGCCCATTTACTTCAATAACATTGGGATTTGATGAAGTAACTTGTGCTGATATTGGTAAAGCAAATTTGATTTCCTTAATTGCTGATTCAAACATTCTAATATCTTTTGGAATACTTACAAACGATTGAAAAGTAGGAGTAAGTGTTACAACAACGATTAAAACAATTGCGATTAAACCCAACCATTTTTTCTTTTCAAGAGACATTCCATCACTCTCCTATGACTTACCTACCTGCACCTCCATTTACTCTGTACCATTAAGGTGTCCTTTGAGTAATGGATTTATAACGATAAAAAGCTTCCACTTAAAAAAAGCATTACCAATTAAAAAAATGTATGGTTTTAAAGTCAAAAAGAAGCTACCTCTTAGGTAGCTTCCCCCTTATTAAATTCAAAATTAAAGTTGATTTTTAAAGTTTTCTGCTGCTGCAAGCAACTCTTTCGCATGCTTTTTCGTGGTTTCTGTTATTTCTACACCACCAAGCATTCTGCAAATTTCTTCCACCCTTTTAGCCTCATCCAATACATTGATCTCTGTATATGTACTTTCGTTCAACACTTTTTTTTCAATAAGATAATGATGTTCTCCCATAGCAGCAACCTGTGGAAGATGAGTAATCACTAATATTTGTTTTGTTTTGGCCACTGCTGATAATTTCTCCGCTATTGCTTGAGCAGCGCGTCCACTAACTCCCGTATCTATTTCATCAAAAATTATTGTAGGAATATCATCCTGATGGGCTAAAATATTTTGTACAGCAAGCATAATTCTTGAAAGTTCTCCACCAGAGGCAATTTTATTTAATGGTTTTAAAGGTTCACCAGGATTTGGAGAGAACATAAAATTCACCTTATCAATTCCACTCTCATCAACCTTTATTTTCATACCATTTAATTCAATGCCATTTGAATCCTCTTGCGAAACGATATCGATATAAAATTGCGCATTTTTCATTTCTAAATCTTTAAGTTCATTTTCAATTACAACTGATAACTCTTTAGCTAGCTTCTTTCGCATTGTAGATAGCTCAGTTACTTCAATTATCAAATCTTGTTCTAAATGCTTTAGCTTGGATTGAAGAAGGTTTAAATGATCATCCTTATTTTCAATTATCTCCAACTCTTCTTCAATTGTTGCAGCATATTCTAAAATTGCATCGATATTATCACCATATTTTCTCTTTAGATGATGAATGATTGATAATCGTTCCTCAATTTCATTTACTTGTTCTATACTAAAATCAAGTTCATAGCGATGCACTAATTGATGTATTTTTGATCGAAAATCATCAAATTGATAATAAATCGAATTTAGCTCTTCACTAATCTGTTCGATCTCCTCATCATAATTCTTAATTGAATCCAGTAGCCCTGTAACATGAGAAAGTAGTTCATTCAGCCCATTTTCATTGGAAAAAGCTTGATATGCATTGGATAATCCTTTAATAATTTTCTCTGAATGACGTATTTTGTTTCGTTTTTGAATTAGTACCTCTTCCTCATCAGGGCTTAATACTGCTTGAGTAATTTCATTTTGCTGGTATCTTAATAAATCTAATCGACTGGATAATTCTTTCTCATTCACTAAGAAATGATTGAACTCTTTTTTAATGGCATTAAATTGCCGATAAATTTGAGAATATTCCTTTAACGTTTTTCCTAGCTTGTCTTCACCATATGCATCTAACAGAGCTAATTGCTTTTCTTGAGAAAGTAATTGTTGGGTTTGGAATTGACTATACATCTGTACCAAATAATGTCCAATTTCCTTTAACATTCCTAGGGTGACAAGTTGACCATTGATTCTACAAATACTTTTACCACTAGAAAGCAATTCGCGGCGAACTATTAATAACCCATCCACTGGAACTTCTATTCCAGACGTTTCTAATGCATGATTTACAGGGTGATTAATAGGAATATCAAAAAGTGCTTCTATCTCCGCTTTACTAGCCTGATTACTAACAAAATCGATTGAGCCTCTCGCTCCTGCAATTAATGAAATCGCATCTATTATAATCGATTTACCTGCTCCTGTTTCCCCTGTAAGCACATGAAGTTTTTGATTAAAATTCACCTTTAATTCCTTAATAATTGCAAAATTACGAATTGATAATTCTAATAACATGGAATCACCCTTTTAATAAAATCCTCTCTCCATTTATAACATTTCTAAAATTTTTTTTGCAACATATTCCGCATTTTCATTGGAACGACAAATGATCAAACAGGTGTCATCTCCACATATCGTGCCCATGATTTCATTCCAATGTAAATTATCAAGTAAAGCACCGATGGCATTAGCATTCCCTGGTAGCGTTTTCATTACTAAAAGATTATTGGAGTAATCAATCCCAACAAAGCTCTCTGATAATGTTCTTTTTAACTTTTGCAAGGGATTAAATCTCTGGTCAGCAGGCAATGAATATTTGTAGCTTCCATTATTTAAAGGTACCTTAACAAGATGCAGCTCTTTTATATCTCTAGATACTGTTGCTTGAGTAACATTAAAGCCAGCAGTTCTTAATAGGTCCACCAATTCATCCTGTGTTTCTATCTCATTGTTAGTGATTATTTCTCTAATTTTTAAATGTCTTTTTGCTTTCATATTGTCCTCCAAAAAACAAATTGAGTATTCCTGTATAATTATACAGTATTTATCACTTAATTCAAAGCAAGAAAAAACCTCTCCAAGGAGAGGTTGCTGTTTATTTGTTACAATCCTTCATGAGCCAATCTCACCGTTTCCTGAATAAGCTCTTGATAGTCATCGATTGTAGTGGTTTGAGCAGCATTACCAAGATATTTGGAATATAGCAAAAACTCGATATTTCCTTCCCCACCTTTGATTGGTGAATAGGTTAATCCTAATGGCTCATATCCCTTATCTAAAGCAAAAGACATGACATTTTGCAATACTTGAGTATGAATCTTAGGATCCTTAACAATTCCATTTTTGCCCACTTGATCCTTACCTGCTTCAAATTGTGGTTTAATTAAGGAAACCACTTCTCCTTCAGCCTCAATGACGGTGGTTAGATGCTCTAATATAATTCGTAAGGAAATAAAAGATACATCAATCGTAGCAAAATTGGGTTGCAATGAAACAAGATCTTCCTTTTTTACATAACGAAAGTTGGTTCTTTCCATCACATGAACTCGAGGATCCTGACGTAATGACCATGCCAATTGGCCATAACCAACATCTAAGGCATATACCTCTTTTGCCCCATATTGCAGAGAACAATCAGTAAATCCTCCAGTGGAAGCTCCAATATCCATCACCACTTTATTTTTTAAATCAATGTGAAAGGTTTCAATCGCCTTTAGAAGCTTAAGCCCACCTCTAGATACAAATGGATGAAGCTCCCCTTTCACTTCAATTACTGCATCAATTGGTACTTGTGTTCCTGGTTTATCTAGTACTTCATTATTGACCTTTACAATACCAGCCATAATGGAGCGTTTCGCTTTTTCTCTTGTCTCAAAAAAACCTTTTTGCGTAACTAAAACATCGAGTCGTTCCTTTTTAGCCATTGCTTACGCCCTTTGCTTTTCCTTTAATGGATATATTTTTTGAATCTGCTCAGCGAGATTTTCTGCTGTTAATCCAACTAGATTTCTCAATTGAGAAATACTTCCTTGCTCCACAAATTCATCCGGTATGCCTATTACATTCACATCAACATTCATATTCTGTTTCGCATAAAATTCAAGAATGGAGCTTCCAAATCCACCTTGCTCACTGCCTTCTTCAATAGTAACCACTTTATATTCCTGCTGTGCTAATTGAAGCAATAGCTCTTCATCTAATGGCTTAATAAATCGAGCATTGATAATCTTTATATCATAGCCAAGAGCCTCTAGCTCCTTTGCAGCTTTTTCTGCGACCTGAACCATAGTTCCAACAGCAATTATCGCTACTTCTTTTCCTTCCTTAAGCACGTCAAACTTTCCTATAGGTAATGAATTGAACTCTTTGTCCATCTCAATGCCTAGACCATTACCTCGTGGATAACGAAGCGCAACTGGGCCATTACAATGCTCAATTGCAGTATATATCATGTGCTGCATTTCATTTTCATCTTTTGGACTCATAATCGTCATATTTGGCAAAGTCCGAAGATAGGTAATATCAAATACACCATGATGAGTTTCCCCATCCGCTCCTACAAATCCAGCGCGATCAATAGCAAAAGTAACGTGGAGATTTTGTCTTACCACATCATGAATAACTTGGTCATATGCCCTTTGTAAAAAAGTGGAATATAATGCAAGCACAGGCTTTTTACCATCTACAGCTAAACCTGCTGCCATCGTCGTTGCGTGTTGTTCTGCAATTCCAACATCCACAAATCGTTCTGGGAATACCTGTTGAAAATGATTTAGCCCTGTTCCACTAGGCATTGCTGCAGTAATCGCTACGACATCCTTGTCTTTCTCCGCGATTTTCACTAATGTCTTACCAAAAATTTCAGTATAGGAAGGTGGTTCTTCCTTTTTCATTACCTCGCCAGATTCAATCTTATATGGACTAATTCCATGAAATTTATCTGCATCTAATTCGGCTGGTTCATATCCTTTACCCTTTTTAGTAATAACATGGACCAAAACTGGGCCTTGTGTTTTATCTGCAATTTTTAAGGTATCAATTAATTCTTCAAAATCATGTCCATCGATCGGGCCAAGATAAGTAAAGCCAAGCTCTTCAAATAAGATACCATTTAGCACTAAGTATTTCAGGCTATCTTTAATTTTTTCTGCTGTTTTCGCTAATTTACCACCAATAGCCGGAATTTTCTTTAATAACAATTCTAATTCATCTTTTGCTTTAACATAACGATTATCGGTTCGAAGCTTGCCAAGATAATTATGGATTGCTCCCACATTTGGTGCAATGGACATTTCATTATCATTTAAAATGACCATTAGATTTCTTTGTTCATGACCAATGTGATTCATAGCTTCAAGTGCCATTCCACCTGTCATGGCTCCATCACCAATAATAGCTACTACCCGATGTTTTTCTTTATTTAAATCTCTAGAAAGAGCCATACCAATAGCGGCTGATAAAGAAGTACTACTATGTCCAGTTTCCCATACATCATGTTCGCTTTCTGAACGCTTAGGGAAACCACTTAAACCTTTAAATTGTCTTAGTTGATCAAATTGATCTGCTCGACCAGTAATGATTTTATGAACATATGCCTGATGTCCAACATCCCATAATAATTTATCCTTTGGACTATTAAATAAATAGTGTAAAGCAACGGTAAGCTCGACTACTCCTAAATTAGGAGCCAAATGTCCTCCAGTTTTCGAAAGCTTTTCCACTAAAAAATTTCTAATATCCTGTGATAAACCCTCTAATTCTTTTATCGATAATTTTTTTAACTTTTCTGGGCTAAGATTATTTAATTCCATTTTTGCCCCTCACTTTCCGCTTCCCATTTTTAACTCCGCTAAAAATTGTAATGTGGAAGTTTTTTTCAATAAAATAGAAAAACTTTCCCACCTTTAAAATAATCATCATGGAATTATTAATGGCGAATGTCTTGCCAATCGCTTTACCACCTACTGTCATCGCAGCAACAATTGCAGTAAATAATACTGCTAAAAAACTATAATGAAATGAATCTTTGCCATATCCAAATTCAAAAACTAAACTTAAAACCACGCCAGCAGTAGCTGTTCCACTTACTATTCCAGCAATATCGCCAATTACATCATTACAAAAATTAGAAAACTTATCTGCATTACGAACTATTTGTATTGCATGTTTTGCGCCATTAATTCTTTCTGCTGCCATCGCATGGTATGGTTTTTCCTCACCAGAAGCAGCGGCTAAACCTAACATATCAAAAAAAACACCTATAATAATGATAAAAAAAACTACAAGCATTCCAATTGCAAAGTTTACCCCTGCTAAAACAGCGGTAGATGCAATAGTAAAGCCTGAAGAAAGAATTAATGTAACAAAACTGATAAAAAAACTCCACTTAAGCGATTGTTTATATGAATCCTTCATAAAATAAATATCTCCTAATATGTAAACAAAGAAAGAATGTTATTTTTTTAAATAATGGAGTGGCAACTCTTTGAGTAAATCCTGTGGCTTAGGTCTAGTAGGTTTTCCCAGAAGAGACACCCTTTTGTCGCCAAAAAGGCGGTTTCCCTTTATGCCCTTCTCAATGCTGTCTCCAGACATTGGACTAGATTACCACTTAGTCCACACTGTAATCCCCAAAGAGTCTCTTAAAGAACAGTCTAGGAGCTTTCCTCTACAACCCCTTATACTATCTCTAGCCTCTTTTGCAATATAGATTTCATATAGAACAGATTAAATGTCCTTGGCCAGAGGAAACATCTAACCTTCTACCTATAATCCCAAACTATATCACTCAAGGCAGGCTACGCTGCACACAAGTTTTTTTCTCGCATGCAGGTTCATACCCCAAGTCATAGTGAGTAAGACGGTGCTTTCTCACCACGCGCTTGGGCCTCCGCGGAAAGAGGGTCTACGCCCACATGCCATTGCGGATCGCCCTCAAACCTTAACTCCCAGTATTGACCCCCGACTGGGCGTCAGAAGCCAACACCAAGAACTTCATCGATGTGCCCTTTGGCGAATTTTTAGGCCCGCCTTCAAGATAGGAGAGTTGACTAGAATACTGCGCCACTCCGTTTCAAGAAACAATTATACCATATTCCTATTTCTTATATCAAAAGAATTTAGGAGGTAAAAAAGCCATATTCTGACTTCTACTGTTCTCTTTTCACTAAGAAATCAGCGATTTCATATAAATTCGTCGTATCTATCCCAATATCCTTAATATCCATTTTGGCGGTATCGATTAAAGTCCTTACTTCTTCTTTAGATTGTTCTAACCCTTTAAAGAATGGATAGGTCACTTTCTGATTTGCTAAATCACTACCCACTTTTTTACCGAGCTTCTCATCGTCTCCAATAACATCTAAAATATCATCCTGTATTTGAAAAGCCAATCCAAGTTTCTTTCCGAAACTAGTGATTTGTGTAAGCTGATCTTGAGTTGCTCCTGCAAGGATAGCACCCATTCGGAAGGAAAACACAAGTAAATCACCAGTTTTATGAGTATGAATATAAAGTAAATCATCAAAGCTTGTCTCTTTTTGATCGCCAAGAAAATCTAAAACCTGCCCACCAACCATGCCAGCAGCACCTGAATATTGCGCAAACTCTTCTATTAATTGTAGTGCATTTTGTAAAGATAAATTAGAAAAATCCTTTAGATATTTTGCCAGATTACCAAATGCATGAGTAAGCAAAGCATCACCAGCCAAAATAGCTATAGCATCTCCATACACTTTATGGTTGGTTAACTTCCCTCTACGATAATCATCATTATCCATTGCTGGCAAGTCATCGTGAATTAAAGAGTAAGTATGTAATAATTCTATATTAATTGCTAATGGTAAAATATCTATTGGTTTTTTTCCGAATGCTTCATAGGTAGCCATTGCAATGATTGGCCTAATTCGTTTTCCACCCGCGGTTAGAGAATAATTCATTGCATCTAAAAGAATTTGTGGAGCATTTTCTGTTGGTAAATAATTACTAATTTCTTGATTAATTAAACTTGACATGTCGGTAAGATAATTCCCCACCATTTTCACTCCATCTCGTCATTTTGCTCAAAAGGCTTTTTCATAAATTCCCCATCTTGTTCAATTAGGACTTCAATTTTTTGTTCAATGTCCTCTAACTGAATATGGCATTTTTTAGCTAATTTCATACCATCTTGAAACAGATTAATCGCTTTCTCAAGAGGAACATTACCTGATTCTAACTGTTCCACGATAATTTCTAATTGATCGAGAGCTGTTTCAAAGCTCATTTGTTCAATTTCTTCATCCGTATATACCTTATAATCCATCTTCATTTGCCTCCATTCCCCAAATTTGACAGTTTAATTTACCATCATGTAAACGAAGTCGTACAATATCTCCCAAATTAACTTGTCCAATTGATTTTATTAATGTTTTTTCCTTTTCATCGTAAAGAAGACCATACCCACGCTGCATCACTTTCAAAGGACTTAAAGCATCTAATTGCTTTAATTTAATCGTCAAAGAAACACTATTCTCTTTTTTAGTACTTTGTATGCCACGTATTAGGCGATTTCTTAAATCTTGTACTTCCTCTTTATAGATAGAAACCTGCCGTTTAGGTTGAACTTGAGTTAACCGATGATGGAGAAAATTAAGGCGATCCGAATGCACTTTTGTATATTTAGGCAAAGAATGGTTTAACCGATCTAATAAGTGATCCAGCTGCTGTGCGCTTTCAATCCATCGTTGCTTTGGTCTACGAAAAACTAGGGAGCGTAATGGACTTGCTAATGATTTTTTGGATTGTTCTAGTTGTTTTCTAATATTTCGTTCTAGACGCTGATTTAAATAACTGATTCGCATTCTTAGTTCATTAATGTGTGGAACAGCAAGCTCTGCTGCAGCAGTAGGCGTTGCTGCTCGAATATCTGCGACAAAATCGGCAATTGTAAAATCTGTTTCATGCCCAACTGCACTAATAATTGGAATCTTAGACTTAAAAATACTCCTCGCTACGATTTCTTCATTAAAAGCCCAAAGCTCCTCAATAGAACCTCCTCCACGACCAACAATGAGTAAATCACATTGATTATGAACATTTAATTGATCTATCGCATGGGCGATTGAGGCAGCCGCTGATTCCCCTTGAACTAATACTGGGTATATCAATAAATCAACTGCAGGATAGCGCCGACTAATCGTCGTAATAATATCCCTAATCGCAGCACCTGTGGTTGAGGTAATAATACCAATTACTTTAGGGAAGGAGGGTAAAGCTTTTTTATATTCTTGTCTGAATAAACCTTCTTGTTCAAGGCTTTCCTTTAATTGTTCATAAGCTAAATACAATTGCCCAATCCCGTCAGGCTGCATTTCCTGAATATAAAATTGATATTGACCATCTCTTTCATAAACAGAAATATAACCGCGTGCCAATACCTTTGTTCCATTTTTCGGAATAAATTTCATGTAACGGTTGTTACCCGCGAACATAATTGCACGTAGCTTACTCGATTCATCCTTTAGGCTAAAATACATATGACCACTACCATGATGAGTAAAATTAGAGATTTCGCCCCGCAGCCAAACATTGGATAATTGAGCATCCTGATCAATGGTGTCTTTGATATATTTTGTAATTTCACTTATGGTAAAAATGGTGTTATTCGAAGACAAAATCAATCCCCTCCATCATTCCCTTGGTTAACCGTTATACTTGCTAATTACTTAACACCATGAATTCTTTTGGCAGCCTCTACTGTATTCTTTAATAACATGGTTATTGTCATTGGCCCAACTCCGCCAGGAACTGGTGTAATAAAGCTAGCTACTTCCGATACTTGTTCAAAATCAACATCGCCTACTAACTTGCCAGACTCAATACGATTAACCCCTACATCGATAACAATTGCACCATCTGCAACATAATCTTTTGTAATAACTTGTGCTCTACCCATAGCAGCAATTAGGATATCTGCCTGCTTTGTAACTTCCTTTAGATTTTTTGTCTTAGAATGAGTGATGGTTACCGTCGCATTTTCCTTAAGAAGAAGAATAGAAACCGGCTTACCTACAATATTACTTCTTCCAATCACTACAGCATGCTTTCCGGTCAAATCTGTACCTGTACGTTTAATTAACTCAATAATCCCATGTGGAGTACAAGGTAAATATGCATCTTGTCCAATCATCATTCTCCCCACATTTACAGGGTGGAAGCCATCAACATCCTTTAATGGACTAATCGCATTGATTACTGCATCTTCATCAATATGCTTTGGTAAAGGTAATTGAACTAAAATTCCATGAACAGTAGTATCCTCATTAAGTCTTTGAATCTCTTGCAAAAGCTCCTCTTCACTGATATCTTCTTCCTTAAGAATCACTTCAGATTTAATTCCTACCTCTTCACAGCCCTTAGCTTTTCCCTTCACATATGAGTGAGACGCAGGATCATCTCCAACTAAAATAACAGAAAGCCCTGGAGCTACCCCTTTTTCCTTCAGTCCAGCGACCTCTACTCTCAACTCCTCGCGAATATCCTTTGCTACCTCTTTCCCACTAATTACTTTTGCTGACATGCATTTTCCCTCCATTTTATTATTTATTTAATAGAATTTGGGTAAGTCCAATAGTTGCAACACCAAAAGCATTATCCCCTGAGTAATTTTTATGAGCAAAAAAGAGCCTTCCTCCTAATCGAGGGTGTTCTAGTTGTTTTATCAAATAATTCCTTATGTATTGATTTTGAGCAACCCCACCGACAATTAGAATATCCTTAGGATATTCCTTTTCTAATGCCTTACTCAAAACCTTTGTAATTGATGCTGCGATATGATGCTCTATTGCTCTAGCAATCGATTCCCGTGGTTCATTTTTTGCTAGTCTTCTTTTTGCTTCAGCTTCAGCGCCTGAAAAATGAAAGCATAATTCCTTTATTGAAGTTGGAATTCTTTTAAAATCATCATTGGAGATTTTTGCAAGTTTTTCAATCGAAGGTCCCGCGGGAAATGGAAATCCTAGGAGTACTCCAATTCGATCAATGAGTTGGCCTGCATGTAAATCTAATGTTCCTCCAATAATATCTATCTCAAAAGCAGTTCCAATATTCCTAACCTCCAAAACTTCACTTGTTCCACCAGATAAATGAACGGCAAGGAAATGATTTGAAGTCATTTTTTGATCTGCACTATGTATTCCAGCCGCAATATGTCCTTCTTGGTGAGTTGTAAAGATAAGTGGAATATTTAATACCTTTGCCATACTTTCTGCAACGGCCATACCGGCAAGAAAAACTGGCATATAGGATCCCTCTTCTGGTCTTGGGCCTTTACTAACGGCAATGCCACTAAGTTGATATTCTTCCATTTCATTTACCTGTTTAAAAAGCATCGGAAGATTTTTAATATGTTGAAAAGTGGCCTGTGATTGTTGCAAGCCTTTTTCCCCCATTTTCACCTCTAGCAGTTTTTTTGCTTCATAAATAATTTCATGTTCTTCATTTATAAAACAAATCGAGGTCATATAATTGCTAGTATCGATTCCTAAATAACAGTTTTTCTTTCTCATAAGTTCTAGTCCTTAGCTATGTCCTTAATTACATCCTTAACACCTTTTTGACCCCACTCAGGATGATCCTTCACCATTGCGCCCAAAACCCCATTAATAAATTTAGAGGATTCATTGGAACCAAAGGTTTTAGCAAGTTCAACAGCTTCATTAATACTTACTTTTACTGGTATATCCTCCTGATATAAAATTTCAAAGGTTGCGATACGTAGGATAGAACGATCAACGGTAGCCAAGCGATCTAATGTCCATTCCTTTAAATATTTAGATATTGTTTGATCTATAGTTTCAAGTGATTGATAAATATCAGTGATTTGCTGTTGGATATCAGTCTTATCTATCCCTTCATTTTCTTCGTCCATTAGAAAGATATTAAGCACCTTTTGAAATTCTTCCTTTTGTACATCTACTTGAAATAAAAATTGTAAAAGCTTTTCTCTTAACAATCTACGATTCACGTTTCAAAACTCCTTATGTCAAATTTCTTCTTTTATATTATCATACCCAAAAGCAAAAACCACCTTACAGGTGGTTTTTACTTAAAAAATTTATCGGGGAGGATTTCCTCCAAGATATCGTGAAAATCTTCTCTATGATCAAATTTTTTCCCAATGTACAAACCAATGATAATAAACACAAGAAAAACAATCGTTTTCCAGAAACCAACGAATAAAAAGATAAATCCAACTATAAAACCTATAATAACTCCCAAAATAGTTCCTGGATATTCCTCAAAGATTTTTAATAACATCACTGCCACCCCTATCCTAAAACAACTTTCCTTCCAGGTGTTTGACTAATATTAGAGACCATTACATGGACCTTTGTTACACTTAATCCAGTAATTTCTTCCACTTTTCCCTTAATAATTGCTTGTAATTCGTTAGTAATTTGAGGGATCGGGGTTTCTCCATCAAATTGAATACGAACCACAATAGAAAGGTTATCATTTTCGTCAATATTTACCTTTGATTTTAGTTCCCTAACCCCTTTTACCTTGGAGGTTACTTTAATCACAAGATTTTCTATTGTTTCGAAGGAAACAGCAATTTCCCCTAATTCAGTACTTTGACGGAATACAGATGGGCGATGATTTCCTTTTGTCGTTCTTGATAATAGATAAAACGAAATAAGTAGCATTAATATTCCAAAAATGCTTACCAATAATTTAACATTTGTAAGATGAAAAATATCATAAAGTACATCCTGTAAAAAATCATATTGAAAGAAACCAAAACTAATTAAGAGAACAACAATCGATATCGCAATTAACGAAATACTTATCAAGAAAAGTAGTAACCGATCAAAAATTTTCATAAAAATTCCTCCTAGCTCATTTAACGATGTTATCTAAAAAATCGTATTTAATCGTTAAATTCTACCCCACTAATATGTACATTTACTTCTACTACAGACAATCCAGTCATATTTTCAACAGTATCCTTAACAGAAGCCTGAATTTGTTCTGCAACAACTGGAATAGAAAATCCATACTTTAAGATAACATTTAAGTTAACGATGGTTTCTTTTTGACCTGCTTCTACTCTAACCCCTTTTTTAGAAGACTTATTTCTTCCAAGAAATTCTGCAATTTCACTAGTCACTCCACCATTTAATCCAGCTACACCTTCAACTTCCAAAGCAGTTAGCTTGGCGATAATTTCTATAACATTTGGGGCAATTTTAATCATTCCCAGATTTTCTTCGTAAAAATGATTTACATTAAGTTCCATAAAAAAATACCTCCCACTGTTCTTTCACTTATTATAACAATGGGAGATAAAAATTACAATTTTTAACCAATTAACTTAAAATAGAAATCGTTGATTGAATATTCAATTATTCCAATTCTTTATGAATTGGGTGTGTTTCAAGGAATTTGGTATTGAATTCTCCTTTAACAAAAAGCTCATTTTCTAAAAGCTTTAAATGGAATGGAATCGTTGTTTTGATTCCTTCAATTTGAAATTCATCTAATGCTCTCTTCATTCGGTCAATAGCTTCTTCACGATCTCTACCCCAAACAATTAACTTGGCAATCATTGAATCGTAGAAAGGTGAAATCATGTAGCCTGGATACGCGCCACTATCTACTCTTACTCCTAGGCCACCTGGTGGCAAATAGAAATTGATTCTTCCTGGAGATGGCATGAAATTCTTTTTTGGATCTTCTGCATTGATTCGACACTCGATAGACCATCCATTAATCTGAATATCTTCCTGAGTAAAGGATAATGGAACACCTGCGGAAACCTTAATTTGTTCTTTGATTAAATCCACATTGGTAATCAATTCAGAAACTGGATGTTCTACCTGAATCCTGGTATTCATCTCCATGAAATAGAATTGATCCCCATCCAAAAGAAACTCAATAGTTCCTGCTCCATGATAGTTCACTGCTTGTCCAGCTTTAACAGCGGCATCACCCATTTTCGCTCTAAGCTCTGCAGTTAAGGCTGGGGATGGAGCTTCCTCAATAAGCTTTTGATGTCTTCGTTGAATGGAGCAATCTCTTTCGCCCAAGTGAGCAACATTACCATGTTTATCTCCAATAATTTGAATTTCAACATGTCGTGGAAATTCTAAATATTTTTCAATATATACTCCTGGATTACCAAAAGCCTGAGCAGCCTCTTGCTGTGCCATACGAATTCCTTTTTCCAATTCTTCTTCCGTATAGGCTACACGCATTCCTTTACCACCACCACCAGCAGTAGCTTTGATAATTACAGGGTAACCAATCTCTCTACCTAATTGGATGGCTGCCTCAAGATCTTCCACAATACCGTCGGAACCAGGTACTACAGGAACTCCAGCATTTTTCATAGTTTCTTTTGCAACGGCCTTTTCACCCATCTTACGTATTGCATCAGGAGTTGGCCCAATAAACTCGATTTCAAAATCTGCACAGATTTCAGCGAAATCAGCATTTTCTGCTAAAAATCCATAACCCGGATGAATAGCATCAGATTCTGTTAATTTAGCAACACTAATTATATTTTTAACATTTAAGTACGAGTCCTTAGATGCAGTAGGACCTATACAATAAGCCTCATCAGCAAGTTGCACGTGTAAAGATTCTTTATCTGCTTCTGAATAAACAGCAACAGTTTGGATTCCTAATTCCTTACAAGCTCTAATAATTCTAACCGCAATTTCACCGCGATTAGCGATTAATATTTTTCGAAACATAGGTATCTCCTTTCTTAGTCAACCTTGACTAGGAATAATGGTTGACCATACTCTACTAATTGAGCATTCTCTACTAAAACTTCCACAATTTCCCCTTTTACCTCTGCTTCAATTTCATTAAATAGCTTCATCGCTTCTACAATACAAACAATACTCTTCTCATCAATTTTGTCTCCTACTTTTACATAAGCTGGAGAATCAGGTGATGGTGCAGAATAGAATGTACCTACCATTGGAGATTTAATTTGGTGAAGGTTCTTGTCAATCACCTTTTCTTCTTTCACTGGTGCCTCTGTTGCTACAGGAACACTTGCTTTTACCTCAGCTTCAACCTTTGGTGCAGCTGCTACTACCGGTGCTGCTACTGGTGCTTGTTGTGGAATAGAAATGGAATTAACGATTTGTTCTTTACCTTGTTTTTTAATAGTAATCTTTGAGCCCTCGTGTTCCATATCAAACTCTTGGATGCTTGATTGGTCCACTAATTTAATTAACTCTCTTAATTCATGAATTTTGAACATTTTCTTTCCTCCCTACCTTTTCAGATACTATGAAATTATAACATAATTTTTTTTAAGTGGTAAGACCACTTAAAATCATTACTGTATGAATTAAACAAATAAACCCGATTTCCTGCAAGAACCGGGTTTATTTTTTATAATTTTTAGAATTTTTTTACTTATTAGGAAACGGGCTTCACATGCACGTTCACTGCTGGAATATTTAGCTTTTCACTAACCATTTTAATTATTTTTACTACCTCGTTTTTGGTTAAAGCTTCTGCTTGAACGATAACATCAACGCCAGTATCTGTAGTCATTACAACAGCATCACTATAACCATTTGCAACCAATAAGGATTCTAAAACAAATTCTGCTTCTTCTGTCGCCTGTAATTCTTCAATTTTATCTTGTATTCTTGCTACCGCTTCTGCTGTTACATCCTTCTGGTTAATCATTGAATACCAATCATCTATTTGTTTTGAACGATAACTGTTTCGATCTAGTTTTAATCCAATAAAGTAGTCATTTGTATTTGCACCAATAGTATCCGTTAAATCAGCAGTATTTCCATCTTCAATCGTAATATCTGCTGTAACTTGGTTATCCATATCCATTTCTTCTCCAGCCATTTCCACTGGGATGATTGGACCACTTACCAAATAATAAGCAGAGAGTACGACCATGACTGTAAGCATAGTTAATATCCAAACCGTTTGTTTTGATCTTTCTACTACCTTTTTCATTAAAAGACCTCCCTTATCAATCCTTATTTTTTTAAATTATTTTCTCATTGGCAAAATACCAATTTCATGAGGTGGTACATCTAAAAGCTTTTGAACTGCTTCTATAATCATTGCTTTTACCTGAACATTTTCAGCACCCTCTGCTACAATCACAACCCCCCTCACCTTTGGTTTTATTGTTTTAAGTATTAATGGATACTGATTACCGTTGTTTTGATATAACACAACCTGTTCATCTCGTTTAGAATCTTCAATTTCTCTGGTGCCACCCTGCTTATCCTTTTCCTTCGTTGTTTGTTGAGTAATATTTCGGTTTTTTTCTACTTCAATAACCTCAGTCGAATCTAGATTTACTTTTACTGCTACTTTTTCTACACCCAGCATATTCGTTATAATTTCTACAAGCTGATTTTCATATTGCTTCTCATATTCTTGCATTGTTTTCGGTGTATCCTCTTTATCTATTAACGCAGTAGTCTCTTGAGCCGGTGGTTCAGTAGTTTCATAAGGCATTACTTCATCAGAAACCTGAATAAAGGAGGAGAAAATCATAATCCCTGCTCCAACTAATGCCAAAATGATAATCCAAGGTGTTTGCCCATTTTTTTTATCTCCCGAGGATTTTCCGCCATTAGACCCAAATATTCGGGTTAGCCAAACATTTTTTTTATCGTCCCCCATGCTTTTCCTCCTCTTAATTAAGAAATACAGTTACCTGTCCTTCCTTCAATCCCAATTCTTCTTCTATTCGACTAACTACTTTCTTGAACTCTTTATTTTCCTGAGCAACACTGTTAACTATCTCTTCTGGAGCTTTTTGTTTAACATTGTTCACAGTTATCTCCACAGTTTCAATGGTGGCGATTGAAGCTACCTCTTTTTCTTGTTTTGCTTCTATCACTGTATTTGAAGCATCACTTTCTTTTAGATATACCGATGCAGAATTAATTTGCCAATTTTGATTCCGTAATTCTGCTTGAAGAGAAACCTTAGTCACTGTAAAATTAAACTCTTTTTCAAGGATACCCCTAAGATGCTCAGTCATAGATTGTTCAACATTTTGGATCATTTGTTGTTCATTATCCTTATTCAATGTTAAGTTAGCTTCACTATTCATTGCGCTCACCACCTGATTTCTGTTCATTTCTGCTTCCAATTTTTTGATAAACTCATTAAAAGGATAATCCTTTGTAAACAGCTCCAAAATTGGGGAGAGAATAGCAACAATGACTAGCAAACCTAATACCATTTTCGAATACTTTTGCAATGTGGAGGATGGTAATAACAAATCTGCAAATGTAGCCAATAGTACGATTAGAATAATATTCTGAAGCCATTGACTTAACCAAGCGACCATAATTTTCACATCCCTATCTAAGCATTACAGAAATATTCCCAGCGGTAATAATAATGGTTAACGAAAGAAAAAACATCAAACCTACAGTAGCTAATGCCGCAAATACAAACATCAGATTTTTACCAATCATATTTAAGGTACTAATAATTGGAGAATTACCTAATGGTTGCATAATTGCTGCAGAGAGATTATAGATAAATGCTAAAACAAGGATCTTTATTGCAGGAAATACAATAATCATTAATAAAATAATTACTCCTGCCATACCTACTGCATTTTTCACAAGTAAAGAAGCTCCTACAACGGTATCTGTCGCATCAGCGAACATTCGTCCTACAACAGGTACAAAATTACTGGTAATATATTTCGCAGTCCTAAGGGTAATACCATCAGTAACCGCTGCTGATGCCCCTTGTACCGAAATAACCCCCAAAAATATGGTTAAAAAAACACCTAACGCTCCCATACTGATATTTCTTAACAGTTTTGCTAACTCCGTTACCTTGTATTGACTTGAAATGGAACTGACGATAAACAATACCGATGAAAAAAATATAAGTGGAAAAATTACGGTATAAATTGCTGTTCCTATTACATGAATTAAAAAAATAATCAATGGATGAAACATCGCTGCAGATATCACACTTCCTGATGAAGCAAGCAAAGTAAGAACAATCGGAATAATAGCAATCATAAATCCAATCATATCTTGAATAGCATCCTTTGCTACATTTATCGCTACACTGAAGCTATTTATAGCGATAATTACTAGAACCATATAAGTGATGGAAAAGGCAATTTTGCTAACTGCATTTTGTTCAAAGGCTGTCTGGATATTCTCTAGGACTGCACTAAATACAGCAAGGAGAATGATGGTACCAATAAGCTTTCCATTATATAAAATTTCATAAAAAATATATTTTAAAATGCCGAAAAAAAACGATTGAAGTTTAAAATCAGAATTAGGAAGGATCATATCAAATAAGCTTTTTTGGTTTTCTGGAAAGAAACCATTATATTCATTCATCAGCTTATCCCAATACTTTTCTATCTTCCCTATTTCTACTTTCTCTAGCTGGTCTTTAATAATTCCATCTGTATTAAATGTAGGATTTGCTGCCTGTACCATTATTGGGGTAAATATTAACCAAACTATATAAATGAAAATACCAATGATCATTTTTTTTCTCATAAAACCATCCTTTATTTAGGAAGCAATTGAATAATGGTTTCTATAATTACGCCAATAATTGGAATAGCCATTACTAAAATCAGGATTTTACCCGCTAATTCAATTTTTGAAGCAATTGCAGCTTGACCTGCATCCTTTGTAATTTGTGCACCAAACTCGGCAATATAAGCAATTCCAATGATTTTTAATATAGTTTCTAAATAAACCATATCAATGTTGGCCTGCATTGCAAGTTTTTCTAACACAAGAATGACAGAGGAAATCTTTCCGACTAAAAATAATAAGATAGCGATCCCAGTTAATAAAATGATCAAAAAAGCAAATTGTGGTTTTTGATCCTTAATTATTAAAGAGATTACAGTTGCAATTAATCCTAATCCAACAATTTCGATTATTTCCATACCATCACCCTTTTCACTAGGTTAAGCTCTTATCTAATGAAAGAGAAACACCCTCTGAATTTCTTGAAAAAGATCATTGATAAAGGTAGCAACCATATACAAGATAACAATAAATCCGATAAGGGTAACCCAATGGGCAAAATCCTCTTTTCCCATTTGCTTTAATACGGTGTGAATCATAGAAACGATAATCGCTATACCTGCAATTTGAAAAATCATATTTACATCCAATTTCATTTTTCCTCCACCACCTAATACATTAAAATAACTACTAAAATACCTAATAAAACACCTAGGTTTTTACTGAGTTTCTCGTATTTTGATTGTTCCTCTCTCGCTATTTGTTCCTCAGTAGCTAGTCCCTCTACTGTTAGTTGAATATGCTTCATTTGATCCTCCTTATCGGTAATTCCTAAGGTATGACCAAACTGTAGTAACAGATCTTTATCTTCTTTTTTTAATGCCGTTTGGAAAAAGTTTTGTTCTATGCTAGCTCTCCAGCATTCAAAAGTAGAGGCACCATCAAGGGTAATTAGATTTTCACCTGCGGAAGAAAAAAATAAACCAACACCCCCTGGGAGCCTTGCACCTATTTTGTTCATTGCTTGATATAAAGGTACTGAACCATATACAATTTCTGTTTCTAACATTTTTAATCCACGCTGCAAAAGTCTCAACTGTAATGGTCTATTTTGGTAATTTCTAGCAATCTGGAAGCCTAAAAGGGTAGAAGCAGCAATAACAAGCGTCGCACCCAATAATTTAAACATAGGATTTCTCCTTAAAATATATTTGTCTCAATTGTCCATCAAAAATCCCCTCAATTGTCCCCACTCCCTTTTTACGACTTAATAGTATGAATCGAGTAAAGATTTCCTGTTGGATAAGTGAGGAAATCGTTGGTCTTTTCATTACTTCCTCGATATTTAATCCATGAGCCGTTGCTATGACACTGACCCCCGAATTTCTTGCCTCGGTAATCGCTAAGGTATCTTCTTGTCGGCCAATTTCATCCACGATTAAAACATCTGGAGACATCGATCGAATCATCATCATCATTCCCTCTGCTTTTGGGCAAGCATCAAGAATGTCTGTTCTTGGCCCAACATCATTTTGAGGAACACCTTCTACACATCCAGCAATCTCAGATCTTTCATCCACAATCCCCACTTTTTTACCTGATTTTCCTAACTGGGGGTTTCCCCTACTTAGTTCCCTAGCAATATCTCTTAGTAAAGTTGTTTTCCCACACATTGGTGGAGAGATAATTAGCGTATTTTGAATGATATTGCCATCAACGAGTAAAAAGGGGAGAATTGGCTTTGCTATCCCTATTTTTTGCTTTGCAATTCGTATATTAAAGCTGGATATATCTTTTAAAGATTTAACCATCCCATTTTCCATTATTGCTTTACCGACAATACCAATTCGATGACCACCTTGAATCGTAATATATCCTCTCTTTAGTTCCTCTTCTAATCGGTATATTGAATGGTTACTGATTAAATTTAAAATTTTATAGGTATCTTCTTTTGTTGGAATATAAGCTTCTTGGTCATTAGTGGTCAGCTTGCCAGCTTCACTAATAAACAGATGTTGATTGTTATAAACAATTTCTAAAGGTCGTTTTTCTCGGATCCGAATTTCTTCCATGTCCTTTTGAACTATTTCATTTAATTTTTGCATGATTTGTCGTATTGATATAGGAAGAATCGCTAGGATTTCCTTATTCATGAATAGTCCTCCTTCATGTCTGTCCACTTCATCTCAATAATACATATGCAAGCTTGACCAAATTATGCAAAAAAAAAGACCCATTATTTTGTAATGGATCTTCTTTACAACGGAATTTTTTATTTATTCATTATCAACAACAAAAACCTCTTGACAATTTGGACAAACAATTTCAGCAATTTCATTATCCTCTAGCTCTGAATCGAGTACTACGGTTTCATGACAATGTGGACACACGATTTCATCAATATACTCATCATCAAAATCCAAATCTAGTTCGTCATCTGTCAAAAAATCATCATCATCATACTCATCAAAATCAACTTCTTCATAGTAATCTAGCTCTAAATCATTTAAATCCTCGTCCACTGCTTCTACATATTCCTCTAATTCCGTTAATCGAGCTTTGGTATGAGTTAATTCATCATTTAACTCTGTAATAAAAACCATCAATTCCTGAAAGAATCGTCCTTCTTTCTTCCCTTCATAAATATCTAATCCCTCTGCTAATCCATGTAGATAGGATAATCTTTCTGTAATTTCTTGCATTTAATAGCACCCCCAAAATTTCATCTTCTTATATTATTGCCGAAGTTAACATATTTAATCCTAATTTTTTACTCCATATATAATGAAAAACACACCAAGCGTTATAAAAAACATACTAGAAATCGATAGTTTGTCCTGTAAGCCTACAACTCCAATTGTAGTCGTTAAAACTAGAATGGTCGGCCCAACAATGGCTAATAAGGAATTAATCAGTAATGCTTTTGACAGCATATTAAATTTCAACATGATAAGCCCTGCAGTAATTTCAATCATTCCAGATAAAAAACGGAAAAGAGCAATAAATAATACATACTTATTAATTTGCTCAAGGATATTCATTTACCTCACCCCAATAATTGTTTCAATAATAATCCATATGGTAGTCCAATCCATTCCATGCCACTTTTTTAATTCTATACCAATCTAAGAACCTTCCATCATTTAAGGCATATATTGATTCCATAAAGAATAGGATATGACAAAGTTATTCCTGTTTTTGCTTTTTTAGATTTAAAAAAGGAGCGTTTAGTTATGATGATTGATGTAATACCGACAGTGGATGAGGTTAAAGGAGATGATTTATTCCAAAAGACCGTAATTGTTGTAGATGTACTCCGAACTTCCAGCACAATTATTACTGCATTAGCAAATGGCAGTGGATTTATTCATCCTGTTGAAACCATTGGTCAAGCAAAGTCATTCAAGGATAAATATAAAGCATTATTAGCGGGAGAGAGATACTATAAAAAAATACATGGGTTTGATTTAGGCAATTCACCAGTAGAATGTAAAAAGGAAATTATCAATAATAAAGCGATTGTCTTATCCACTACGAACGGAACTCGTACCATTTCAAAGGCTTTAAAAGGGGAAAAGGTTCTAATTGGCGGCTTTTTAAATGGGCAAGAGTGCATGAAGCAAGCGCTGTTGAATAAGCGTGATATTGTAATCTTATGTGCAGGTGATAAAAGTAAATTTTCATTAGAAGATGGGCTAGCTGCTGGTTTCTTAATTGATCAAATAAAAAAAATCTCCTCTGAACCTTTCAAAATGACGGATATGGCGAACGCAATGTTTGGCGTGTATAAATACTATGAGGATCATTTGATAAATATATTAAGTGAAACGGAAAGTGGAAAAAAGCTAATTTCACTTGGATTCGAAGAGGATATTATTTTTAGCGGTCAAACCAATCTATATTCTATTTGCCCATTTGTTGACCAAGATCAAAAAATTATGATCTTATAAAAAAAACCGTATCACATTATGTGTGATACGGTTTCTACTTTAATTATGCTCTAGATACATATGCCTCAGTACGAGTATCTACAATCAATTTATCCCCAACATTGATAAATAGAGGAACTTGAATCGTTAATCCTGTTTGGAAGGTAGCAGCCTTAGTAGCACCAGTTGCTGTATCTCCTTTAATTCCAGGCTCTGTTTCAACAACCTCTAAAACTACAGTGTTAGGTAAATCAATACCAAGAATTTCTCCTTGATAACTAACAATATGAACTTCCATATTTTCTAAAAGATATTTTCTCTCTTTTGTTAAACGAGTTGCAGGGATATTAATTTGATCATAGGTCTCTGTGTCCATAAACGTATATTCATCGCCACTATCGTATAAATACTGCATTTTTTTGGTTTCAATTCTCGCACGAGCCATTTTTTCACCCGCACGGAAGGTTTTCTCTTGAACAGCACCATTTCTGATGTTTTTTAATTTAGTACGAACAAACGCCGCACCTTTACCAGGCTTTACGTGTTGGAACTCAATTACAGTATAAATGTCTCCATCTACTTCAATTGTTAAACCTGTACGAAAATCATTTGATGAAATCATGTAGTTACCTCCAGTTACAAATATGAAATTGTTTTCTATGACTTAATTTTTAAATTTCTATTAGTTCTTTAGGGGATTTGGTTAAAATTTGATTTCCATCCTCTGTAATCAGAACATCATCCTCAATACGTACTCCGCCGAAGTTCGTTAAATAGATGCCTGGTTCCACTGTTACAACCATACCTGGTTCTAAAACAGTATCTGATTTAAAGGACACTCCTGGTCCTTCATGAACATCTAATCCGATTCCATGCCCAGTACCATGACCAAAATAATCACAATAACCATATTGAGTAATGAGATCCCGAGTTAAAGCATCTGCCTCTTTGCCAGTTAATCCTGCTTTAATATTATCAACGCCTTTAAGCTGAGCCTCTAATACGATGTTATAAATCTCTTTTTGTTTTTCGCTCGCCTCTCCAATAACAATCGTTCTAGTAATATCGGATACATAACCTTTATATATTGCTCCAAAATCCATTGTTACAAAGTCACCTTTTTCAATGACCTTTTCACTAGCAACACCATGAGGTAATGCAGAACGATAGCCTGAAGCAACAATTGTATCAAAGGAAGGACCGCTTGCTCCTAGTTCTCTCATTTTATATTCCAGCTTCATTGCTACCTCAATCTCTGTCATTCCAGGTTTAATAACTCCTAAAATATAAGAAAATGCTTGATCTGCAATCTCTGCTGCCTTCTGAATAAGAGTTACCTCTTCTTCATCCTTTATCAATCTTAACTTTTCAACAAATTGAGAAGTTGGTACTAGGTTAACATTATCAAGCAGTTCTTTCCAACTTGAATATTGTGCAAAAGTTACTACATCCTGCTCAAATGCTAAAGTTTTGACTCCAAAAGCATTTAATTGCTCTTTTACCGTATCCATAATTGGTCCTTGATGCTGAATAATTTCAAAAAAGGCTGCTTGTGTCTTTGCTTGATCAATATATCTAAAATCTGTAACAAGAACTGCCTTATCTTGTGTAATTAAAGCGAAACCAGCGCTTCCAGTAAAACCAGTAATATACCTGCGATTACTTTGGCTCGTAATTAGTATTCCATCATGATTATGTAATTTTAGCTGTTCTCTTAATTTAGCAACTCTTTTTTCCATAAGATTCACCTCCTTAAAATCTCCCATCTATTTCTCATGTTTTTTTAAAAAATTAGCAAAAAAATGAATCGATGCGATATAACCATATAAGCCTAAGCCTGTTATCTGGCCAATGGCTATTGGCGCAATCACAGAAACATTTCTAAACTCTTCCCTTGCGTGTATATTGGAAATATGCACCTCTACCGTAGGAAGCTTTACTGAAGCTATTGCATCTCTGATTGCATAACTATAATGAGTAAAAGCCCCAGGATTGATGATTAATCCTTGAAAGTGATCCATGGCTTGATGTATCTGATCAATAATTTCACCTTCATGGTTTGATTGAAAAAATTCTAGATTCATGTTATAAGCTTGCGCATGAAGCCTCATCTCTTCTTGTAATTCAGTAAGAGTTGTAGCTCCATAAACATCTGGTTCTCTTTTACCTAGAAGATTCAAATTAGGACCATTAATGACTAATACATTCATATTCATTTTATCACCAGCCTTAATTTTATCTTCGGTTTCATCAAGGCCCCCTCTTCAACACCGTAAGAGGGAGTTGATTCAATCCTCGAAATAAGTCTCGCTTTATAGGCTTTTTTCTCGAATATTGTATCATATTTCCTATTATTTGAATAGACTATTGATTCCCCTCATCCTGATTATTAAATTCGGCGGATAACGAATATCCAATAAACAATCCAATCAAAACATAAAGACTAATCATCACTGAATTCGTATTCCATCCTAGCTCTTTCACTGGGTTGGTTAAATGAAAGAGCGGATTCATCGCAAAAAAGAGAAGTGCCCATAAAAATACTCCATAAATGATTCCCGCTATCGGTCCTTTAAAACGTGTTAGGGTAAAAACATAAATAAAAGCGGCTATTAATGTAAAAAGAACAAAGAAAAGGACACCAATTAAATGACCCTTCCATGTATTCACATATTCTGGATTTAGTACAGGCTTTGCGTAAATAGAGGTTCCAACATCAGTAAACTGCAAGTAATACGCAAGAAAACCCACAATCCCCCATATAACCCCAGCCCCTAGCCCAACAGAAATAGCCATTCTTATTTTTCGATGTTTAAGATCATTAGGTTTATTCTGTTCTTGCTGCTGGCTCATCCCTCATCCCCTTCTTCAGGCTGGTATCCTCCAATAAGTAGCCAATCATATATTTTCCCTACAATCTCTTCAATCGTTTCATCCATTTCCGACTTTTGTGGGACTTGGATGTCTAATCCTTGATACATCTCAAAGTAGGTGCCGTGATGATCACCTAGCAGGGTCACCTTTTCTCCTTTTCCCCCAGCCTGCTCGATTGCAGTAGTTAATGTATTTTCATCTACCTTAATTGAACCTTTTGGATAATTAAAAGCCATTTGTGCTTCTATTTTATCAAATTCATATGGATATAGTTCCATCTCAACAAAAGGACTATCTTCATCAAGTAAGTCTAGCCTTGCATGAATTCGAAGGTATGAATCATTTACAATTGCTCCTAAAGGTTGTTCTACTAAAGTATGAACCATAGAAACAGGAATTCTTTCATCTAACAAATCAATAAATCGTTTTATAAAAAGCTCCATTCACAATAACCTCCTTATAATTAGCTAACACTTCTATTTAAATATTATCGAGAAAAGAAACGAAAGATATACATTTTATAAACTTCTTCTAATCTATTGGTTAAAAATTATAAATCATGTAAAATATAGTTAATCAAATAGTTGAAAGGGGCTTATACTATTGAGGAAATATAATTGGTTTGGAATGATCATTTTGTTTTTTTTCATTATTGGAGTAACCACACTTTTTATCGAAAAGCCAAAGCAAGTCATAATTCCAGCATTAGTTTTCGGGACGATTTATTTTTTTGTGAAGCATCCAGAGAAGCTTAGAAATTTTAATACCAAATCCAATTATAAACAACCTCCTACCAAGATAAAAAAAACAGTAAAAAGAAAGAAGGATAATCCTTTTACTGTAATTGAAGGTAAAAATAGAGAAGATAAGCAAAAGTATGAATAAATTGCCTTCCATATACAAAGAGAAAAACCCCGTTTTTACGGGGTTTTTTTAGACTTAACATCCACTGCAGGATTTCTTTTCTTTTTGTGATATTGTTCGATATATTGACTGAAGTTCCATTGAGTAAAAAATTTAGTAGCAGCATTAACTCCTGATTGGAATAGGTTCTCTCTAGTTTCTTGAGAGATATTAAATTCTGTTGTTTTCACGCCAAGGGTTGGAACCAAAATTGTTCGCAAATAATCCATTTCTTTTATATGCCTTTCATCATGTGCCTCCATCATGGTTCCTATTAATGCCATTCCAAGAGAGAAAATTCCTTTAACCTGCTGGGGTTTACCGTAGTTTTCTGTCACTAAGCGAAATCCAAAGGTTGGCCACTGATGATTCTTTTCGGTATCAAAGATCCAAACAGGAAAATTACTTAATATACCGCCATCCACAATATAATGCTCCATATTTTGTTTGTTTTCAGTATAGCGAAGTTTTACCGGTCGATAAAAAAAGGGAAGACTAGTACTCATTCGAACCGCGGTAGCCACTTCAAGGGTCGCAGGATCTATTCCATAACGACTTATATCATTAGGGAGAACAAGCATATCTTCACCAGATATATCTGAAGCAATAATATATAATGGTTTTTTTAAATCCTTAAAGGTAACTACCCCTTTAGCATGTAACTTTTCACGTACCCATTCTTCAATATATTCTCCGCCAAAAACACCATATTTGCTCCACAAATTAAAGGCTCCTCCAACAAGTGGAAGAAATTTTTGCAAACCCTTTTTCTCTATAAAACAAGCATAATCTAAATCCATCAGTTCTTCCTTTAGCTCTTCTGCTGAGTAACCAGCAGCTAGCAGGGCGGCAATCATCGCCCCTGCCGAAGTACCCGCTAATTTTTTCCATTTATATCCTCGTTGTTCTGCCTCATATATTGCACCAACTAATCCAATTGCTTTGACCCCACCACCCTCAATTACTGCGTCAGCATACATACATCTCCCCCCTTTTACTTCTTGTTTAATATTATGAATTTACAACAAAAAAAAGACTGTAACATTACAGTCTTTAGTCATAGTATTTAGTAGTACAAACCAAAATTAGAACCAGCTTACACCGAACCATTTTGTAAAGTAAGCGGAAAGTATATTTAATTTATTTGTAAAAAGTAAAATTCCAATTGCGATTAATAAAATTCCTCCGACCTTCATGATCTTATCAGAGTAACGTAAAATCCATCTTGTTGAGCTAATAAAGAATGCCATGATAAAAAACGGTAAGGCAAAGCCTAAGCTATAGCTCATTAAAAGAAAAACACTTTTTGATGGATCAGAAGCTGCTAATAATAGAATAGAGGAAAGAATTGGCCCTATACAAGGTGTCCACCCTGCGGCAAAGCTCATTCCAATTATCGTCGAGCCAAAATACCCTGCAGGACGATTTTTAATCTCCATTCTTCTTTCTTTAAGCAACCAATTCCATCTAATTAATCCACTAGTAAACAAGCCCATTAAAATAATCAGGATAGCTCCAACCTGACGTACCTCATTTTTGTATTGATATAACAAATCTCCTAAAAAGCTTGCTCCCATTCCAAAGGCAATAAAGACAAGTGAGAATCCAATAACAAAAAAGAAAGTATGTACCATGGCTCTATTTCTAATTTCTTTTTTATCGAAATCATTCTTTAGCTTATCTACCGATATACCTGTAATGTATGAAAGATAGGAAGGATACAATGGCAAAACACAAGGAGAGACAAAGGATAAAATGCCTGCCCAGAATGCGATTAATAAATTTATGTTTGCTCCATCCATTCGGTTCTTCCCCCTTTTTTAATAATTTACTCAATAAATCCATCTTATAGAAAACCCTCTGTGATGTCAAAATTTAAAAATACTTTTAAAACCTTTATAGAACCTTTAACCATCCCTTTAACCCAAACATATTATATTAGTATAATTTAAATCCTCACAAATTCATTTGTATTGTAGGAGGTAATAATATGATGGAACCTCTTCTAGGATATGTTATTGCAAGGTTAATAACTGGCAGAAAAATCTCCACCTTAATGGATAGTCAAAACGGAGAACAATATACTTACTCACATGGAGACCAAATTTATGATTACCATCGTGCTTCATATGTATCTGTTATTCGTGAAGAAAACAGCTATAAAATATTCGACTATAAAACAAAACAATACTATACCATCCAGCCAAAAAGGAATGGCTTATATGTCGCCCATTTAGTAGGTAGCGAACAATACTATGAAATAACCGTAAACAACAAATGGGTAATCATTATGAATGTAAAGGAAGGCAAATCGAAAATTTATTATTTTCAATAGCACCATTTAATTATGGTGTCTTCTTTTTTTTGTAATCCAAGAAAAAATGCAACCTTCTATCCATTTCTATCGTCTTCATATATAACTAACAAAAAAACAAACATTAGGAGGGTTACAACATGACCAAAAAAAAAAGCCTTATTTATTTTTTAGGCATAGCTTTAATTTTAGTAGTTAGTATTGGTATATTTAGCAAATCAAACATTCCTTTTTCACAAAGCAATGAGGAAACGAAAAAGACAATTGCCGTTACTGGAGTTGGTGAAGTTAAAGCTCAACCTGACATGGCAACCATTACCATCGGAGTCAGAACAGAAAATAAGGAGCTCGTACCTGCACAGCAAGAAAACAAAGATAGAATGAAGGATATTTATGCTATACTTAAAGAATTTAAAATAGACGAAAAAGATATGAAAACGGTAAATTATAATGTCTATCCTGAACAACAGTATGACCGAAATACGAACTCATCCACTTTACGTGCTTATGTAGTTACTAATAATGTAGAAGTTACCATTAGGGACTTAGAGATTTTGGGATCGATTATTGATCAGGTAACAGCGAAAAAGGCAAATATGATTCATAATATTCAATTTGATATATCCAATAAAGAAGAGCTTAGAAATAAAGCTTTAGAAGAAGCACTGATCCATTCCGAACAAAAGGCGAAAAGTATGATGGGTGTTTTTAAAGTCAAAAATATTTCTCCCATTAAAATTCAGGAAACCTATCAAACAATGTATAATGGACCTCAATATTCATACAAGGAAATGGCAATGGATATGAACGAGGCTTCTACTCCTATTAGTTCTGGAGAAATGAACATTAAAGCTACTGTATATGTAGAATATGAATTTTAAATTATCCCCTTAAGTGGTTTCTAGATCAATGTTTATTTTGATATAATATGATTAATAAACAAGCAGAGGTGAAACCATGGACGGTAGAAAAAAATATGGTATGGAACGTCGAGCTTTAATCCTACAATGGCTAAAAGCGAGCAATGAACCTTTAACTGGCCAAATGTTAGCTGAAAAAACCAATGTAAGTCGACAAGTCATCGTTCAAGATATCTCTTTACTCAAAGCAAAAGATGAACCTATTATCGCAACAGCACAAGGCTATGTATATATAAATGAACAGCAATCAAATTATCCTTTTAGAAGGATAATTGCCTGCAAACACAAAGGTGATAAAACTGAGGACGAATTAAAAATACTTGTTGACCATGGTGTTTTTGTTCGTAATGTCAGTGTGGAACACCCAATCTATGGTGAGTTAACTGCATCATTAATGATTAAGAATAGAAGAGACCTTGGACATTTTATGAAAAAAATGGAGGAAACAAATTCCTCTTATTTATCAGATTTAACCGATGGTGTCCATCTTCATCTGTTAGAAGCTGAAACAATCGAGCAATTAGATGACGCCTGTGAGGATTTAGAAAAAGCAGGATTTTTGCTTTCAAAGGTAGAGGAGTAATTAATATTCTAAAAGGGGAGCCTGTTAACTGGCTCCCCTTTTCTATACTCCTAAGTTACCTTTATTTCCCTTTTATCTTAGATCATTTATAGAAATCTAATTCGATATTTTTTGGCAGAAGATGCCTGTTCCCCCTGCATTTGCTCTGCAATCGCTAATTTCTTTTGTTTCATTTTCTCAATACGAACCATTTCTGCCTTTTCGATTGTTTCCTTTACAAAATAAGGAATCTCTTTATTTAAGATGATATCTAAAGCCCTCATCCAAAATATCTCGGCTACCTCATTTTCATCAACAGCCTTGGCTTCTCCATTCTTATGTTCGCAGACAAATACAATATCTACAACGGGTTCATTATTGCCGGTGAGAAACGCTTTACTTTCTAAATAATGGAGGTTTTGAACTTCTATACCTACCTCCTCCATCACTTCACGGTATAGCGTCTTCTCTAAAATATCTGATATACTGCCCATTTCCTCCACTTTTCCACCAACTAAAGTGATTAGACCTGGCCCATGCTCTTCCTTCTCACTTCGTTTCATCAATAACCATTGGTCCTCTTTGTAAATTGCTGCTTCTACATTGACAATATTCCATTTTTTATGAACCATAGTATCCTCCCAAAGATTACTTTCGTTTTTTGGCCTGTTGTTCAATAAGCTCTATTACGGTTGGAATATTACTAACACCTTTGGTGTTCTTCATATTATGGATAAAAAAGTCCTTATTCTCGACTAAATCAATCACTGCTTTTTTAAAGCTTTCTGCTGTTAGTTCTTCTTCTTGAAGAACATAACTATAGCCTGCTTTTTCGAAGGAACTTGCATTAAGTATTTGGTCTCCCCGACTTGCTAATTTGGATAATGGAATTAATAACATCGGCTTCTGTAGTGCAAGAAATTCATAAATAGAATTTGAGCCAGCCCTTGATATTACAAAATCCGTAATTGCAAAGATATCGGACAATTCCTCATTTATATATTCAAACTGCTTATATCCTGGCATTTTGTATTGCTCATCAATTTGGTCTTTACCGCAAATATGAACAATCTGAAACTGGGACAAAAGCTCGGTTAAATTTTCTCTGACCATTTGGTTAATCTTTCTGGCCCCTAAACTGCCCCCCATCACCAGAATCACAGGTTTATTTTTGTGAAAATCACAACGTGCATAGCCCTTTTCCGGATTCCCAGATAAAATTTCCTGACGAATAATTGCTCCAATATGTAATGCGCTTTTTGATTTAATATGATCCAATGTTTCATGAAAGGTTACCAAAATTTTTGTCGCGAATGGCATCGCAATTTTATTTGCTAACCCAGGTGTCATATCTGATTCATGAATAATTACTGGAACCTTATTAAGCCAGCCACCAATAACCACTGGAACTGAAACAAAACCGCCCTTTGAGAAAATAATGTCGGGTTTTATTTTTTTTATTAAGGAATAGGCTTCAATAACTCCTTTTACTACTTTAAAAGGATCCTTGAAATTATTCCAATCAAAGTATCGTCTTAGCTTGCCTGTTGAGATTTCATGATACTGAACATTATTTAATTGGTGAATAATGTTCTTTTCAATACCTGTTTTTGAACCTATATATTCTACCGTCCATTCTCTTTTTTGTAGCTCAGGAATAAGTGCCACATTGACAATAACATGTCCTGCAGATCCCCCACCAGTAAATACTATTTTTTTCATACTTTTCACCCCAAATTTGTTACTTGCCTCTTATATTCTTTTACCATTATATATAATTCCAGCTAATTATAACATGATTTAGACCAATTGCCTCAAGTAACAATTGGATATACTTAGAATCCATTATTTTCATATAAAAATGAAGAATCGGAAGTTTATTTAATCAAATAATATAAATAGTAATTGATGAAATCCAACTTATGAGGTGAAAACAACATGAAAAAATTAATCATCATTCTATTATCAACTATTGTTCTAATTGCTGGTTGCAATATCGGAAACAATGTTGGCCCAAATCAATATGGAACATCTGAAAGTCCTAACAACGTAAACCGTTTAAATGATCAAGGAAATGTGAACATGCTAAACACAAGGGTGGACAAGCAAAACTTTAAACAATTAACAGTTGTAGTTAATGGAGAACAAGTTGGAAATGTTCCCACATTAAAACAAAAGAACGAAACCTTTGTACCTATTACAGAGGTATTGCAATTACTTGACTATAAAGTTATTTCAGAAGGTAACTTGATTCAAGCAGGTATAACCGATATCTTCATCAAAATTAATACTGATTCAAACAATGTTGAAGTCGATGAGCAAAAAAAAGAATTAGGTTCACCAATTTTAGAACAAAATAATAAAGCTTATCTTTCTACAGAGGATTTAAATAAAATCCTTGGTGCAGAAACCACAATTGATGTAAGAGGCAAGCAATTGAATATCACAATAGAAGAAGATAATGAAGACTTTGGTTTCCCAGAAGGAGAAACCCTTGATGATTTAGCTGCTCTATTAGAGAGTGAACAATCAGAGGATATCCCTGTAGTTACCTCTGCAACAGCAACAAATATCATTAATTTAGCAAAAAGATATATGGGAGTCCCTTATGTTTTTGGTTCTCCATCAGGCTATACAAGAACCTTTGACTGTTCTTCCTTTACGCAATGGGTTTATTACAAAAATGGAATCAGATTACCAAGAGTTGCAAGGTCACAGGCTAAAATGGGTGTGTATGTACCAGTTAGCAAGCTACAACGAGGAGATTTATTATTCTTCCATTTCCCTGGCCGTAATGTTCGTATTGGCCATGTTGGAATTTATGCTGGTAATGGATATATGATTCATAGTTCACCTGTACCAAAGGATGGAGTACAAGTAGAAAATCTTAAGAGCCCAAATAGTAAATTCCGTCCAGTTTACTTAGGTGCTAAAAGAGTAAGAGGATAATGGTAATGACAAGGGTATCCCAAGCTGAGTATGGGATACCCTATAATTCCGTTGACAATTCTTGCTATAAAATCAAACTTTGCTGTAATTTTGTCACATGAAGAATTAAATAACCTTCGTTATCAATATCTATCTGGTCATTCTTTTTCAATTGAGTTATCGTTCTGTTTAAGGTTTCTCTTGATGTTCCAATCATATTGGCTAGTTCTTGATGGGTAAATCGACTATGAAGTCTTACTTTATCTTTTGTGTATTCATCCCCATATTTATGGGCTAATCGAATGAGTAAAAGAATAATTTTCTCATAGGTATTATGTAAGATTTGCTCCTCTAGCCTATTTTGCAAGTCGATAATTTTTTCCCCCATCAACTTAAACAACTTTACAGAAAGAGTAGGGTTTTCGATTAATAAACGTTCAAACTCATCGATGGGTATCATAATAAGAATTGTATCGCTTAGTGCTTCCGCATGTGCAGGATAAAACCCTTTACTAAAAAATCCTGTATGTGGAAACATATCCCCTGTTTCTAAAATGGATACAATCTGTTCTTTTCCGTGAGTATCTGTTTTATAAATTTTAATACTTCCCTTAGATATAAAATGAATATATTTTAAAGGTTCATTTTGAAAAAATACATGATTCCCCTTTTCATATTCTTTATATATAGAAATATTGATAATTAAATTTAGTTCCTCCTCTGGAAGTTCTTTAATCAAATCAATTCTTTTCAAAAATTCTTTCGCTGTCTTCAACGATATTCCTCCTCCAATCTATATACACTTAAAAGGTTAAATGTGACCTAACTCACATCATTTAGACCATTTCTTATCTATAATCATTATTGTAACAACTCAATTTAAAACATAAGGAGATGTTGATTGATGATTTCTTTTACTGCAAATGTAGATGCAAGAAAATATGAACCTAGAGATAAACACCGAATTATTTTTGAAACCTTTGATCAATTAGAAAGTGGCCAAGTAATGGAACTAATTAATGATCATGACCCAATTCCACTGAAGTATCAGTTTATGGCCGAAAGAGCCGACCTTTTTGAATGGGATTATCTCGAAGAAGGTCCTGATGTTTGGAAAGTAGCAATTAAAAAGAAATAGAGATGAGGGTAAGTTGATGGCAAACAAGAAATTACACGATTGGTCTGAGAATTTAGAAGCACCTGAATATGAAAACAATAAAGAATTAACCATCGAAGATGCTATAAAAGCAATAAACGAAACCTCTTCAAATTACTCGGTCAATTTAGTAACACATGAAAGTCTTGGCCACCCAGATACCTATCTTATTAATGTATTAGAAGAAACGTTTAAAGATACCGTCTCAATGAAATACGTTGCTCAATGTGGATGTGGTGGTCACGTTTTAAAGGTAACCATCTTATAGTGGTATTTCCAATCGATAAAAATATGCATGATACTCATTCTCTGATATCTTTTCTGTCAGGTGCTGATATCCCTTATTTCCTAACACATTGTACAATGGAACCGGTTCGAATTTTTGAATAATACAGAAACCCTGATTAATTAGGGTTTCTGTTGCTAATTTCATTATAATAGGAAAAGGATCTTCTACTTCTCTTACATCTACTTTTATAAATTCTTCCTTAATCAAATGCCATTCCATCTGCTCTGTTGGCATTTTAAATTCTTGATTATCCTTATTTCCAGTTTTTTCATCTTCTTTAATCTCAGTATTGAAGTCAAAGCCGATCGCCTTATTTAAAATCATTAGTACTTCATTAACTGGGACTCCGGCTATTTTAGCTGCATCCTCTACACTTGCAATTTTTCCCATGGTTTTAAGCATCAATGGGTTATTCAGTTTTGAAAACTTAGGAGAGATTTGAAGCAAGACGGCTTTTACGTCTGGATACTTAGTGATTATACTGTGAATTTTCATCTTTTTTGTAATCATGACCTTCAGCTCCTATCGAGAACAAAAATGATAATCACTATCAATTATAACCAGATATATCTTTTAATGCTGTGATTTATCTTACATTTTGGTTCGATTTTTCGATATTATTTAAATGTTCTTCATAGGTTTTTGCAAAATAATGCTCCCCTGTCCCATCCTTTTTAGTGACATAAAATAAATAAGAGTTTTCCTGTGGGAAAATAGCCGCCTTAATAGATTCTATACCAGGATTCGCTATTGGTCCTGGTGGTAAACCAGTATAGAGATACGTATTATATGGATGATCAATTTTTAGATCCTCGTACATTAATCTCGACTTTTGTTCGCCTAAAATATATTGAATTGTAGCATCAATCTGTAAATTCATCTTTTCTTTTATTCTATTATAGATAACCCCTGCAATTATTGCTCTTTCCTTCTCAACTGTTGCTTCTCTTTCCACTAATGAAGCAATGGTTACTAGCTGATGAAGGGTCATTTCTTTTTCTAAAAGAACTTGATTCCAGTCTTCATGCCATTGCTTTTCAAACTGATGTAGTAATAGTGTAAGGATTTCTTTTTCTGAAGCGTCCTTCTTCACCTCATATGTATTCGGAAAAAGATAGCCCTCTAATTTATACTCCACCTTATGTTGCTTCAATGCTTCTTGTAAAAAATTAAAATCAAAGATTTCTTGTTCTTGACTTACCTTCGCTAATTCCAAAAATTGTTCTTTAGTTCCCAAACCTTGTTCTGGCAAAAGAGTAGCTATTTGTTCTACCGTATAGCCCTCAGGTATTGTGAAACGATAGGTCTCTTTTATTGTCTTCCCCATTATCAAATCCTGAACTATTTCCTCTATGCTCATCCTTTTAGACATGCTATACTTTCCTGCCTGAAGCTTTGCGCCTACATTCTTCCACTGAATATAATACTGAAATACAACTTTGTTTTTAATGAGTTCATTTTCATAAAGAAGCTCCGCAATATCTATTGTCGTACTACCTGATGGAATTGTAATAATGACTTCTTCCTCACTAGCTGAAGAGTCCATTGGCCCTAAGGCATTCTGAATATAAATGAAGCTTATTATGGCTATCATAAAGATAAAAATAATTAATGTTATACTTAATCTTTTTGTGTTAAAGTGTAAAAACAAAGAAATCACCTCATAAAACATTTTCTTTTATATCCTTGAAATAAGTCTCGCTTTATCATGTACCTATGATGTGTAGGATTCCCTAAGTGTAAAAGAAAAATAAAAAGATTCATGAAATTAATCCCATGAATCCTCCACACCAATTTTCTCTTGTACTTCAACGCTTATTTTTTTAATTCTTCGATTAATTACTTCCTCTATACTTACTACTAAGCCTTCATATGGAAAGGAGTCTCCATTTGCTGGAATTGCTCCAATTTGCTCGATTATCCAACCACCCAAGGTATGATAAGCACTTTCCGGAATAGAAATCTTCATTAATTCAGCGAAATCCTCTAATGGGAATTGCGCATCAAATTTATATAAAGTATCACTTATTTTCGAAACCACATTTATTTTTTCATCCTGCTCGTCCCATATTTCACCAACTAATTCTTCTAAAACATCCTCTAATGTAATTAATCCTGCTGTGCCACCATATTCATCTAAAACAATGGCCATATGCACTTTGTTTTTTTGTAATTGTGGCAGCAAAACTGAAATTTTCATAGATTCTACAACAAACATAGGCTCTCTTAAAATTCCTCTTATATTCACGTCATTAAATTTTAGAAGATGAGAAAAAAATTCTTTTTCAGACAATATTCCAATAATATTATCCGAATGATTCTCATACACTGGAACTCGTGAATACTTCTCCTCAAAAAAGATGTTTTTAATTTCTTCAATCGACCAATTGACCTCAATTGCAATCATATCAATTCGAGGTGTCAGGATTTCCCCTGTCAAAATTTCATCAAAGTCCATTGAACGATGAATTAATTCTCTTTCATCTTTATTAATAACTCCTTCTTCTTCACTAATATTCACCATAACTTTAATTTCTTCTTCTGTAACAGAGGGCAATTGATTATCGTTTGAAAAAAATCTAGAAACTAGATTTTTTAGCATACTGAAGACATAATTCACTGGTGAAAGAATTTTTATTAAGACAAATAGTACACCTGAGATTGTTAAGGTGTAACTCTCTGCATTTTCCTTCGCAATTGACTTTGGTAAAATTTCACCGAAAGTGAGGATCAAAATGGTCATAACTACTGTACTTACAGCCAAAGTAGAATTTTCATCTCCTAGCATATCAATAGCAAGCTTTGTTGAAATACTGGTAGCAGCAATATTTACGATGTTATTTCCTACTAAGATGGTAGAAAGCGCTTGATCAAAATTCTCTACAATATAATTGGCTTTTTTACTACCCTTTCTCCCCTCATCTAAAAAATTTTTCAAACGAATCTTATTCACACTAGAATAAGCAGTTTCTGCGGATGAAAAAAAGGCAGATAGTAAAATTAAGCTTCCTAGTATCATTAGCGATATCAGTGGTATGTCCAAAAAAAACTCACTCTCCCAAATTATTGTTTTTAGAAACTTGTACCATATATTATATAGAAAACAATAAAATCTGTACAGTTTAGCAACTATAATAAACATAAGAAAACCCGATATTTAGCGCATTTTAACGCCAGAGTATCGGGTTTTTAAAACTAATTTAGTTAAAGATTTTAGATGATTTCTTTTCCATTTTTAACTCTCAAGAATCCATCTACACCAATTGCTTCTGCATATTTAGCCCACTTCATAAATGCTAAGTTTGTCCAGATATAACCAAAGTTATTTGATGAACCAGCAGTCAAGAATTGTAGGTTTAAGAATGTTGCTACTAAAGCACCCCAGAATACTTTAAATCCAAGAATCATTACAACACCAACTAGAATTTCAAATGCTACAACTAGAAAATCAGTTACTGCAGGCATACTTAGAAAAACGTTTTCTGTAATCCAAGCAAAGAAATTATTAAGGTGCAAAGGATCAAATCTTGTAACCTCAGGACCAGCTAATTTAACAGCAAGACCTTTTACCATTCCCTCGGAATTAAGCTTACCATCACTTAACCATTCTAATTTGTGTAAGCCTGCTTGGAACCAAGCCCAACCATATACGATTCTTGCGATTGTAAAAATAACAACTGGAACCGCTACTTTCCAATCCTTAAATAATTTGGATACTGCATTAAGATAATTGTTCATAAATAAGTCCCCCTATACTTGTTATTAAATGAGATTTTATTTAATCTCTTTATGCTTTAATCTTACTACAAAAAAATCGGATTTTGACAAAAATTTGTGTACATATTGTGAAAAATAACACAAATTCAACAAAATTCTTTCATACCTCCACATAATTCCATCAAACTATTGCAAAAAAACAGGGTATCGCGAAACTACTTTAAAAGTAGTTAGCGATACCCTGTTTTTCATTAATAAACCCTTTGTTGTCGACAAGGAGGAAAACCATTGATATCCTGAATCATATAGAAGTCGTATTGTTTTAAGGCGAATTGTGTATGGTATAAGTATTCCATAACAAGTAGCTTTCCACCAGAGGTTCCACATAGAACTCCTGATGTCCCTTGCCCATTCATTAATGAAACTCCAATAGGCTGATTAATTAAAAATGGAATTTTTTGTTGCCACGGCATTGTTCAACAACTCCTTTAGAACCATTATATGGCCAAAGAAATGTTCAGGTGCCTATGACACTCACCCATTTTTCAAAAGAAATAGTTTTTTGTTGTTATTAATTGTCGCTAAAAAAATCTCTTTAATATCAGTCACATTTTGTATCGCTAGATTATTCACCAACCATTTTTCATCTATTCCCGCTTTTTCTAGATTTTCTTGTATTACCTTTCCCTCATTTATAATAATTAAAGGAATCTCTGTGATTGCTCCAGTGAGCTTCATATCCTTTGGTGTCAGAGGATTATCACCTTCAATTTTCATAACGGTTAGCTTACCATTTGGTTCTAAAATCGCATACTTTACCTGACTCACATCGAAAACATTTTTCACCCTAAGCTCGGATAATAATAACTCGATGTTTATAAAATGTCGTTTAAGGTTTTTAATTACAACCTTACCATTATCAATCAATATCGCCGGTTTTCCATTAAAGAAAAAACTAAACCTTCTATTTTTTAAAGATATAAAGCTAAATAATGTATGCCAAAAAAACAGGGTTATTAAAGGGATTAACATATAGGAAAAAGAAACTTTACCATCTAGTAAGGGAGAAACAGTAATCGCTCCTAAGATCCATATCAATGCAAAATCATAGGTCGTTAATTGGTTTACTGCTCGTTTAGCCACCACTCTCCCCACGACAAAACCTACAAAACCAACAATGAGTGTTCTTATTAAATATCCGATTAATGTAATCTGATCAATGCTTCCAAATACCTCAGGCAATTTAAGTCCTCCATTTTAATTAATATATAATTCATTATTTGGGGTTAAAACGCCAATATAGATACTTTTAATATCCGATATGTTTTGTTTTTTTAATTGTTCATAAACCCAGTTTATATTTAACTTCCTATCACTTAGTAACTGCAAATCAATTATCCCTTCATAGATCAAAATTCCAGATAACTGTTTTGATGTTGTCTGAATACCCATAAGTGATTTAGTAATCGGTAATTCATTACTATTTTTTGCTACACTAAAATCTCCATTTGCCTCAGCAATCAAATAATCTACATTTTGTAAATCAAAAACATTGTTTTGTCTAAGGATAGAAAATAAATTATCGATAGTAAGCATCGCTTTTCTTAAATTATCTTTTTTTACCCTTCCTTTCTCCACTAGAATTGTCTGTTTTTTAGATGAAAAGGATGGGGACACTTTTAAATAGCTATAAGAAATTAACAAAATGATGGAAATATATACAACAATTATCGATACCGCGTCGATTAACCTAGACTGCGGTTGCACCATTCGGGATGCCGCAATGTGACTAATTCCTGCTGCGACTAAGAAATTGTATGAAGTGATAATACCAGGTTGTCTAAATCCCAAGGCTTTGTCCGCTAAGAAGAGTACAAAGTAAAGGATGGTTGTTCGAAGAAATAATTCTAAATAGTTTAGCTCTTGTGCTTCAAAAAATATATTTTTCCAATCCAATGGAAATCAGCTCCTTATAGAATCCATTTTATATAAGAACTATTAACCATTATTTCATGCTTTTCATTAAAGAATACCTTCTATTTTCGTTAATAAAAGAAATAGTAAAAGAAAAAAGGCCAGGAAGCCCTGACCATTTAATTTTAGATTTTATTTTTTTAATGAGTCATCTTTTACAAAAAATCATAAACTACTCCTGTTAATTCCTCGGAAACCTCCCAAAGCTTTCTCATTGTTTCTTTATTATAAATCCCATTTTCTGGTGTTTCGATTGTAGGATTCCCTTTTCGATTTCCTCTTCCATCTGGGCCAATATATTCTCCGCCCTTTAAGCTATCTTCTGTTGCGGCATAAATAGTAGGTAGCACTCCCATTTCTACAGATTGAAAGAATAATGCTAGCATTTTTTTAAAAAAAGCTGGTGAATCTTTTTTTCCAAATTTAAATAGATTGGTCGAGGTTATACCAGGATGGCAAGCAATACTTAGCATTGGAATACCATGCAGTTTTAACCGTTCATCTAGTTCCTTAGCAAATAATAAATTGGCTAACTTGCTTTGCCGATAAAAATTCATGGCTTGATACCCTTTTGAACCATCTAGATTATCAAAGTAGATGGTCGCACCGCGGTGGGCAATACTACTTAACGTTACTACACGCGAAAAAGGCGTTTTCTTAAGAAGTGGAAATAACAAACCTGTTAATGCAAAATGTCCTAAATGATTTGTCCCAAATTGTAATTCAAAGCCATCTTTTGTTTTCTCATAAGGTGGGACCATCACACCGGCATTATTGATTAAAATATCGAGTTGATTATATCGTTTAGTAAATTCATTCACAAATGCACGAACACTTGCTAAATCAGAGAGATCTAATCCCAACGCTTCAACTTTTGCCTCTTTATTTTGTTCTAAAATTGTTACAACCGCTTCTTCTCCCTTTTGCTGATTCCGAACAGCTAATATGACATGGGCTCCCCGATTGGAAAGAACTTTAGCAGCTTCTAATCCAATTCCATTACTAGCCCCTGTAATAATGACCATTTTCTCTTTTAAATCTTGATTTAACATATAAGCACCTCTTTGTTATCTCATCAAATTCCAAATTTCATCTACATCATTCACTATTACCCACTTCGACAAAAAAAACAGTACTCCTCCCTAAAGATCTTATTCCTTTACATCCTTTCGTTCTAGCTTAATCTGTCCATCAATTCCTATTTCCAAATATAAAACATCTTCGATAGAAATTCCTTTGGACTCAAGGAGTTGATTAATCCAATGAATGGAAATGTTATTTGGCTTTAAGTTTTCTTCAACCACCTGACTATCAATGATCAGTGGCAAGGCTATTCCTATCTTTTCATCCTTTAAATTTAGATCCTTTCTTGTAACCATTTGATTTTCACTTTTACTTTGAACACTTAAGATTCCATTCAGTTCAATAATTGCCGCTTCCACATCTGCCACAGCGAAATTATTACTTTGCCGAAGCATTGAATTAACATCTTCAATCGTTAAATATTCCTTTCTTAAATTCTCCTCCTGTATATGGCCATTCTTAATTAAATACCTTGGTACTCCTTCAAAAACTTTTCTTAAAAACATACTTTTCAAGGACAAATAAGAAATTGCCCAAGAAATAAAACCCCAAACAATTATAATAAAGATACTTTGAATCAATTTTTCATCCCTATTAAATACCACACTTGCCGCTAAAGAACCAATCACAATCCCATTCACATAATTAAAATAGCTAAACTGAACAATTTGTTTTTTTCCTTGTACTCTAATAAGTAACATCAAGACCGCGAATGTCACTAATGCTCGCAATAAAATATTTAAATAGGCATCCATATGAACACTCCTTTAAAGATTAAAAAGCGCTAATTTTAAATTCTAATTAGCGCTCATAAACACATAATATTAACTTCTTTAATATCTTATAGCTGTATTTCTTTGATTTGCAAATTAATTAGTTGATTATTTTTAGGGTTAAAAGTTACATAAGCCCTAACTAATTTTTTGGTAGTATTTTTCTTTACTACAAAATCAAATGTATCTTTTGTTTCAGTATCTGAGATTAAATTTCTTCCAAGATATTCATAATCACTTACATCACTTCCTGGATATTGTACCTTAACTGCATTTAGAGCCATGGTCCCCCATTTGGCATAATCCTGTTCTTGTGCACTAACACCTTGAAAGAGTATGGATATCAAGATTAGACTGAATAAAATTACCTTGAATAAGTTTTTCATATTACCTATTATCCTCCTATTTCGCTTTCGTTAAGCTTAGTCTTTTACAATAATGAGAAAAGTATGCTTCAACAAAAGAGAAAGAAAAACAAAAACCATCTTTTTCAAAAGATGGTTTATAAATCAAAAAGCTATTTGTTGTTTCTTAAAGATTAAAGAACAAATAGATATACACTGAAAAAGTGAGCTAAGCTTCCTAACAAAATAAAGATATGGAAAATCTCATGAAAACCAAGATGTTTAGTCTTTAAAAAATTAGGTTTTAATCCATAGATAATACCACCAATGGTGTAAATAATACCACCTACCGTTAACAGTAAAGTGCCCCAGTAGCCTAAAGCTGAGGAAAGAGGATTAATTGCAAAAATAACAATCCAACCCATTCCAATATATAATCCAGTAGAGAGCCACCTAGGAGATTTAAACCAAATTAATTTAAATAATATGCCACACAGTGCAATCACAGATACCACAGAGAACAGCGTCCAACCGATAACTCCATTTAAAGTAATTAAAGTGAAAGGAGTGTAGGTGCCTGCAATCAGGACAAAAATCATCGAATGGTCAAGCCGACGAAAAAAGGCAATGACATTATCCTTCGCTTTCACCATATGGTATGTAGCAGAAGCTGAATAAAGTAAAATCATACTAATCCCAAAAACGATTACTGCAGTTACTTCAAGAATTCCTGCTCCTTTTTGGCCTACTTTTATTACCATTGCTAATAGGCCAATAAACGATAGAATTGCTCCTCCTAGATGAGTTAGACCATTAATGGGCTCTCTGATGTAATTAGTCATATTAAACATCCACCTCGCGACATGTAGTTTTAATAACTACATCAAGTATATTAAAAACTATCATGTACAGTCAAGTTATTTTGTCTTATAATTTTATCGGTGATATAATAACCTTACTATAGATAAAAAGCAAATATTTTCACCCTTTTTGATTGATTAAATTTCGGAGGTTTATATGAACAAATTAGATTTATTCCTTGAAAATCTGGATATTGAAAAAGAGATTTCACTGGATGATTTCCCAGATATTGATTTATATATGGACCAAGTCATTCAAATTTTCGAGAAAAAATTTAGTGGTACAAAGAGAAATGAAGATGAAAATGTTTTAACCAAAACAATGATCAACAATTATGCGAAGGCAAAATTATTTTATCCGATTAAAAATAAGAAGTATTCTAAGGAACATCTGATTTTGCTGAGCTTAATCTATCAGCTAAAAGGCGTTCTTTCGATTAATGATATTAAATATACCCTTAATGGTTTAAACAAAAGAATTATAGAAGACGATTTTGATTTTTACGGTTTTTATGAAGCATATCAAAATCTAATCTATCAAAATACATCTAATTTTAAGGTAGATATTCAAGAACATATTCAAGCAGCAAAAGATGAAATTGCTAATATTCAAGTGGACCAAAACGAGGAGTTAAAACGAGTTTTACTTATTGCTTCACTTAGTAGTCTAAGTAGTCTTTATAAGCGTGCAGCTGAAACCTTAGTAGATGAAATCATTGAGAATAGAAAAAATAAAAAATAAGCTTGTTCTATTGGAATAAGCTTATTTTTTAAACTCCACTATCACCTTTTAAAAGTTCAATTTATTTAAAAATATAATTTAAAGATACCCAAACGATTTAAGTATTTTGTACCTTTTTACTGTTAATATTCCTTTCCAATATCTTCTTGAAATTGCAAATTCCTCTGGAAAGCCACTCCAACTCCATGAGATATCCCAAGTTCCTTCATCAGACAATTGTTCTATATAAAATTCCAGATTTTGTTCTACCAAATCTCCGTATTTTTTACAGAGTGGATGATTTGGACTATCAATAAACTCCAAAGGAAACGCTTTATATCCTGATGACCATTCCAAAACATTCTTATCCATAATGCGTTCCACAAGCAACATCACTTTATCTGAAACCTCATTTAATGTATATTGAAGCTTTTCATTAAAATCTATTTCGTGTAATTTCATTATTTGGATTAATTGTTGATAATTATTTAATTCATGCCTGTCTATTTCTGTGATATTCATTAGATGATTTACTGCTTTTTCAATTGAGCTCCAACCTATCTGAGAAGTTTCACTTTGTTTAGGTGACCAGTGCACAAGAAATGCTGCTAATTCTGCACTAGGATTGAACATCCAATTCTCCTGAGAACCTTCATTCCAATGCCACCAAGGTGCATGTGGATATTGGTTATTCTCAGGTAGTACAGAGAGCCACATTCCTGTTTCTTGCTGACTCGTATTTGCTAAATAGGAAAGCATCGACTGAACTATTTTTTCATTTTTCCCTGTTCCAATTTCCATTAAAATTTTTCCTGCTGTCCAGGTAGCCATTGGTGATGAACTCGGTAACCAAAAATCCGGCTCTATGCCATGCCCAAATCCTCCATCCTCATTCTGAAAAACAGCTAGATATTGAATCACCTTCTCGTGAGAAGCACCTTCAAAAAAATAATCCCATCTTGCGGCTTCCAACGGCCTCCCATTTCTTTTTATCCAAGCACCTGACTTATTAAATATTTCATTTGAAATTTTCATTTTAAAACCATACCTCCAAATTTTTTGATTTTTCATCCATTCATCAATTCGTAAGAAGACTTCTTTATATTTATATAAAGATCCTAATTATTGCAATTATTACTAAAATCCATACTAAAGCAATGATACTGCCTGCTATCCTATTTTTAGGTTTACCATTTATCATAAACTCTTCTGCTTTTGCTCTATTTTCCTCAATAACCACATTTGGCATCAATTTTAGCGTAAGCATTATCCCTAATGGAACTAGGATGACATCATCTATATAACCCAATATTGGTATAAAATCTGGAATTAAATCAATCGGACTAAAAGCATAGGCTACTACTATAGCGGCAAATAATTTAGCATACCATGGTGTCCGATAATCTTTATAGGCAAAATAGAGCACATATACTTCACGTTTTAATGTTCTAGCCCATTCCTTTAGTCGAACCAAGAATCTCGCTCCTTAATTATTTATTTAAAGTGTATAAATAATAATCTTCAATTATGATGGTAACATAAAAAAATACACACGGGTATCACCGTGTGTATTTCTTTTTAATTCAAAATTGGTAACCATTTCAATTAATAAGCAGTCCAACCACCATCTGCTGTTAAAACCGCTCCATTGACAAAGCCGGAGTCATCAGAGGCAAGGAATAATGCTACATTGGCAATTTCCTCTGGTTGGCCAATACGAGGATTTAATGGCATTCCAATTCCTTGTCTTGCGGCTCCAAGCTGACTTATATTTGTCATTGAAGCAGCAATATTTGTTGCAACTGCTCCGGTTGCAATCGCATTTGCCCGAATACCTTTATCTGCATACATAAAAGCCGTATTTTTGGTTAAACCAATTGCTGCATGTTTAGAGGCAGTATATGCTGCCCCTCCACGTCCACCAAAAACGCCAGCCGCTGAAGCATTATTTACAATAACACCCTTTCCTTTTGCTAAAAAGATTGGCATCACCTTTCGAGAAGCCAACATAATGGACTTTGTATTAATTGCTAAAATCCGATCAAATTTTTTGGTACTTATTTCTCCAATAGGTTCAAACCCATCCATAATACCTGCATTATTCACGAGAATATCTACTGTACCATACGTTTCCACTGTTTTATCTACTAATTCATCCACATCATTTTCGGATGCAACATCCGTCTTAATCGCAAAGGCTATACCGCCACTCGATTCAATCTCTTTAACCGTTTCCTTTGCACCATCCAAATTTATATCGGAAACAGCTACCTTTGCTCCTTCTTTTGCAAAAAGAATCGCTATCGCTTTCCCCATTCCAGAAGCAGCACCTGTAACAATTGCAACTTTTCTATCTAGCTTCATGTTGCATTTTCCTCCTTCATTAGAAAATGACTAAATAAAAAACACTTTTCCTTATATTACGTTTATTTAAGATTTACATACCAATTATTCATGACAATTTATATACAATTGCTTTATTTTCTAAAATAAAGAAGCGCTAATTCGAGTGATGAATTAGCGCTTTAAACCTAATAGTCTATGAAAATGTTTATTGTGGATTGTACATGCCATGGCTTTGCATATAGTTAAAAATATCTTCTCCATGCTGCTGCTCTTCTTTTTGAATATGGTTGAGCACCTGACGAATATTGGCATCTCTAAATTCAAAAATAGCTGTGTCATATGTACCAGAGATATACTTCTCAGTGGCTAATAAATCCTGGCATAAATCCTTATCATTTTGATTTGTCATCCCAGTTTGTCCAGCCTGCATCATCGCTTGATTTCCTTGCTGACCTTGCTGGTTTTGTTGCTGGGATTGCATTCCCTGCTGAGCTTGGCCACCTTGTTGTGCCTGTTGTCCTTGTTGCCCTTGGGAAACACTTGGTACTGTTCCACTCAAAATTTGATTAATAGAATCTAAATGATGTTGCTCATGCTGAGCATGGGTTTGGAATAGTTGTTTTAATGCCGGATCATGGGCTTGAGCTGCATAATTTGTATATTTTTTGATACACAATTCCTCATGGCTTTTCTGATCCTCAAGTAAATATCTTTCTTTTTGTGTTAAATGCATTTGTAAATTCCCTCCTTTTTACGTTTAGTATTAGTCATTATCGATGAATTATTCTAGCATGGGGAATTTCATTTACAAATGCTTCAGTTTGTACTATTTTCCGCCAATTACAATTGCTATTTATCTTTTTATCGACTCACAGAATTATCAAATTGGAAAATAAGCATATAACCATCAAATGTTTCACCGAATTCTTCTACATAATTATCTTTTGTATAATTGGATATTACTTTCCTCCAAAATTTCTGTGAGTTAATATTTCTTTCCGTTGAAGGGTTAGTAAACAGTTCCCATTTCCCTTTAAACTGATCAAATACTTTCACAGCAGCTTGTTCCGCTATTCCCTTTCCTCGATATGGACGTAGTAGAAACATTTCATTGACATAATAATCAATTCCCTTATTACAATATGGTGGTGTAGCGATTAGCATAAAACCAGCTGGCTTCTCGTCAACTAAAATTAAGAAGGGAAATAATATATTGGGTTTTTCCCACCAAATATTCTGTACTTCATATTGGTCGTTTAATGTTACATAGTCATCCGTCTCTTCATAGACTCCATGTTTATTTGGTAGTCTATCAAATATCTCTGATAAATCATGTAAGTATAATGGATAAAGATTTTTTATTATGTATGAATCATCTTGAGTTGATAAACGTACATTGATATTCATTGTCAACTCTCCTTTTTGTCTTCTTTTTTATGGGAAAATTTAAATTATTTATATCGGTCTCTTTGTCAAACCTCAAAGTTAGTCTTTTTCATTGAATAATTCCTTCAATTCATCTGGGATAATAATTACATCTTCGATTTCAATTTCATTATCGTCATTTCCTGGTGTAAGGCGAACTAACAACATCTTTCCATTCCCAAAAGTAAGTAACTCATAATTAGTGTAATCTTTCCCCTTACAATTAATTTATTGCCTGCTCTTTTTCTCCGCCATCAGAGAATAGATTTTTCATAAACTCCCCCCTACCGTTACATATTCATCTTACCATAATTTTTCCAAATATCTGCCACAAATTTCAGAAAATTGTAATTACACTCTAACAAAAAATGGAGGTACATTATTATCCCTCCATTCTAATACGTTATATTACTTTCTTCTTCCACTAACAATTTAATGTTCAAACTTGACAAAGGAAACTAAATATCCTTTTTTTATTAATGCACCCGACGATCTCTTGCTAAACTTTTCTGTCTCTTTACTTAAATAAAAAAGGTATTCTCCTTCTTAAAGAATTGCTCCCGCAAGTTAAAAAACCCTCAATTTCATTTAACGCTAAAATATGGACCAAACCATCCAGTTTCGTGCGTTTGTACGTAAGTCCAATTAAATCCTTTATCTACAATATAAATATCTTGTTCATTTATAAGGTCCTCAGTATCAAATATAGAGGCATTTTCTAGAAAAAGAGCATAGTCCGAATTTTGATAAAATACATAACAATTATTCTTTGGTTGATTATTGAATGCTGCTTCAGCTTTTTCTCTCTCCAAGCAATCCTTCTTCTCATTACTAAATAAGTGCCATAAATAACCACTATAACCACCAGTATCAAATAGGTAAATTGATTTCTTTTCATTATCAGTTAAATGAATAGCAAAATTATTCTCCCATTGCTTCCGTAAATAAGGTCCCCAATTTGGAATTTCAGTTATTTTTATTTTTTTGGTTTTAAGTCTACCATATAGGTCATTCATTTTTTTGACCCTCCCTAAATAAGTGAAATTCACCATAATATATGAAAACATTCTTCCAGTAAATGCAACCGTTAGCACAATAGAAGTCGCCACATTAGCAACTCTTTCTTTCGTTATAGCTCCCTTTAGTTAACTAATTTAATATTTATTTCTTTTCAATAATGGTTAATAAAATCATTAGCGAAGCTACAAACCAAGTTATTATCATCTCATTAAGAGTTAAACTTGCAAAACGGTTAATCATTTTATCTTGTGTATAAAAATAATAGGATAAAAATAAAACTTGAGCTATATAAAAACCTTTTTGAATTAAAACTCTATGAACTAAGTACAAAACTCCATAAAAAATTGCTAACCATACTAATTTAAGATAAATAGTCATAAGTAAATCCAATGTTATCCCCCTTTTTCGATTAACACGTTTATTGAAGTAAACTGCCCTATAGTTAAAAAAGAAATCGCCTTCTTCAACTCTTGCACCCGTTTAATGGAATAAAAAAATCAGCTATTTTCTTCCAATTCTTTAAGTGTCTTTATTAAGTGCTGTATTACCTCCAAGGCGTATTTACGATGGTTACTTTCTAATCTTGTATGATAATCTCTTCTAAGTCATTATCTGCTTTATACAAAAGGGCACCAATTTTGTGTAAATCAGGTTCAGGTGTGTTTACTCTTGATAACCGACCTTTCAATTCTTTCAAATGAAACTCTTTATTTTCAAAACGATTACATATATTTTTTATCTCGTCAATTGCCTGCATTTTATCATTCCTTTAAATCCAATTGATAATAAAAGTTTGCCTGATTGTTTTAGAATAGCTACCCGTTTGTTGAATAAGGCTAACGGTAATAAAACTTATCTAAACTTACAGGTAAGCCTCATGAACGAAAGTTTATACTAAATATTTTTACTTTAATAATCTATTAATTTCATCTTTAAGTTCCTGTGCATTCAGTATTTTATGCGCTCCTTTGTCACCAGACTCATACCATATATTAAACTCACCTAATAAAATATGTTTAATTTGATGATTATCAATGAGGTCTATTTCAATATCGATTTTATCATTTTGATATGGGAAGTAACTTTGAAATGTTTTTCTGTACCTATACTTGCTTAAAATATTTAATATTTCATTTTCATCTATAAAAATTTCGGACCCATGATATAGCATTCTTTGAAAATTTATATTTTCCTTATCACTAATTATTTTCTTTGGAACATAAGCCTGTATCACAATGACTAAAACTAAAATAACTGTGATAGTCGTTAGAATTATACTTGGGACTTTTTTCTTCAAATTCATTCCCCCTCGTATATTATGTTTAGGC
>DJVJ01000024.1:1911-2528 GCA_002441135.1 Caryophanales bacterium UBA6259 | reverse complement strand
TTGAGATGAGGGGATAGCTATCAAATGGAAATTACCATGTTCCTTTTTTAGTGATTTTTATTTGTGGAAACATATCAAAGATTGACTGCCGTATGTGGGAACATATCGACAAACATTTTTGCAATCATTATTATACACCCTACATGTGGCTCATCTAGATTAATAATTAGAATGATTATTCATTTTCTGTCTGTTGCATGATTGATATAGTAACCATTTTCATTCATATGGTAATATGGTCGATAATAAACCTGAATGGATCACATGCTTTTTTTCTCGGAGTATTTTACATATAAAATAGAGAAGTATTGAATTTTTCCCTATAAGACAGCTTGATACCATAGCAAAGCGTCCTTTTCTAGTTGTTTTACAAATGCATCCTTACCGGCGCNNAGTAGCCTTCAATATCCTCCGGGAATCGATAAGCCAACTCCATCTTTAATTCGCCATACTCTAAAGCGATGTCAGGATGTGTACGCAGAAAATCCCTTACTGCTATGTGCCTAGTAATATCATTGTGATTGTTTTGCTCAAAAATATGAATTTGGTGTGTCCTGTTATCGCCACCTTTACGGAAATATCTCCGCCCTTTAATACCAAACTCACCCATACACTCA
>DJVJ01000024.1:0-1867 GCA_002441135.1 Caryophanales bacterium UBA6259 | reverse complement strand
CAATATGGTAAATCTCCACCAATATGTCCTTCAAAATACTACTTATTTTCTGTGCTTCATTATCATATGCTGCTTCCCAAAAAGGGTCGTATGGAACTACCCGTATTAACATTTCTAAACCCTCCAATCAGATATTCATATCTTATTTCAAAACATTAGAAACTAGCTTTATAATGAAGCCACTAGCCAGAACAGACTATACTGACTAGCGACTACCTTAAATTTAATGTTTCNNAGCTTGGTATGTCAAGGAAGTTGCTGGGTTCATCCATTAGTAAGATGTTATATCTACCCATAAGCATTTTAGCTAACAATAATTTCATAATTTCACCACCGCTTAAAACAGCTAAGCTTTTTCCTATGTCGTTTTGTTTAATTCCCATTGATGCTAACACAGAACGAATTTCCGAAACATTGTAATCACAATCCTCCTGCATAAATTCCAAGACTTTTTGATTACTGTTGTACTTGTAACCATTTTGTGCAAAGTATCCTATTTTGGCCTTACGTGAAATAGTAATTCCATCTTCATGATTTAAGATCATTTGGATTAAGGTTGTTTTTCCTGTTCCATTACCTCCAGTTAGCGCTACTTTTGCTCCTAGAGGAATTTGAAAAGATGCATTTTCAAACAGTGCCTTATCCCCAAATATTTTATTAATTTCCGTACCGACTATAGGGTATGGATTATGGAGCTCCAATGCTTTACTTTGCCTGAAACGAATTCTGCGAATGTCTTCCGGAGCTTCTACATTTCCTAAGGCCGCAATCCTGTGCTCTAGGGATTTAGCGGCATTATGCATCTTTTTTTCCTTACTTCCCATTGATTTTTGATGAGCTAAACGCCCTCCGCCTTCATTACTTTTTTTCTTTGAAGCACCTTTTGCCTTTTTTTCTATTTTACGGGCCTGCTTTCGCTTTTCCTCCGCAGCCCTTTCCAATCGGGCACGTTCCGCAATAAATTGTTCGTATTCTGCAGCCTGGCTCTTGCGTTCTTCCTCTTTTTGGCGAAGATAATCAGAATAGTTTCCCCAATACTCAGTGATTTTGCCATCTTTCAGTTCCCATATTTTATCTACTACCCCATCAAGAAAATAGCGGTCATGGCTAATAACTAACAGTGCACCTGTAAAATATTTTAGCTGTCCAATTAGAAAATCAATTCCTTCACGGTCTAAATGACTCGTAGGTTCATCCGCTAAAATACCGTGAACCTGTGCCGATAAAGCTTGTGCTATTTTAAGCCTTGTTTCTTCACCGCCGCTCATGGTCTGAATATCTAATTGATCAACACCAAGCTTGCCTACTAGTCCAAAATCTTTTTCCTCCTGCAAGGTTACTTCGTCCACCTGAGGGATATAGGCAAGTTCACCCAGACGATTCATTTTACATCCTGGAGGAGTTAATTCTCCTAAAAGCACCTTGAATAAAGTGCTTTTTCCTGCACCATTTGCTCCTACTAAACCAATACGGTCATAATCATATACTTCTAAGTCGTCTATATCTAAAACAACGCGTCCTTTAAATTCCACACGAATGTCTTTTGCTTTTAATATCAATTCCATAACATTTTCCTCCTGTCTATAATCGCATGTTTTCATTTGCTTGTACGCAGGGAAAACCCTGCGATTTAAGCAGGAAGAATTACATGAAAATAAGATACATAAATATCCCTCCAATATTGTTTATTTTAAATCTAATTTTCTAATCTCAGTTATCATCGGGCAAACTATTGCAATGCCAATAATTAAAATACCTGATAGTAAAAACCAATGATTTACACCGATTCTATCAGCAAAGAATCCAGAAAGAATTAACCCAATTGGCATAGCAAGTGACATGATACTTCCGGTCAAAGAAAATACAC
>DJVJ01000060.1 GCA_002441135.1 Caryophanales bacterium UBA6259 | reverse complement strand
CCCTCCTATCGATTAGAAACATCCAACCTCTTTTCTAAACGATTTACTAAATAGGTAAAAATTAATACTAAAATAAGATAGTATAGACCTGCTACTACGTAAGTTTCCATTTGTTTAAATGTAGATGCNNGCCTCCGTCAATGCTGTTCCATATATTTCTTGAACACCGATTAGTGCTACTAATGAAGAATCCTTTAATCCAATAATAAACTGGTTTCCTAAAGAAGGAACTGCTCGTTTAAACGCCTGAGGTAGAATTATTCTTCTCATTGCCAATGAATAATTCATTCCTACTGACTTTGCCGCTTCCATCTGACCTTTATCAATTGACTGAATAGCACCTCTAAAAATTTCTGCTATATATGCTCCTGAGTGAACTGCTAATGCAATAGCGCCAGCCCAAAAATCCTCTAATACAATAATGCTTGCAATTCCAAAATATAAAAACATNNATCTGCACAATTAATGGTGTTCCTCGAATGATTGTAATATAAAAATCTGCAATCCAATTTAATATTTTAAATTTGGAGATTTTAAAGAACGCAAATACTAGTCCTATCACTAAAGCCATTAACAAAGAGACTACAGTAAGTTTTAATGTCATCCACGTTGCAATTAAAAATCCTTGGTAACTGTTTACTAGAACCTCGATAATCTCGTTCATTGTATTCCCCTTTCATTGCCGTTAAGAAAGTGCGCAAGAAATCATTCATGCGCACTTTTATCCCTACTCTCCTAAAATACTCTTACCAAACCATTTTTCGCTGATTTTTTCGTAGGTGCCATCCTCAATGATTTCTTCTAATGCATTATTAATTTTATCTAATAATTCCTTATTTCCCTTTTCCACTGGTATCGCCATCTCATCGACCCATAACGGCTCTCCCACTTCTTTGATTTCCAGACCATTTTCTTGTTTAGCGACTAAACCAACAATTTGGTCTGTGATAACTGCATCAATTCTTCCNNGTTGGCAAGTCTTGAAGCGCTAGTACATCACTTGCATATTCCTTTACTTCCTCAGAATAATCACGAGCAACATCTCCAAAAGTACTTGATTTTACAACCCCGATTTTCTTGCCTTTTAGATCATCTACGGAATTAATTTCACTGTTGTCATTCATTACAAAAATCTGTGCTCCAGAACGATAGTACGGTATTGAGAAATCAACTTGTTTAGCTCTCTCCTCTGTAATTGCCATACTGCCAATAATTGCATCGTACTTTCCAATTTTCAAACCTTCTAAAATGGTTTCCCATGGTGTTATTTTAGGAGTTCCTTTATACCCCATTTTTTCTGCAATTGCTTCTGCAATTTCTACATCAAAGCCTACTAAGTCTCCATTTTCTTTATAGTTAAATGGTTTATATGTTCCACTCATTGCATACGTGAAAACTTCTCCATCCTCCACCGGCTTTGATGTTTGGTCACTTCCACAACCCGTAACCATTGTTAATAATAGTGTAATACTTAACATAAGAACCAAAAATTTTTTCAACATCTTTTCCCCCTTTAAATATTTAAACATTGATATAGATGAGTCGTTAGGACCTATTTCATATAGAAATAAAAAAACCTGGATATCCTAATCTCTTCTTGTTCAGAAGAGGTTAGAGTATCCAGGTTTCGCCTAAATCGACTCACCTTAAACCACACAAAAGTGTAGCCTATTATTGATCCGTATATTTTTGAACCAATAAGAATCCCAGTCTCTTAAATCTCCATTTTTCAGATTAGATTTCAGCCTAGTTAATTTTCCTTAGAGGTTGGTTACTAACGAAAATCTACAAAATCAACCTGAGATTGCATACTTTCGCTCATAACCACTGCCTACCGACTAATCATACTTCATGGTATTTAAAGTTTACTTTATAAATTTAACATATTTTCTGATAATCAACAAATTCGGTAATTACTAATATTTCGGTATTATTTAATCTAATTTGTACCTATCTAACGTGAGCTGGAGTTTCCTTACAATTCCTCTATTATATAAAGAATAACGACAGAATAAGCAAAAAGGCAGCCATTTTATTAGCCGCCTTCTTTATGTCATGAATTACTTTAATTATTTCAGTGTTTTTATTTTTCGCCATAGAGTAGTTCTATTAATCCCCAATCTTTTCGCTGCCTCTGATTGGTTCATTTTTTCTGATGATAAGATATGATTGATAATTTCAATCTCTATATCATCTAAGGTTTTATTTTCTAAATGAATTACCAAAGCGCCTTTATCGTTTTGCAGAGTCTTGTAATGAGTATCTTCTTCATACTTATTATATAATGAAATTAAATCTTTTTGATCAATATAATACTCATCCGTTAAAATAACCGCTTCTTCAATTACTTTATCAAGTTCCTCAACGTTTCTTGGCCAGCTATATTCCAACAATAATTGAAGAGGCTCGTGCTTAATTCCCACAATTTGTTTACCATACTTAATGTTGTATTTAGCAACGAAAAGCCGAACTAAGTCCTCAATATCCTCTGTCCGTTCACTTAATGTTGGTATTTTTAAAATAGAGGGATTAATCGTTTGAAGAATGGCTACATTTTCATCTGCTTCTACCATTTCCGTAGCTGAAATTTCACTTGAATAAATCAGCCTTAAATTAGGCCACTTTTTAAGTTCTAGAATAATATCAGAATATAGATTACTTGGTGCTTTTTCAATTCCTTCTAGATACAACGTACCTCCTTGGGCTAATTCAAATAAATTAGGAGAATTATCCGAACCAAAAAGTTGTTTTTCTACTTGATCCCCATCATTAAAGTAGAAAGAAAAGGTAACAAAAGGACCGTTGGTATATGAGCTAGCCTGATGAATCGCTTCAGCAAGCATCTCTTTTCCTGTTCCATATTCTCCAATAAGCCATAATGGAGTATCTAAAACAGCGAATTTTTTTGCATGCTCAAGAACTTCCTTCATAACAGAACTATTTTTAATAAATTGACCGAAATTAGCTAAATCTTTTTTAACATCGATTTTTTTCAGCTTCTGTTTGTTTACTTCATTCGCCATCTGTTGAACAATATCAAAATCAATGGAATAATAAATGGTCATCTTTTCATTATTTAGAATGAAGTTTTTCCTATAAGCAATCGTAGAATAGTTATTCTGCCAAGTTATTTTAAAATGGTCTTTTCTAGCGTTTTGATCTGCCATATCAATTACAAAAACTTTGTCATCTACAAAATCGCCAAGCTTCAATGTAGGAAGGAATTGTTTAATCGTATTATTAAAGAATTTGACTCGATTATTCTCATCCACCAACAGGATTCCTCTGTCATTTTCATTCATGATATTCTCAAATATTAATCGTTCCTCTTCCTTTTTCTTAAACACCCTATAAACATTCCGAATGTTTTCAAAGGTTTCCTTTACTGACTCAGGACCTGATGTAATTAAAATTCCCTGTAATCCCAATAAATTGGCATTTTGAACCGTAATCACATCACCAACGACTACTTCAACCCCTTGGCTAATCGCCTGCCTTAAGGCATTTTCCACCTCTGATTCATGATGTATCGTAAAATGAGGGATATCTAAATCTAGTAGCTGACAAATAGAAGAGGAACCTTCTGTAATATTTTCAAAACCAATGATTCCAATTTTCCCTTTATAATCTTTAATTAAAGTTAGGGAGCGCAAAATATCATATCCTGATACCGGAATTGCTATTACAGGAATTGGAACATATCTTCTTATTAAAGCAGCAGTTCCTCCACGGCTAACAAGTAAGTCATAGCCTTGTTTTACCGCTTTTTTAGCTATTTCAAGGCCTTCATATAGATCTCCCTCTTCAATGTCAATTTGCATGTCCGTTTGATCCTTTGACAAATTAGACATTAAATCTATTAAGCCTTTATATGGAGCTATTACTTTAACTTTGATACTCATAACCCATTCCTCATCTTCTGAAATTAATTATTTAAACGATAGGTGTCTGATTCTACCCCGATTGTTTCCATTTCCTCTTGAGGTACATCAAATACGGTCTTGCTTGCCGGATTTTCCTCCATATAGATATATTCTGGTAATCGATCATCCGCTTTTGTAAAACCAGCTTTTCTGTTAAAATCGTGCTCTAGTTTTAGTGTGTCTAATGCCGTTTCCTTCAAGAATTCTGCTGTTACCTTTTGTCCAATATAGGCAGTAATTAAGTCAGCAATAAGGTCAAAACGTCCTTGTATCGCTCCACCACCAAAGTAGCACATTCCTAGAGAATCAAAAATCGTTACTGATTCCTGCGCATCCTTTGAAGCTTTTACTTGACCTTCACTTGAATGATGATCAACTTGCGCTCTTATTACCTGTCCTGCAGTATGGTCTGCTCCCATTGGAGAAGTAGCGTAGGTTACACCAAGTCCCTTTATCGCTCTTGGATCATAAGCAGCCATAGTCTGGCCTTTAACCGTTGGAACTCTATATGCGCCATAAAGCTTACCTACGATATTTGCGCCTGATCCAATTATTCTACCGAATGGTGTTCCTTCTTTAATTTCTTTAACTGCCTTAATTGTTCCATCAACATCACCATAGGATAATACATTTTGAGACATTAATACACCTAATGCTCCACCCGTCTCGATTGTATCAACCCCATATTCATTACATAAACGATTTAGTTCTGCAATATCATCTAAATCACCGATACCAAGGTTTGATCCTAATAAGCCTATGTTTTCATATTCAACCGGAGAGGTTACAAGCTTTCCTGCTTTATTTACATATACATTAGAACAACGGATAATACAACCTGGCATACACGCGTGTGTCGGAGTACCTTCACCACCACGTTCTAAGATAGTTTCTCTTAATTTCTCACCAGAGATATTCTCAAAATGTTCAAATGAACCAGTAGAGAAGTTTCTTGTTGGTAGAGCACCTAAGGTATTGGTTGTTCTAACAAGACCAGCAGTTCCAAGCTCCGGAAATACCTTTGCAGTTCCCGGTGTTTCCATTAACCATTTATGATAAGTCTTCATTGCTTCTCTAAACGCGTCTTTATCAATCGGACGATTCTTTTCTACACCCTCATCATCTAGAACAATAGCCTTTACACCTTTAGAACCAGCAACTGCTCCTAGTCCTCCTCTGCCATTAAAGCGAGTTGGTAATCCTTCTTTATCCTGTCCAGCTATTGCTGCTAAGTTCATTTTTTGCTCACCAGATACACCAATTAACCATACCGCTATATGACTTCCGTATTTTTCTCTTAAAATGTCTGCAGCTTCACTTAAATCTTTTCCAAGGATTGGCGCTGCATCATCAAAGTTTATTCCATTCTTAGAAACATGAATAATCTTGAAATCATCACGGACATCTTCAAAAACTAAAGCTCTAATCCCTAATCTACCAAGCTTTAGTCCAGAAACTCCACCAGCATTACTTTCTTTAATACCACCAGTTAATGGACTTTTTGCACCGATAGAATATCGATCCGCACTTGATGCACCAGAACCAGTTAATACCCCATTCGCAAAAATCAGCTTATTAAATGGTCCTAATGGATGGCAAGTAGCAGGTACTTCATCATGAACAATTTTAGAGGTAAGTGCTCTTCCTCCAAGACTGCTATATTTTATGGTATTGTCTTCTTTTACAGACAAGTCCTTCATATTAATTCTTAAAATTTTCACTTTCCTCACCCACGCTTATAATATATTTTATAAAGCTTTATTTAAAAGTTCTTTTAATGATGCTACAGATGGTGTTCTTGGATTGTTTCTCATCAGTCTTTCCTGTTGAAGACCTTTTTCAGCAATTTGGTCTATATGCTCCGCTTTAATTCCAATTTGGGAAAGTTTACTTGGTAAACCAATTTCCTCAAGCAATTGTAGCACAATTTTAGGTGCTTCCGCTGCTAATTCTTCTGTTGAGTAATGCTGTTCACTTAAGCCAAATGCTTTAGAAACTTCTGCCATTTTCTCTGGAACTACGTTTACATTGTATTCCATTACATATGGTAATAAAAGACCCGTTACTTCACCATGAGGAGATTTTACGATACCACCAATTGGATATGCTAGCGCATGGGCTGCAGCATTTCCAGCATTAGCAAAGGCCATACCCGCCATTAAGCTTGCTAATAGCATTTCCTCTCTTGCCTCCACATTTGTTCCTTGTAAAACTGCCTTGTGTAGATTTTTTGCTATCTTTTGAATTGCACCTAAAGCAATATGATCAGTTAAGGAAGAAGAACCTTGGAAAATCACTTCACCTTGAGCTTTTAAATAACGATAGTCGATTGTTGTATAGGATTCGATAGCATGAGATAACGCATCAATTCCTGATGTAGCAGTAACATAAGGAGGTAAGCCAATGGAAAGCATTGGATCTAAAATAGCAACCTTTGGAATAATATTTGTATCGGAAATTCCCATCTTAACATCATTCTCTACATCAGTAAGAACGGATACAGGAGTAACCTCAGAACCAGTACCAGCTGTAGTAGGTATTGCAATTAATGGAACTACAGGCCCTGGAACTTTGTTTTCACCAAAGTAATCCCTTGGATGTCCTCCATAGGTATGAAGTACAGATACGACCTTCGCTAAATCGATGCTACTTCCTCCACCTAAACCAATAATAACTTCAGGATCGAAATTTTTTGCGATTTCATAGCATTCTAACGCTTTATCAATTGGAGGCTCAGGTAAAACTTCATCATAAACCTTTACTTCATATTTTGAATCAATAACTTCTAGAACTTTATCTAAAATTCCTGCATTTTTAATTCCTGGATCAGTAACAATTAAAATTTTTGTTCCATTAAATTTGTTCATTAATTGATTTAATTTTTTAATTGAATCACGACCTACAAATACGGATGGTGCAGTATTAAAATGCCAAACTGTTTTCATCATTATCTCTCCCTTTTTATGTTTAAATTAATGGTTAAATTTTTCTAAATATCCATTTTTGTCAAAATTAAAATCTGTAAGTTCAGTTATTACTTCTACTTTATCCTCTATTTCTCTTAAAATAGCTTCTGATACATACAAATATTCAAGATGTAATGTGTTAGGTATTCTGATTACTCGCGCATTTTCTCCATCAATACCCCAATTCGCTCTTAAAGCGGCTTGAATTGCTTCCTTATCATTTTCTAATACAATAGGAATCTTTGCGCGATTCAAGAACGTGCTCGTTACAATATTTTCATTCATCGCTTTAAAATTAATTTTTTGAAACAATTTTTTGGTGGTTAAGTCCGCTAATCCTATGCCTAATGCATTCCCATGAGAAGCTTCACTAACATCCGAAGCTAAAATATATTTAATCTTTGGTGATTCAGGTTCTTTAACTCCTTGGATATTAATTCTGCCTATGATATTAGTATCCATCCCAGTACCTGTGTAGTTTTTTCCGATTTCATCCACAATCAAGAGATCAATATTCTCAACTGGTAACTTTGGCATATAGGATTTTGCTAGCTTTAACAGCTCTTTCTCTCGTTCTTCTATTTGGTCCTTTTCTATCGCCTCAATTGCTGCCGTTTTTTCAAAGGCATTTTCAACGACTCCAATAGCCATGATTATCTTTGATTTACTAATTATCATTTTTGCAACATCAGGCATGAAGTCTCTAATGCCTTTGATGCCATGACTATGCAGCGCTAAAGCTTGAGCATGTTTCCCTAAACCGATAGCCGCCATTTTTAATAAACCACTTTCAATTTCACTTTTAAAATCGGTATGTGGCTTAATACGATTCATTAAAATAATACCATCTGCTTCATACGCATTTTTATCTATATAAACCGGCATTCCATTTTCTAAATTTCCAAGCTGAACCACTTCCATAGAGGATCGTATTTCTGCTCCACAAAACTCTTCTGTTATCCCAAGGCTTTCAAGGACTTCTGTTTGTCCTTCTGCAGTTGCTCCACCATGACTCCCCATCGTAGGAACAATATAAGGTTTTGCACCAAGTAGCTTAAGTTCTTCTACTATAGTCTTGATGATGACATTCATGTTAGCTATTCCTCTACTTCCTGCTGTAATAGCTATTGTCATGCCTTCTTTAACCTTTTCCTGAATTTGTACCTTTGCTAATTCATGCTTCACATGCTCTTCGATATTATCAATAGAAGGAGCAGCAAATTTTTGTTTTACTAATGCAATTTTTGGTGAACCCATTTTCCTCACCGCTTTTCTACATTATTTTATTAAAGTTGGCTTCCTTTACCATGTATATGAAAAGGAAGCCGAAATTTTTAAAAAGTATTTTATTCATTATTATCCAATGTTATTTTGCTAAGTCTAGCAATATCATGGAAATTTTCGGGATGTAACTGATAAGTAATACGTCAATAATCAATGTGAAAAGGAATGGGATAAGTGCTCTTGAAATTTGTTCTAGTTTCAATCCACCAATCTGGCAAGCAACGAATAAATTTACACCAAGTGGCGGAGTTACCATTCCCATCGCAAGGTTAACAATCATAATCATTCCAAAATGCACTGGATTAATTCCTAATGCAACGGCTATCGGGGTTAAAATTGGCGCTAAAATTATAATTGAGGCTGATGTTTCAAAAAACATTCCTACAATCATTAAGAAAATATTAACTAAAAGCAAAAAGATAATAGGACTTTGAGTCATCGAAGTTAACCACTGAGCTACTAATTGTGGAATTTGCTCTCTAGTTAAGATCCACCCAAAAACTCCTGCATTTGCAATAATAATCATTATAATGGACATTGTAACAGAAGATTTTGAAAATAAATCTAAAACTGCTTTCCATTTAATTTCTTTATATACAAATGTACCAATTAAGAATGAATAACCAACTGCAACTGCTGCAGCTTCAGTAGGTGTAAATATACCACCATAGATACCACCTAGGATAATAAATGGCATTAATAATGCTAGAAATGCTTCTTTAAATGCCTTAAAACGCTCTCCCCAAGTTGCTTTTTCTGAGCCTTTATATCCTCTTTTTTTAGAAATAATATATACGGTTAGTATTAAAGATAAACCAATAAGAATCCCAGGAATAATTCCTGCTATAAACATATCCCCAACAGATACACCAACTACTACCGCATAAAGAATCATTGGTATACTTGGAGGTATAATAACTCCAATTTCCCCAGATGCTGCTTGTACAGCTCCTGCAAAATCTCTTCTATATCCTTTACTTACCATAGCAGGGATTAGTATTGAACCAATTGCTGCAGTTGTAGCAGCACTTGAACCAGAGATTGCCGCAAAAAACATGGATGTAACAACAGCTACTGCAGCTAATCCACCTGTCATATGACCAACCATGGAATTTGCCAAGTTAACAAGTCTTTTAGAAATTCCACCAACTTCCATTAATGTACCGGCTAGAATAAAAAATGGTATTGCCATTAGCGGAAAAGAGTCAAGAGAAGCGAACATCCTTTGTGCTATTACCATTACCGGAATATCACCTTGAATATAAATTGCTAGAGCTGCTGCTATACCAATAGAAGTTGCAATTGGTACACTAAAGGCAAATAAAACTAGCATTGCTATAATTAAAAAAGTTCCCATTAGTGAGCAGCCTCCCTTTCTTTATTCATAATCAACTCAAATATTACAGTGATTGAATTTAATAGCATAAACAATGAACCAACTGGTATTGCAGCATATGCCCATGACATCGGTATATGCATTGCTGGTGATGTTTGAACAGATACACCTTCTACAATATCCAAACCAATAAAGATTAGAAACCCAAAGAAGATCATCGAAAATAATGAAACAGATATTTTCATTGCTTTCTTTATACTATTTGGCATTGCTTCTGCTATTGCTTCAACACCAATCAAAGCCCCGTTCCTTAAAGCTAAGGACGCTCCAATAAAAACAGCCCATATCATGAGATAGCGAGTAAGCTCTTCAGACCATGGAAGTGACGCCTCTAGCACAAACCTTGAGAAAACCTGATAGATAATAATCACAGACATCGATATTAATAAAACTCCAGAAAAGTAATAAAGGAGTTTATTTACTCGATCCATTAAGTTAATATATGAAGTCATTAAGTTCTTCATATTACCCGCCTTCCTCTTTCACATTTATATTTAGAAAAGCTTAGCTTTTGCAAAGCATTTTTTCTTTCCTATTCGATTTAAGGAAAAAGTGAGTAAGTAAATTATTACTCAGTTTACTTACTCACTTTTAATTCTTATAAACTATTATTCTCCAGCCTTTTGAATGCTTTCAATTAATTCTTTACCAAACTTGCTTTCATACTTTTCATAAACTGGTTTAACTGCTTCTAAGAATAAAGCTTTGTCAGGATTTTCGATAATTTCCATTCCTTTTTCTTTTAACTGACCTACAAATTCTTCATCCATTTGTTTAATTAAACCACGCTCATAATCTGCAGCTTCTTTAGCAGCTTCTTTTAATGCATTTTGTTGTTCTTCTGTAAAGCTGTCAAATTTAGCTTTATTAATCATTACAACGGATGGTGAGTAGAAATGACCAGTTAGAGTCATATACTTTTGTACCTCATAGAATTTTGAAGTCATAACGATTGGTACAGGATTCTCTTCACCGTCAACAACACCTTGTTGTAACGCAGTAAATAATTCGTTAAATGCCATTGGAGTTGGATCAGCGCCCATAGTTTCAAAAGAAGCCATGTGAACTTCGTTTTCCATTGTACGAATCTTTAAGCCTTCAAGATCTTCTGGCTTTTCAATTGGTCTCTTATTATTAGTTACGTTACGGAAACCATTTTCCCACCATGCTAATCCAACAAGACTCTTATTCTCTAAACCTTTTAGTAGATCTTGTCCAATTTCACCATCTAACACTTTATAAGCATGCTCACGGGATTTAAACAAGAAAGGTAAGTCAACTACGTTTAGTTCTGGAACAAATCCACCTAAAGGACCAGTAGATGATAATACCATGTCAACAGTTCCAAGTTGAACACCTTCAACCATGTCACGCTCTCCACCTAATGCAGAGTTAGGAAATACTTCAATTTTAATTTGTCCGTTTGTTTTTTCACTAACTAGTTCAGCAAATTTAAGCATACCTAATTGATAAGGATGATCTTCAGCTAGAGTATGTCCAGCTTTTAAAACAATTGCCTTTCCTGCTTGATCACCTGAAGCTGTGTCCTTACTTGAATCAGTGTCACTGCCACAACCTACAGCAACGAATACTAGTGAAAGAATTAGTAATACTGAAAAAAACTTTTTCACTGTGAATTTCCCCCTTATATTTTGTTTGAATTTGACCCATTTTTTAAATTAGGCCTGATGTGTGTGAAAAGATGATTTTTCGCACACGTTTGTTTTATAAATGTTTTATTTTGAAACATTTACCACAATCATCGAAAGCGGTTACACTTATTATAAAAAAATATCACAAAAAATTCAATAACTCATTTGCAATTTTAAGATTTTTTTAAAAAGATTTTATTTTCTGTTGCATTTTTCATCAAATGTAGACTTGCAGGACGCAAGTCGTTCGACGTTAATCACACGGACGTGATTATTTATAGTCGAACTTCCTTTTAAAAGGACGCAAGTCGTTTCATGTTAACCACACGATGTGGTTGTTTTTAATGGATGTTGCGAGTAGGCCGTCGCATTTATAGGTTTTAATGTGTACAAAAAAAACAGATCTTAATGATCTGCTTTTTTTGTGCCTGGCGCGTCACCAAGTCTATTCGGCCACGTCCTGTGGCCAGCCTTGGTTCTAGGCCATCCTGGCCGTCGCTACCCATTCGACGATTGCGAGTAGGCCGTCGCTTATATAGTTTTACATACAAAAAAACAGCTCTTACTGAGCTGTTTTTTCTGTTGCCTGGCGACGTCCTACTCTTCCAGGACCCTGCGGTCCAAGTACCATCGGCGCTGGAGGGCTTAACGGTCGTGTTCGGGATGGGTACGCGTGTTTCCCCTCCGCCATCATCACCAGACTTGCAGGATGCAAGTCATCCAT
>DJVJ01000033.1 GCA_002441135.1 Caryophanales bacterium UBA6259 | reverse complement strand
CCGGCGGTTTCTCTACACTCTGAAACTACAGATTTATCTGTAGTTTAATTCTTAGTTTCTATAATTTAAACTGTGCTAACTGATTTAATTTTGGATCGATACCATCTGATTCTAACCGAATTTCTGAAGATAATTGATCCTTCATAATTTTGATAATGGTTTGCACATATTTATTTAAATCCTTTTGAGTTTGCTGGTACTGATGGATAAGTGGAATGCCATATAATTCTATATTTAATTCGTCTAACTCTAGCTCTAATTGCTTGATGTAATTATTCTTTTTTAAATGCTTTGCATTTACGAGTTCTTGTTGTTTCTTCTTAATTTGAGCAATGATTTCTTGAACTCTTCGGTGACCCTTGATTTGAGCTTCTGCTCTTTGGTATAATTCCACTTCCTCTTGTTCACTAATCAGTTTTGCCAATTGTTCAGCTTTTTCTAGAATTGTCGTTTTATTGATTGGATGCATTTTTTACATCATCTCCTAGAGAATCAACAAGCTCTCCCTTTAAGGACCAAGTTTGAGGACCGGTCACTTTCACGTGAACAAACTGGCCAATTAGGGACTTATCACCAACAAAATTAATTAGCTTATTGGTTCTAGTTCTACCAGAAAGAACCTCTGGGTTATTCTTACTTTCCCCTTCAACTAAAACTTCTATCACTTGATCTTTTAATTGTTGGTTTTTCTCTAAGCTTAAACGGTTCTGTAATTCCATCAAGCGCTGTAAACGAGCTTTTTTAACTTCTTCTGTTACATTGTCTTCCATGACTGCAGCCGGTGTTCCCTCGCGAGGAGAATAGATAAATGTGTATGAGGCATCAAAACCAATTTCTTCCACTAATGATAAAGTATCTTGAAATTGCTCTTCTGTTTCTCCAGGAAAGCCTACGATAATATCGGTCGTTAATACGACATCTGGAACCGCAGCCTTTATCTTTTGAACTAATTCTAAATAGCTTTCCCTAGAATATTTTCTAGCCATCTTTTTTAATATTTCTGTATTTCCAGATTGGAATGGTAGATGAATGTGTTCAACGAGATTTCCTTTATTAGCTAAAACATCAATTAAATAATCATCAAAATCCCTTGGATGACTTGTCATAAAACGAACTCGCGGAATATCAATTTTTCTTAAGTCATCTAATAAATGACCAAAGGAATAATTAATGTCCAAATCTTTTCCATAGGCATTGACGTTTTGTCCAAGTAAAGTTACTTCTTTATAGCCAAGTCTTGCTAGTTCCCTTACCTCTGCAATAATATCTTCAGGTCTACGACTTCTTTCTTTTCCACGAGTATATGGAACAATACAATAGGTACAGAATTTATCGCAACCGTACATGATATTAACCCATGCTTTTAGTCCACTTTCGCGAACCACTGGCATTTGCTCAACAACATCGCCTTCTTTTGACCACACTTCAATGACCATTTCTTTATTAAACAATGCTTCCTTTAATAGAAAAGGTAATCGATGAATATTGTGTGTACCAAAAATTAAATCCACATGCTGATAGGATTTTAGAATTCGATTAACTACACTCTCTTCTTGTGGCATACAACCAGCTACTCCAAGAATTAGACCCGGTTTTTCTAGCTTTAGATGCTTCAAACTTCCTATTGCACCAAACACCTTATCCTCTGCATTTTCACGAATTGCACAAGTATTAAACAAAATGATATCTGCTAATTGATCATCTTCTGTTGGTTGATATCCCATTTGTTCTAATAACCCAGCCATTGTTTCTGAGTCGTGAGAATTCATTTGGCATCCGTAAGTTCTTATCTGATAATACTTATTTTCGCCAATCCCAATCAATTCTTCTGGAATATCGAATTGCACAACCTTTACTTCCTCTTTCCCACGTTTTTTTGCTTCTTTTAAATTAGGAGTTATAAATAAACCATTTTCGGATTTAGTGTCCGTAGGTTTTTTAACCATAAAAAAGCTCCTCTCTGTAAATAAATTATATATTGATTAAAGTAGTTTAACACTATAACAAACGTAATAGTACAATTAGTAATTATAGCAATAAATAACAGGTTTTTAAAGTAATTATTATTGGTAACAAGCGCTTGTTTAGGGAAAATTAAAGTCATACTATTCGAAGGGGGAATGGTTTTTCATGCCAAATCACAACGATATTTTTCATAATAAGCGTGATTTTGCAAGAGCAGAATTTGCCACTGAGCTTTATAAGCCATCAGGTAGACCAAGAGCTAGAGAAGCAAAATCTCAAGTACGCCAATACGCACCAGAACACAATGAAGGTTTAAAGGGGAAAAAGACGAGCTTTCATCAAAAAATTGGCGCCCCAAACGAAGAATAGTTATAGAGATTGCAGCAGCTTGTTCTTAGCTGCTGCTTTTTATATAAACTTTGATGTATTCGTTACTTTTATGAGTTATCTTTCTTTTCTATTGCGATCAGATAGGGCGGATAATGAACTTGATTCACAAATTGATACCTCAAAACAGAAAATTCCTTTTGTGGTAAGTTTCTTAAATAATCTTCAACAATTTGGGCTTCCTCCCCATCATCATGTCCTTGATAAACTACCATGGTAATGAGTCCTTTAGTGGCTAAGATGGAAAGAGCCGCCTCTATTGCTTTAATTGTTGAAAGCCCCTTTGTTGTTATCTGTTTATCTGACCCTGGCAAATAACCTAAATTGAACATGACCACCTTCACATTTTCCTTAACATATTGATCCATAATAGAATGACTTACTTTTAAACATTCTACTCGGTTGTTTAAGCCTTCTTTAGATAGTACTGCTAGAGTATTTTTAATGGCTTCCTCTTGTATATCAAAACCAAACACTTTTCCGTTCTCACCAACTAATTTAGCTAAAAAAACCGTATCATTTCCATTCCCACAGGTAGCGTCGATTGCAATATCACCTTGATTAAGATGCTTACTAATTAAATCCTTGGTAAATTCAAGAACCCTTAAAATTGACATTAAATCTCAACTACCTTCCCAATTTTAGGCATTATTATTTCCGAGACTGGATTTTTCGAAATAATTTCCTTCTGGATCATTTTAGGATCGTATTTTGGATAAAAGTGAGTTAAAAGTATTTTCTTGGGCTTTAATTTTTCACTTACTTGTACAATATCTACTGTTGCAAGATGTCCTGGCGGACTTTTTAATTTATCCTTTTCTAAATATGTACATTCTAAAACAAGTAAATCGGCATCATCAGCAAATGGTGACCAGTCTGTATTGACTCCAGAATCAGCGCCATAAACCAATGTCTTATCCTCCGTTTTAAATTTAATTGCATAGCATGGTACAGAATGGTCGGTTCTTAGAAAAGTCACTTGTAAGTCCTCGAGGTTCAATACTAATGAATCATCATAAATAGGTATTGGTTCTATATATGGTGGAAATGGAATTATTGTCGCCTCATTTACTGGCTCATTAGGATAATAAACCGGTAATGAGTCTTGACGTTCCTTCATAATAATTTGCATTTGCATGGCATATTGCATTACAAGAAAGTCACTAATATGATCATGATGTAAATGGGAAAGAAAAACGGCCTCTAATTTATCAAGAGGAATGTGCTTCTGTAAATTCGAGAGTACTCCACTTCCAATGTCGATTAAATAATATTTTCCTTTATGTTCTAGCAAATATCCAGGGCCAGCTCCATTAGCGCTAGGATATGGTGATTCATAGCCTAAGATCGTTAATTTCATTTGAATCTTCCCTTCAATTATTCATAGTCACGAAATATTATGAAACAAATCAAAAATAATCATACCCTACTCTTTGTTTAAGGTAAAGTTTTCGTATAAAACATGTCAAACTTGGCGATAATTTAAATAGGGAGTAATACCCCTTTACTTGACCCTCTTATATTAAATTTTGGTTAAAAAAAAGGCCACCAATTAATTGGTGGCCTTTTCCATTTATACTTTTATTCAAATTCCTTTAATAATTTAGTGAAATCTTCTTTTCCAATCATGATATCCTGCTTAACGATTGGCTCTTGTTTAAAGTTAGGAACAAGGTTTTCATAAGATTCTCTTTCAGTGTTCTGATAGATAATTCCTGTTACTAATCCTTCATTCTCCATTACTTTTTGCATTGCCATGGATCGATTTGTTGGATCATAGCTAGCATCTTCTTCAAGGTTTACAAGGTTCTCTTTATACCAATCATAGGTATTTACTTTATTGAAGGTTACGCAAGGACTAAATACATTAATAAACGCAAATCCTTTATGCTTCATTCCAGCTTCAATAATCTTTGTTAATTGATTGATATCTCCAGAAAACGCTTGTGCAACAAAACCTGCACCAGTAGAAATCGCTAATTCTAATGGATGTAATGCTGGTTCAATTGAACCTAATGGCGTACTTTTGGATTTAGTACCAAAGGAGCTTCTTGGAGAAGTTTGACCTTTAGTTAGTCCATATATATTATTATCCATTACAACATAGGTAATGTCGATATTTCTACGCATTGCGTGGATAGTATGGTTAGTACCAATAGCAAAGCCATCTCCGTCTCCACCAGCAGCTAATACAGTTAAATCTCTATTAGCCATTTTTAAACCTTGGGCAATTGGTAATGCACGACCATGAATACCATGTAATCCGTATGCATTGATATAGCCAGAAATACGGCCAGAACATCCAATACCAGAAACAACTGCGAAATTGTGAGGTTCTAACCCTACATTTGCTGCAGCACGTTGAATGGATGCTTGAACAGCAAAGTCACCACAACCTGGACACCAGTTAGGCTTTAGTTCATTACGAAAATCTTTGAATGTTGCCATTTATATCAACCCCTTAATCCCATTATAGATTTCTGCAGGTAAGAATGGATCTCCATCATATTTAAGCAGGCTGCTAACCTTTTCACCCATACCTACGTTTAACTTAATTTGGTTTGCGATTTGGCCAGTTCCGTTGTTTTCAACTACAACTACCTTTTTCGCCTTTTCCATTAAGCTCTTCATTTCATTTACTGGGAATGGAGAAACTAAGCGTACATGTGCTTGGTTAACTTTTAATCCATCTTTCTCTAAGCGACCAATTGCTTCTGTAATAACCCCTTGAGTTGAGCCAATACCAACTACTAGAAGATCTGATTCAGCATGTGGTGCTTGCTCTAATATAGGATTAGTAAATTTAACGGTATTGATCTTATTTAAACGCTTTTCCATCATTTTCTTACGATTTAATGTTCCTTCAAATGGTCGACCATTTTCAGCATGCTCTACACCGGTAACATGGTGAATTCCATGTTGTTGTCCAGGAATAACACGAGGTGAAACACCATCTTCAGTAAATGCGTAGCGCTTAAACATTTGATTTTCTTCTAATGCTGGTAATTCTTGATCCCCTAAATATTTACCACGATCAATGGAAATTCTATCGTAATCTAAAGGCTCAACAGTCTGTTTACCCATACCTAAAGAAAGGTCAGTTAATACGATAACTGGGCATTGATATTGATCTGCTAGATTAAATGCCTCAACTGTATCATAAAAAGCGTCTTCAACTGTATTTGGTGCAATAACTATCTTAGGGATTTCACCATGTGCACCATAAAGCGCAGCATTGAAGTCACTTTGTTCATTCTTAGTAGGAAGACCAGTACTTGGACCACCACGTTGAACATCAATAATTACTAACGGAGTTTCTGTGATTCCGGATAAACCAATAGCTTCTTGCATTAAGGATAATCCAGGACCAGAAGTAGAAGTCATTGAGCGCGCTCCACCATAGGATGCTCCAATTGCCATTGTTACTGCAGCAATCTCATCTTCAGTTTGAGTAACAGTTCCACCAAACTTTGGTAGGTTCTTAATTAAGTACTCCATTACTTCAGATGCAGGAGTAATAGGGTAGGCTGGCATAAAACGAACACCTGCAGCTAAACAACCAAGTCCAACCGCTTCGTTTCCTGTCATAAATAAGCGTTTTTTACCATCTGCTTTTGCTAAAAGTAAATCTTCACTTTGGCCTAATTCTTTTGTAATAAATGCAGCACCTTCATGAATAGCTTGCATGTTTTTGTCTACTACATCTTGTCCCTTTTTAGAGAACATTTCTTCAACAACTTCATTAAAAACATTTAAAGGAAGACCGATTAATGCACTTGATGCACCAACAGCTACCATGTTTTTCATTAAGGAAGTTCCTAGATTTTGGGCAATTTCAGTTATAGGTACAGAAAGGAAGCGAACATCTTCTTTCTTCACTTCTGGATTAAATTTTGAATCAGCAATACAAATTCCACCAGCGCGTAGCTCGTGAATGTTTAAATCAATCGTTTCTTGATCAAATGCGATTAAGATGTCAAGATCGTCAGAGATTGCTTTTACAGGTTCTGTTGTCACACGAATTTTATAGTTGGTGTGGCCACCCTTAATTCTTGATGAAAAATGACGATATCCATACAAATGATATCCTTGACGCTTTAATGCAACAGCAAAAATTTCCCCTGTACTATCAATGCCTTCCCCTTGTTGTCCTCCAACTTTCCATGAAAGTTGATTAATCATTAAACTCCACCCCTTTTAATGTTAAAGATCCTTTTTTAGTTTAATTTTTCTCTCTAACCCCTTTTCCCATCAGTCACCTCACAATATCGAATAACCTTTAAACTTATTCAAGTGTATGATTAATGTTAAGAAAAAGCAAACCGCTTACATAGAAAATTTTGCTAATTTACTGTAATAAATCAACAAAATCGCCTTTTTTCTTCAATCTTCTAGCTTTTTCTCCGGATTTCGAAGAATATTAAAAAATAAATAAATACTCTGAAAATTCTTATCTCAAGTTGTTAAAAAATGCTACCTAAAGCACTCTTTGAAAATAATTGAGCCAATTTTCCCCAAGGATACCCTCAACCTCTTTTTCGGAGAATTTCTTTAACAAAAGCTCCTTTAGATGATTCATTTGGCTCGCGTTTTCCAAACCAGATAAAGGGCTTGCCCCATCAAAATCTGAACCAATTCCTAGATTTTGAATACCGCCTAACGAAGCAATGTGTTCAATATGCGGAAGAAGATCCTCAATACTTACCTGACTTTCATTTTTGATGAATTCATTAACAAAAGTAACCCCTATCATACCGTTGTTTTTAATAACCGCTATGATCTGTTCATCTGTGAGATTACGTGGATGATCACAAATTGCTTTGGCATTCGAATGAGAAGCGATAATTGGTGTATTGGTTAATTCCATTACATCCCAAAAACCAGCTTCTGAAAGATGAGAAACATCGATAATCATTCCTAAACGATTCATTTCAGCAATAACCTTTTTGCCAAAATTGGTTAATCCTGCTCCTCTTTCTTCTCTAACACCATCTGCAACAGCATTTGCATAATTCCATGTAAGTCCCATAGCTCGTACACCAAGACGATAAAAGATGCGTAACTTCGCTAAATCTCCTTCAATGGAATCTGCGCCCTCGAGAGAAAGCATGGCCACTTTTTTACCTTGATTCTGCGCATGAACAATCTCCTGATAAGAAGTTGCTAAAATCAATTTATCTTGATTGTATACCTTTTCATAAAAATCGTCTATAGATTGAAGAGCAATTTTATAATTTGATGATTTGATGGTTGGTGATACAAAGATAGCAAAAATTTGTAATGAAATATCACCTTTTAACATATTGGGATAATTTAGCTGTAAGTCCTGTTCATCCTTATAAAAATCGAGAGAAGAATCATTTAATAGTTTCCATAATACATCGCAATGTGCGTCAATAATCATCACATACACCACCAGTCTTTTTTCAAATAAAAGAGAAAAACCTGTTCTCTCTTAGGGAGATAAACAGGTTTTCTTATTGTATTAACGAGGTTCCACAATTAATTTTATAGCCGTTCTTTCTTCTCCGTCAATCACAATATCGGTAAAAGCAGGAATACAGATAAGGTCAACACCACTTGGTGCTACGAAACCTCTAGCAATCGCTACAGCTTTTACAGCTTGATTAAGTGCACCTGCACCAATTGCTTGAATTTCAGCGGCACCACGCTCACGTAGTACCCCCGCTAATGCACCAGCAACAGCGTTAGGGCTAGATTTTGCTGAAACTTTTAATAC
>DJVJ01000002.1:12175-12438 GCA_002441135.1 Caryophanales bacterium UBA6259 | reverse complement strand
TCTATAAGACCATTATCGTCCTCAACTATTTTAAAGGACTGCGGTGAAAAATACAAGGTTTTATAAGCATCTTCAAGAAACCTTTTATGTTCTGATGAATATGGCTGTTTGAATGTTTGTTCTGCGACAATAAAGAGTTCAGTATTTCCAACTTCTTCTGAAGATTCTGTACTGGTTTCAGCTTCTGCATCAGATTCAACTTCAACTTCAGATTCATTTTCTTTTTCTGGAGATGTTGTATTTGCGTCTTCACTAGCTTCACT
>DJVJ01000002.1:0-12081 GCA_002441135.1 Caryophanales bacterium UBA6259 | reverse complement strand
ATCATAGTATTTTGGTCTTCTTGGAATTTTTTGCGATTTCTATTTATATCCTTTAAATCTTCTATTCTCTTCTCTAACTCTTTAATGGTTGCATCATTACGATTAAATATTTCTTGTGTTGTTGAAACCGTTTCTTCAAGCACTGTATTTAAAGAATCAATTCTCTTGTATGCATCATTTAAAAGTTCCTCTAAACTTACATTGGATACATTCATGATGTTTAAGACCGTTTCTCTCTTGATATCCAAGGGGAGATTTTCTGGAATAGCTTTCTGATAGACATCAGCCATAAAGATTGTCTTTTTAACTTCATTCTCTAAATGAGAATTTCTGTAAATTTCTTCAATTGTCATGAGTTTATTTTTTTCATAAGCACCAATAATTAGGTCTAACTTATCACCAATATCTTTTGGAATATCTTGAGTGCTAACCTTTTGTTCCACATGCGCTTCTTCTAAATGCGTTAAATCTGGTACAAAATCAGGTTCTGGAATATCATCAACAAATTCATCACTGCTTACATTGTAATCTTCTTCTTTTGCTACAGGATCAATTAACCCCATTTTTTCAAAAATTGACTTTTTAGGCACCACGACTATATCCTCCCTATTATTCGTTTATTTTACTCTCAAGATATTGAATCTTTCCTCTATTGCTTTTCAAAATACTTTTATATGAATCGAGAATCTCATCTTTTTTTCCAATTTGATTCTTTTTCTCTACAACTTGATCGCTAAGAAATTCAATAATATCGTTTAAATCATCTAGTATCTCTTTTTGCACTTGAGAAGCATCGGATGTTTCTGAAGCGCTAAAGGTTGAAGCAACTTCAATTGTCTTTTTTATGATCTCTATACCAACATCATCAATATAAGTTATATTGCTTCGGGTGTGCACATGATTCTTTAATTGTTTCTTGTTTTTATTGATTTTTTTATATACTGTTACTTTGCTTACCCCCAGCATTTTAGCAACTTCTATAACTCTGTACATATTCGCCACATCTCTTTCACTAAGACTTTTTAGATAGAGCCGTTTGAAGTCTATTAATGATCTCCATGTCCTCAACCAATTTCTTCTGATAAGATAGAATCATTTCATCCTTCAAAATTAATTCTTCATCTAAATTTAACAACTCATGCTTCAGTATTAGCAATTTGTCATATAGAATATCGCGTTCTCTTTCAAATTTAGATCTAACTTTTACAATGCGTTTTTCAGTTTGCACTTTTTCCTTTTGAGAATCCTCACAAACTTGATCGCTACTTTGAGAACCATAGAATAGTGTCTTTAAGATGCCTATACCTCTCTCTTCAAAATAAGTGACACCCTCTATTTTTTTTATACTCGGGTCGAGAATCGATTTGTGCGTAATCATTTTTTCAAATATCTCTACCTTTTCTACGCCAATTAAATCTGCTGCTTCACTTATTTTATACACATAACCACCCCCAAACTCGTTTACAGTTAATTAACTGTAAATCTCATTTTTCAAGCAAATCCAACACTTTTAGCTATTATAATTTTACAAAAATAATGCAGATAATTCAAATAGTTTTTACATTATTTGAAAATATCTGCACAATGTGTTTAAATATAATGATTTAAAGTACTAACAGTAAAGTATACAGTTCAAATAATATTTTTTGTTTTTTTGATTTAACTTTACGATTTACCCTTTAATACCTTTAAATATCACAACTTGAAGCTTTTAAAATATATTTGGATTTTACAAATTTCTCGAAATAACACATGAATTCTATTATGATTTTCTATGATTTGTGTTTTGTTTTGATACATTCTTAGAAAGTGTGTCATTATGAGAAATGTCTTTTTTACTCATCCGTCTCAATTTGATACGATTTAAGCTTTCTATACAATGTACTCCTTCCAATTCCTAATATTTCTGATGTTAAAGTCATGTTTTTATTCATCGCGCTATAGACCTTTATAGTATAATTTTTCTCTAGTTCTGCTAAGGTAACATATTGATCTTCATTTTTAACCTCAATATCTTCAGGCATAAGCAAACGCCCTTTACTTGCTTTAGATACTGAATTTTCAATGATTTTAGCAATTTCATCTAGCTTTTTTCCTTGTGTGATTTTCAATAGAGTTTTCTTAAAATCTAGTGAAAATTCGCAATTGTAACGATCTAACATTTGTTGAAGAATCTCTTCTGATACGGTTAAATCACCGTATTCTTCAGTTCTAATAACTTGTTGACACATACGATTTATAAATCTCTCGCTAACAGATCTATTTTCTTGCAAATCTCGCGGACTGTAAACTGATAACAGAATTATGTTCTTACAATTGAAATTACAGTACTTAGACTCAGATTTATTTATTACTTTTTCTTCTGTGTAAACCGTTAACAGCGAAATTGTATCTGCATCCAATGATTGAATATTATCTAGAATTACCGTTTCATAATGACACAAAGCGTTTATGATCATATCTTTTCTTAAAATAACAGGCATTTTCTCTAGATCTATGAATTGTATCATTTTGAAATTTTTATTTGAAATGAACCAAGCAAGATTTGATTTTCCACTTCCTTTGGGACCCCATATAAAGATGGGTAAACTTAGAATATTCAGCTTTTTAATATTCTGAATTAAAAGATCTTTTTTTTCTGGGGTGAGTAAAATGAAATGATCTAATGGATACGATTTCTGCGAATTTACAGCTTCTGATACCTCGTGCTTTATATTTATCTCTAAAGAATCGATACTGTTTCTTATACTTTGGTGCATATATTCATTAAATTTAAATTCTGTAAATACGACATAATAGCCTATATTGGTTTCATTTTTTACAATGGGATATGCATAACTACAATATTTCTCGAAGCAATTATTATAGTGTTCATGTTCAATTGTGTACTCATACTTTTCTGATTTTATCGTTAGAGATGCTGCCGTTGTCCCTAGAAATTCTTCTCTAAAATTCAAAATTGATTCAAATATTTCATCATAGATGATTTTATCTAATACATCTCCATTCCTTGATATGATAAAAGCATTGTAGGATTCTTTGTTTAATTTTTTTAGTAAGTCCTGCAATTTTGTAATATCATCAACACTTTTACCACTATGATTTTCAATTGAATTTATGGAAATCTTTTCTGAAGACAAATTATTTAACTTACATCTATACCAAGACATAGCAATTTCATCTCTAACAATTTTTCTATTTAGTCTACCTGTTTCTAAAAATTGTTTTTTTGCTTCTTCTATCGAATTTGAACTCATTTTTACCACCCATACTTTATTATTATGAAAATCCCCTCAAATTTCGTCTTGGTTGTACGATTATACTTCGGCTTCCAATATCATCTATAATTCCTTTTTTCGTAAATTAGGCCTATAAAATATACCATTATTTTACATATTCAGGGTCGCAGAAAATATTTATCGCTTTCTTTTGTATTGAAATTTGAGCTGGAGTTTTTCCAACAAGATTTCCATCAATATTTATAGCATATTGTCTTCCTGAGACTGAGATCGATGCTTGTTCGAAATCATAATAAGCGACAGCATCTAATTGGAATAAATTTCCTTCATATACTTTCTTTAAATTTCTCAAAAAAAAGGCTTTTGATACATCGTCGACTATACACGCTGATAATTTTTCATCTGTAAATTTTGCCTCAGGTGTAAACTTCATGCCACCCCCAATAAACTGTCCGTTATTCAATGCAACAATCAGCTTTTTACCGGTTATCTCATAATCATCTAAAGTAAGTTTAACTTCGGATGGTTTAAACTTTACACCCTCTGTTAATGTACTGATATAATAAGCTAACTTTCCTGTCATCTTTTTTTTGAGTTTGTCTGTCATTTGTATAATAGGTCCATCAATTCCAAAAGTACATGAATTGATAAAGTACATTTCATTTACTTTTCCAATATCAATTAATTTTACATCTCTGTTAACAATGCTTCTCAAAATAATATTTAATTTACTTGTACCATAAGCAGATTTTATAAAATCATTTCCACTACCATAGGGGATAACTCCAACTACAATTTTGTTATTTCTAAAGGGTGCTAGTCCATTTACCATTTCCGAGAGAGATCCATCACCACCTAAGACAATAAACTCTCTAAATCCTTTTTCATATAACTCTTTTGAAAGTTCTTCAATATTACCTTGATATCTTGAAATCCTAGTTTCAATGGTTATAATTTCACTATGCAAATTAAAGTATGATTTTACTTCTGGAAGTATATTTAAAGCTTTTCCGTTACCCGAAACCGGGTTCACGATTAGTGCTAAATTTCTCATGTATAACCCTCTTTACTTGCTTATTTATTTTATATTTTATCATCTTACTTTTCTTATATTTTCTATTTTTATTTTCTCTTAACTCTGTATTTTCTATTATTTCTTTATATGCTTAACTTATTCTTCATTCTTCACTTTCTCTTCTATTCTATCATTTATTTTGATATTTTAAAAACATTGAAATTCTAAAATCTATCAATCTGCACAAGCACTTATTGACCATAAATTTTACTTTGAAACGAATGTCCATTTCTTGTATACACTTTACATTTTTATTAAGCATAAAGTTAAGCCTACTTTTTTTCAAAAACTTTTATAGTTTTCTATAAATTTTATTTTGGAGCTTTATTATGATAATCTTAATTAAATGTTCTTGTATTTTCAACGGCTACAACCATCTTGGTTTCTTTTCTTTTCATCGCTGAGAAATATTCAACATTTAGTATTAGTGCTCACCTATAATAACAATATCGTCACAGCTCAAATATGGGCGAAATTTATCTATTTTATATGTTTCACGTGAAACATAATATCAAAAGAGCAATGTTTCACGTGAAACATTGCTCTTTATCATTTCTTTAAAGTATCATATATTCTATTCAAATCATCAATATTATAAAAGTCAATTTCAATTTTACCTTTACCATTTTTCTCTTTAATTTTAACTTTAGTTCCAATTAAAACAGCCAAATGTTCTTCGAGGTTGATAAGTTCAGGCAACTTTTTAGTAATAACTTTACTTGATTTTTGATTCATGAGTTTGTCAAAATTCTTAACCAACTCTTCTGTTTGACGCACACTTAACTGATCCTGAACAATCATTTCATATGCTTTCATGCGAAACTTTACGTTATCAAGAGCTAAAAGAGCTCTACCATGACCATGAGAAATTTCATTAATTTCGATGCCCTTTAGTATCTCAGGTTCTAATTTGAGCATACGCAAATAATTCGTAATATATGACCGGCTCTTTCCAACAACAATACTTAATTTTTCTTGTGTCATATTATAACTTTCAATCAAATTTTTAAAAGCATTTGCTTCTTCAATCGGATTCAAATCTTCACGTTGTAAATTTTCTATAAGCGCAAGTTGAGCGATAGCAAAATCATCAACATCTTTAACGATAGCAGATACTCTTTTTAAGCCGATACTTTTACATGCTCTCCATCTCCGTTCACCAGCTATAATCTCATAGAAACTTCCTTTACGTTTAAGTACTATAGGTTGTAAAAGACCGTGTTCTGATATAGAGGTAGCTAAAGAATCAATCTTATCCTTTTCAAAATGTTTTCTAGGTTGATCTCTATTCGGAATAATCAATTCAATATCAATTTCATTGATTAAATCTCCCTCTTCATTAATCTTTTGAGTTAATTCTACTGTAGCGTCACCTGGAATAAGTGCTCCAAGGCCTCTGCCTAACCCCATCTTTTTAGACATTTTCGGACTCCCTTTCTAAAAATTCTGTAGCCAAATCTATATACGCCTCCGAACCTTTTGACTTAGGATCATAATATAAAATAGGCATTCCGTGACTCGGCGCTTCAGCCAACCGTATATTGCGTGGTATCATCGTCCCATATACTAGATGTTTGAAGTGGTTTTTAACTTCCTCTACAACTTGAATGGACAAATTAGTCCTCGCATCAAACATACTTAACAAAACACCTTGAATTTCAATATTTGGATTAATACTCTTTTTGATAAGTTGATAAGTATTTAATAATTGACTAACACCCTCAAGAGCATAGTATTCACATTGTATAGGAATGATAACTGCAGAAACAGCGACAAGTGCGTTAATGGTTAATAGACCAAGCGAAGGAGGGCAGTCGATAAAAATATAATCAAATTTATCCCTGACAGAATCCAAAATATTCTTTAAAAGAAATTCTCTCTTTTCAAAGGTTATTAATTCAATTTCTGCGCCGGCTAAGTTGACACTACCTGGTAGGATGAAGAGATTCTCATAATCAGTTTCAATAATTGAGTCCAATACATCATCACCATTAATAAGAACGTTGTAAATATTGTGCTCTAAATTGAATTTATCAATACCTACACCACTCGTTAAATTTCCTTGAGGATCATTATCTACCAATAATACTTTTTTCCCCATAGACGTCAAAGCAGCCGCTAGGTTGACAGCAGTCGTTGTCTTACCAACGCCACCCTTTTGATTAAATATTGCTAAGACCTTTCCCATGAATGCCTCCCAAATACTGAATACCTAAATTATATCAAAAAATGAAAAAAAGCGGTATCTCAGTTACCGCTATAAAGGACTTTTTTTAGCTGTACCAGCTTTTCTTGGATATTTATTAGAAATATTTTCCTTTTTTTGGAAAATCATCAATTCTCTTTCACCAAAACCTTCAGGCAGTTGGAATTTCATAGAGCCTAAATAAAGAGTTTTCATTTCATTTAAGGCGCGTTCAGCTTGTATTAGTTCTTCATCAAATTTTAAACTTTTATAAGCAACAAAATACCCACCTACTTTTACAAAGGGCATAACATATTCTAATAGCATTCTAAGCTCTGCAACTGCACGCGAAACAGCAATATCATATGATTCGCGTTGACCCTTTTCTCTAGCAAGATCTTCAGCTCGACCATGAACAAATCGACAACGTTCAAGAGATAGGGAATCCGTCAAGATATTTAGAAAATTAATTCTCTTATTAAGAGCATCTAGTCCTACTAAGGAAATTTCAGGGTATCTAATTTTTATAGGAACGCCTGGGAAACCACCACCCGTACCAATATCAATAATTTTCAAATGAGAAGTTTGAACATTATAACTTTCAAAGAAGTTTTGTATAATCATGGAATCCAAAAAATGTTTAATGAAAACTTCTTTTTTTTCAGTAATCGCAGTAAGATTGTATTTTTCATTCTCAGAGATTAAAAGGGTATAGTACTTCTCCAATAAAGCATATTGAACATCCGTAACGGCAATATTCATTTCCTCAAAATACTTATTAAACATCCTTTTTTCTCCTCATTTGTTCAAGATATACGAGTAAAACCGAAATGTCAGAAGGGGATACGCCTGAAATTCTAGAGGCTTGACCAATAGATAATGGTTTAACATCATCTAACTTTTGCCTAGCTTCTAAACGTAAATTATCTATTTTACTATAATCTAAGTCTGCTGATAACTTTCTCTCTTCTAAATCTTTAAATTTTTCTATTTGTTGAAGTTGCTTTTTTATATAGCCTTCGTATTTTAAGGTAACCTCAAGTTGTTTAATAACATCTTTTTTTAGAGTATCCGGCCTAGTTATATCAATACACTCAAGGTGTTTATAAAATACTTCTGGTCGTTTCAGCAAATCAATTATTTTCATACTTTGTAATACAGGACTACTTCCAAGCTCAATTAAAATAGGATTTACATCTTCTGCTTTGAGATTAGTTGTCGCAATACGATCAATTTCTTGTTGCATCATTTGAGTTTTTTCCATAAATTTAGCATATCGCTCTTCAGTGACGAGTCCAATATTATAAGCCTTTTCAGTTAATCTTGCATCTGCATTGTCCTGTCTTAAAACCAATCGATACTCAGCTCTTGAAGTCATCATCCTATAGGGTTCATCGGTACCTTTTGTGACTAAATCATCAATTAAAACACCAATGTAAGCTTCAGATCGGTCTAAAATAAAAGGAGGCTCTCCTTTAACTTTTAGGGCTGCGTTAATTCCAGCTATAATACCCTGAGCAGCAGCTTCTTCGTAACCAGAAGATCCATTAAATTGACCAGCGGAAAACAAACCTCTAATATTTTTAAATTCAAGGGATAAATTTAAACTTAAAGGATCAACACAATCATATTCAATAGCATAAGCAGGTCTCATAATTTCAACATTTTCTAGCCCAGGAATGGTTCTCATAAAAGCAAGTTGAACATCTTCAGCCATACTTGAAGACATGCCTTGTACGTACATTTCATTAGTGTCTCTGCCTTCAGGTTCAATAAACAATTGGTGTCGTTCCTTATCCGCGAAACGCATTATTTTAGTTTCAATTGAGGGACAATATCTAGGTCCAGTACCTTCAATCGTACCAGTAAAAAGTCCAGACTTATCTAAATTTCCGAGTATAACCTCATGTGTATTGACATTAGTATAAGTTAACCAACAGGGCATCTCATCGAGCGGTATGTCCTCATTAAGAAATGAAAATAACTCATATTCTTTATCACCCCATTGAATTTCCATTTTATGAAAATCTAAGGAGCGTTTATCAACACGAGCGGGGGTGCCAGTTTTGAATCTTCTGAGTTCAATATTAGCATCCCTTAAAGAATCCCCTAGTTCATAAGATGCAGCAAGACCATTAGGACCACTTAATATCTCAGCTTCACCTATAAAAATTTTAGAACTTAGGTAGGTTCCCGTAGCCAAAACGACCGTAGCAGCTTTATAAAAAGCACCGGTCTTGGTTATGACCCCACCTATTTTAGAATTTTCTATATTTAAAGCAATAACTTCAGCTTGCTTTACAGTTAGATTCTCTGTGTTTTCCATGACGCGTTTCATTTCAGTATGATACTTGTGTTTATCAGCTTGAGCTCTTAATGAATGAACAGCGGGACCCTTCGATGCATTTAACATCTTACTTTGCAAAAAAGAGCGGTCAATATTTAAGCCCATTTCGCCACCTAAAGCATCAATTTCCTTTACCAGGTGACCTTTTCCTGTACCACCAATAGATGGATTACATGGCATCATCGCAATAGAATCTAGATTTATAGATAACACGAGTGTTTTCACACCCATTCTCGCACTTGCAAGTGCAGCTTCGCAACCAGCATGGCCTGCGCCTATAACAATACAATCATAGTAACCAGCATCAAATGTTCTAATCATATCTTACCTCAATTACTTTCCTAAACAAAATTGACTGAAAATCGTCTGCATCAAATCAGAAGCGACGCTTTCACCTGTAACAAGCCCTAATTGAACAATTGCCTCTTTAACATCTACTTCGATAAAATCATAGGGTAGGGATTGTTTTGTCGCATTAAGAGCTTCATTTATGTGTTTTAGCGCAATCTCAAGTAAAGCAATATGTCTGGTATTACTTACGATCTCTTGATTGCCCTGATCGATTTGAATTCCGAAAACAAGACGTTTAATTTCATCTTCCAATTGTTGAATTCCAGATTCATTAGACATAGAGGTCATAATAATCTGCTCATTGCTGAAAATATCAGAAATGGATTCTAGCTCAATCTTTTGTTCTAAATCCGATTTATTAATCAACACAATCGCCGGTTTATCCTTTACCTTTTCCATTAGCATATGATCTTCTGGAGATAAAGGTTCAGCACCATTTAGCATAAAAATGACTAAATCAGCTGCATTAAAATATGACTTAGACTTTTCAACGCCTAAACGTTCTACAAGGTCCTCAGTTTCTCTAATGCCAGCGGTATCTACAAGTTTAATTGGGATGCCATCAACACTTAAAAACTCTTCTATAACATCTCTCGTTGTGCCTGGAATATCCGTTACTATAGCACGAGAATCTTTTAGCAATACATTCATTAGACTAGATTTACCAACATTTGGTTTTCCGATGATTACGGTTTTAAGACCTTCACGTATGATTTTGCCAGTATTTGAAGATTTCAATAAATTCTGTATTTGAAGTGCTGCATTTTCTAGACCAGAACCAAGAGCATCATAAGTAATTTCCTCAATATCTTCCTCAGGATAATCAATCGATACTTCGACCTCAGCCATTATTTTAATCAACTCACTTCTAATCATATTAATCTTGTTCGATAAATGACCTTCAAGCTGATTGATGGCGATATCAAAACCTTTATTTGTCTTAGAATTAATTAAATCCATTATCGATTCAGCTTGAGCTAAATCAATGCGTCCATTTAAAAAAGCACGTTTTGTAAATTCACCACGCTCTGCTAAACGCGCCCCTTCGCGAAGGCAAATTCTCAAAATTTCTCTAAGAGGAACAGCGCCACCATGACAGTTTATCTCTACAATATCCTCACGTGTATAGGTTCTTGGAGCATACATTTTTACAATCATTACCTCATCGATTAAATGATCTCCATCATAGATATGTCCATATTTAAGTTTTCGATCTTCCCAATCTAGCTTATCAACGTTTGCCTTGAAAATTTTATCGACAATACCAAACGATTCTGGTCCACTTAACCTAACTATGCCAATGGCACCTTCACCAATAGGCGTCGAAATGGCAGCAATGGTATCAAATAACATTTAAAACCTCTTTTCAAATATAGTGCTCGAATTAAAATAAACCCAGTATAAACTGGGTCATTGGATTAGCTATTCGACACTTTAGATTTTTTATAATCATAGTAAATGACAACCTTGCGATAAGGTTCATCACCTTCAGATTTAGTACTTACATAAGGATTATTTTGAAGTGCAGAATGTATAATTCTTCTCTCATAAGGATTCATTGGTTCAAGTACAACATTTTTTCTTGATTTTTTGACCTTATAAGCCAATTTACTTGCAAGATTTTCAAGCGTTTCCTTGCGTTTCATTCTATAGTTTTCAGTATCTAAACTAACGCGAATGTACTCTTCTTTATCTTTGTTTACCACCAAGCTTATCAAATATTGTAAGGAATCTAGTGTTTGACCTCTTTTACCAATTAAAATGGCCATATCTTCGCCTTCCATAGCTATAGATAAACTATCTTCATTCATTTCTGCTGTAATGCTCGCTTCAATGTTCATTTCATTTAACACTTTGCTTAAAAATTGAACTGCTTTATCAACAGCGTTTTCTTTAATAAAAACACGTATTTTCGTATCTTTTGCACCAAAACCTAAAAATCCTTTTGCGCCTTCTTCGATAACTTCATAATCTACTGCATCGCGCGATACACCCAACTCGATTAAGGATAATCTTAGGGCTTCTTCAACACTCTTACCTGTACTTTCGACAAATTTCATCTCTAAGCTTCCCCCTTAGTTTGTCTGTTCATAAAATATTGTTGACCAATTTGGAAGATGTTACCAACTGTCCAATATAAGATCAATCCAGCTGACATCGTTTTACCCCAAAATAAGATCATAACTGGTAAAATGGTTTGCATAATTTTCATTTGTTGATTTGCTGGGCCCGTAGTAGCACCTGTAGCAGTATTCATAGACTTCATTTGAACATAAGTCAACAAAGCTGATGCGATAGGTAAAATACCTGGTAAACCAATTAACCAAGATGGACCGTTTGGAATGATATTCGAAATTAAATCCGGAAGGGATAAATTAGGAACCCATAAGAACACATCCTGAGTAGCTCTTGCAAGCAACTCTGGATTATCAATAAATACATATAACTCTGGTTGTCTCAAAGCTGTAAATAAACCAATGATGATAGGGAACTGAATCAGCAAAGGCAAACATCCCATTAGTGGGTTATAGTTATGTTCTTTATATAATTCCATTAACAACTGATTTTGCTTCTCTTGATTGCCTTTATATTTATCTTGAATTTCTTTTATTTTCGGTTGAATTTCAGCCATTGCCTTAGATGACTTGATTTGTTTAATTGTAAACGGCATTAAAATCAATTTTGTGAGCAATGTAAAAATAATGATAGCTATACCATAATCTTGAACCATTCCAAAAATTAATCCTAAAACATACCCAAAAGCTCTTGCAAATATAGACAAAAGACGTTCCTCCTAAATTTAGTCTAACGGATCATATCCACCAGGATGAAATGGATGACATTTTGATATGCGCTTTAAGCTCAAATAGCCGCCTTTGATTGC
>DJVJ01000009.1 GCA_002441135.1 Caryophanales bacterium UBA6259 | reverse complement strand
GAAGGTGCGAATTTTTATATTTTTATAACTCGCTTCGTCGATGATTATATAAAAAATATAAAAATTTAAATTGAATAATAAGGATGACTTGCATCCTTTAAAAGGAAGTTCTATTAAAAACAACCACGTCCTGTGGTTAACATGGAACGACCTGCATCGTGCAGGTCTGGTGATGATGGCGGAGGGGAAACACGCGTACCCATCCCGAACACGACCGTTAAGCCCTCCAGCGCCGATGGTACTTGGACCGCAGGGTCCTGGAAGAGTAGGACGTCGCCAGGCAACAAGAAAAGCAGCTCATATTGAGTTGCTTTTTTTTGCTATATAAAGGCGACGGCCTACTCGCAACATCCTCGAGTGGGTAGCGACGGCCAGGATGGCCTAGAACCAAGGCTGGCCACAGGACGTGGCCGGTAGACTTGGTGACGCGCCAGGCACAAAAAAAGCAGATCTTAATGATCTGCTTTTTTTGTACACATTAAAACCTATAAGCGACGGCCAGGATGCCTAGATAAGGAAGTTCCATTAAAACAACCACATGGTGTGGTTAACATGGAACAACTTGCATCCTAAAAAGAAAGTTCGACTAAGAGCAATCACGTCCATGTGATAACGTCGAACGACTTGCGTCCTGCAAGTCTGCTTTTTTTGCTATATATAAGTATCTATTAAAGATGGGATAGCGTATTGCTTAGATATATGATATAAGAATGAGTAAGATATTTACGAAGGATATTTTGGACATTTTCAAAAAAAATTTTTTAAATATACTTTTTTGACACAAATTAAAGATAAAAAAATGATTGAGCACTAATTTATTTAGAGGATTAATATAATTTAAATGGAGGAATTTAATTTGCAACAATATGATGCTTTTATATTCGATTTTGATGGAACATTATTTCAAACTGAAAAACTGGTCATTTATGCATTTGAAGAGACGTTTAGAAGATTAGAAATAGAAGATGGTTTTAATGGAGATGTTCCAAATGAAGCTCAAATCTTATCAGTAATTGGTAATACTGAGAAAGAACTTTGGGATAAGTTACTTCCTGATTATCCTAAGGAACTGCATAAAAAGGCGAATCGTTATTTATTAGAATATGAAATAGCTGGGGTAAAAGAAGGGTATGGTGCACTTTATCCTGATGTACTAGACACACTTATTCAGCTTAAAAATCAAGGGAAAGAGCTATTTATTGCAAGTAATGGTCTAAAGGAATACATTGATGAAGTAACTAAGGCTTTTCGGATAGACCACCTTTTTACCGCAATGTATACTGCAGGGGAATATAAAACTGATTCAAAAACAGATTTGATAAAACTGATATTAAAAAGTTATAAAATTCATAATGGGATAATGGTTGGTGATCGATTGTCAGATATTGTTGCAGGTAATGATAATGGTCTCTTTACCATTGGTTGTGATTTTGGTTTTTCCCGAGATGGAGAATTAAATGATGCAAAACAGATTATCGGCCGTTTTGCAGATCTTTTATCAATAGTTAATACAGAAAGATAATTTGACATAGAGTGAGGGGATTTTAATGGATGTGATAATACAGTCTGATTATTTTCATATCTTTTTGAGGTTATTTCTAGCTGGGTTATTTGGTGGCTTGGTCGGTTTTGAAAGGGAGGTAAATAATCATCCAGCTGGATTACGTACGAATGTTTTAGTGAGTTTAGGTTCTGCTTTAATTATGCTTATTTCTATTTATGGTTTTGATAGCTTAAGTCCTGATAATAAACAGTTTGATCCTCAAAGAATGCCAGCACAGGTTATAAGTGGAATAGGTTTCTTAGGGGCAGGAACAATACTTAGACATGGTTTTACTGTTACAGGATTAACAACCGCAGCCTCTTTATGGGTAGTTTCTGGGATTGGGTTGGCCGTTGGGGCGGGCTTTTATTTTGGCGCTACAATTACGACCTTTTTTGTATTAATCAGTTTGATGATATTAGCAAAATTGGATCAACAGGTCATTAAGAAAAGACAATTGGCACAAATTGTTGTACATGTCATTGATCAACCAGGAAAGCTTGCAGAGATTGCTTCTAAAATTGGAGAAAGAAAAATAAATATAAAAGGAATTAGTATTCATGAGGCAGATAATGGTGAAGAAGATCAGAAAAGTGTAAGTATCACACTTCATATACACTTGCCAAAACAAACCAAATTGCCTTTAATAATCGATGATATTAAACGAATTAAGGGTGTTAAGGAAGTTAATTTTGGGAAAAATAACGAATAGGTAATATTGACAAAAACTAAAAAAATATAAATAATATAATTAAAATAGTCAAAGATAGTCAAAGTCAACAGGAGGGCCGAACGATGAGAAATATATCTGATATCATAGAGCAATTTTTAAAAGAGGCCATACTCCAGAGTGAAAAAGGAATTATAGAGATACAGCGGAGTGAAATGGCTGATAAATTTCAATGTGTGCCATCTCAAATTAATTATGTAATTAGTACCCGTTTCTCCTTACAAAAGGGTTATCTAGTGGAAAGTAAACGCGGAGGTGGTGGATTTATTCGTATAAAAAAAATCCCCATCGGTTCAGAATTTATTTTTTATGACACATTAATTGAGATGGTTGGAGAAGATATAAGTCAATCGGCTGCCATGGACATTTTATATCGCTTAATGGATGAGGAATTTCTAACAGAAAATGAGTATCTCCTTTTAAAGGCTGTGATTACGAGGGATGTAATTAATATTTCTTTACCTTATCGCGATCAAATTAGAGCTAATCTTTTAAGAGCTATGTTAAAAGTTATCTTTTCAAGATACAAGGAGGACGATGGGAATGCTTTGTGAAAATTGCAAACAAAACCCAGCCACATTACATTTCACTAAGATTGTGAATGGAAAGAAAAATGAATTTCACTTATGTGAACATTGCGCAAAAGAAAAGGGTGAGGTAATAGGAGATAATAATAATGGATTTTCTTTTCATCATCTATTATCCGGCTTATTGAGCTTTGATCAAATGATGGGCAATAATCCTGCTCCCAATTCTTCAGAAACATTGAAGTGTAATACCTGTGGATTAACCTTTTTGCAATTTAAGAAAACAGGGAAATTTGGCTGTAGTGATTGTTACACCTATTTTGAAAACCAATTAGACCCTATTTTTAGAAGAATTCATGGAAATAGCATTCATGTTGGTAAAGTTCCTGCCCGTTCAGGTGCCAAGCTGCATTTAAAAAATAAAATCACCAATTTAAAAGAGGAATTACAGCAAAAGATTGTAAAAGAAGAGTTTGAAGAGGCAGCAAAACTAAGAGATCAAATTAGGGATTTAGAGCTAAAACTTTCGGAAGGACGAGGGTGAAGCTATGAGCTACGAACAATATATTAAAAATCCAATAAGTGAATGGATGAAGGGTAATGGTCCAGAATCAGATATCGTGATTAGCAGCAGAGTTAGACTTGCTAGAAATTTAAAAGATTATCCATTTCCCTCATTAGCAACAGATTCTCATGCTAATGAAATCATTGATCAAGTAGAAGGTGTTTTAAACAGAGACTCATCAGTGGATATTGGGAAATTTGAACTGATTAAAATGGATGAATTAAATGATTTGCAAAGGAGAGTCTTAGTAGAAAAACATTTAATTAGTCCAAACCTGGCAAATGGTTCAAGGAAAGGAGCAGTTGCTCTAAGTGATGATGAATCATTTAGTATTATGATCAATGAAGAAGATCACTTAAGAATTCAATGCTTACTACCAGGACTAAAAATATATGACGCTTGGAAATTTGCAAATAAAATAGACGATATTTTTGAAAAAGAATTAGAGTATGCATTTGATGAAAAGAGAGGCTATTTAACGAGTTGCCCTACTAATGTTGGCACTGGGATTCGTGCTTCAGTAATGATGCATGTTCCAGCACTTGTAATAACCGGACAAATTAATCGTATTGTTTCAGCTGTAACTCAAGTTGGTCTAACTGTACGAGGTATTTATGGTGAAGGCAGTGAGGCGTTAGGTAATTTTATTCAGATATCTAACCAAATCACCTTAGGACAGTCAGAAAATGATATTGTTGAAAATCTTTATGGCGTGGTTAATCAAATTATTGAGCTTGAAAAAAAGGCTAGGGATAATTTGATAAAGGAGTCAAGATATCAGATCGAGGACAGAGTGGGTAGAGCGTTAGGTATTTTATCCAATGCGAGAATTATTGATTCTAAAGAAGCTGCCCAAAAATTATCGGATTTAAGATTAGGAATTGATTTAAAAATGGTCAATGATATCTCTCCTATCACGTTAAACGAATTAATGGTAATGACTCAGCCAGGCTTTTTACAATTCTCTTCGGGAGAAGTTCTTTCTCCAGATGAAAGGGATATTAAAAGAGCAAGTATTATTAGAGAAAAATTAAAAAATTAAAGATTAAAATTGGAGGTGCCATAGAAAATGATGTTTGGGAGATTTACGGAAAGATCACAAAAAGTACTAGCTTTAGCACAGGAAGAAGCAGTACGACTAGGTCATTATAATATTGGAACAGAGCATATTTTATTAGGATTAGTAAAAGAAGGAGAGGGAATTGCAGCAAAGGCGCTTCAATCTTTAAATATTAGCTTGGATAAAGTTCAAAAGGAAGTAGAAGGCTTGATTGGTAAGGGGCAAGAAAAACCAATTAATGTTTCATATACACCTAGAGCAAAAAAAGTCATTGAATTATCAATGGATGAAGCTAGAAAGCTAGGACACACCTATGTGGGTACTGAACATATCCTTCTTGGATTAATTCGAGAAGGAGAAGGTGTTGCAGCTAGAGTATTAAATAATCTGGGTATTAGTCTAAATAAAGCAAGACAACAGGTCTTGCAATTATTGGGAAGTAATGAAGTTGTGTCCTCAAACACGAGTCATCATGCACAGCATAATACTCCTACTCTGGATGAATTAGCTAGAGATATTACTAATTCAGCTAAAAATGGAGAATTAGATCCTGTAATTGGTCGTGAAAAAGAAATTGAGAGAGTAATTCAAGTTTTAAGTCGTAGAACTAAAAATAATCCGGTCTTAATTGGTGAACCTGGTGTTGGTAAAACAGCCATTGCAGAAGGGTTAGCCCAAAGGATAGTGGATAATGAGATTCCAGAAACCTTAAAAGATAAGCGAGTACTTTCTCTAGATATGGGGACATTGGTTGCAGGTACAAAATATCGTGGGGAGTTTGAGGATCGTCTTAAGAAAATCATGGAGGAAATTAGACATGCAGGAAATGTCATTCTTTTTATTGATGAATTACACACATTAATAGGTGCTGGTGGAGCTGAAGGTGCCATTGATGCTTCTAATATCCTAAAACCTGCCTTGGCTCGTGGAGAACTACAAGCAATAGGTGCAACAACTCTTGATGAATATAGAAAATATATTGAAAAGGATGCTGCTTTAGAGAGACGCTTTCAGCCAATCACTGTAGATGAACCGACTGCAGAAGAGGCTGTTTTAATCCTAAAAGGTTTAAGAGATAAATATGAAGCGCATCATCGCGTTAAAATTTCGGATATTGCCATTGAACAAGCGGTAAAGTTAGCAGATCGTTATATTATGGACCGCTTCTTACCAGATAAAGCAATTGATTTAATTGATGAAGCTGCGTCAAAGGTTCGCTTAAAATCATACACTGCACCACCAAACTTAAAGGAATTAGAGGCTCAATTAGAAGGCCTAAGGAAAGAAAAGGATGCTGCAGTACAAAGCCAAGAATTTGAAAAGGCCGCTTCTTTGCGAGATAAAGAACAGCAATTAAAAGAAAACCTTGAAAAAACGAACAAGGAATGGAAAGAACTGCAAGGAAGAACTGACACTGAGGTAACCATTGATGATATCGCAACAATTGTTGCAAGTTGGACTGGAATTCCAGTAACCCAATTAACTGAGGAAGAAACCGATCGATTGCTAAGAATGGAAGAAATTCTTCATAAGCGTGTGATAGGGCAAGAAGAAGCAGTAAAAGCGATTTCACGGGCAGTTAGAAGAGCTAGAGCAGGTCTTAAGGACCCAAAAAGACCAATTGGTTCTTTTATCTTCCTTGGTCCAACTGGTGTAGGAAAAACAGAATTAGCTAGAGCGTTAGCAGAATCCATGTTTGGAGATGAAAATGCAGTAATTCGAATAGATATGTCCGAATATATGGAAAAACATGCGACGTCTAGATTAATTGGAGCTCCTCCAGGTTATGTTGGTCATGATGAAGGAGGACAATTAACCGAGAAAGTAAGAAGAAAACCTTATTCCGTAGTTTTATTAGACGAAATTGAAAAAGCGCATCCAGAGGTTTTTAATATTTTATTACAGGTTCTTGAAGATGGACGATTAACAGATGGAAAAGGAAGAACTGTTGATTTTAAAAATACGGTTGTGATTATGACGTCCAATGTTGGAGCAGAAATGATTAAAAAGGATTCTGGGTTAGGCTTTACAAAGCAAAGCGCAGATAATGATTATAAGCAAATGAAAGACCGTGTTATGGGAGAGCTAAAGCGAAACTTCCGACCTGAATTCCTAAACAGAATTGACGAGGTTATTGTTTTCCATGCATTATCAGAAGAAAATATTAAGGAAATTGTTAATTTGATGGCGGAAGAATTACGGAAAAGACTGAATGAATTTGGTATTGATTTTGTATTAACAGAGGAAGCAAAGGTCTTTTTGGCAAAAGAAGGATTTGACCCTAACTTTGGTGCTCGTCCACTTCGAAGAGCAATTCAAAAACATATTGAAGATAAGCTTTCTGAGGAACTGTTGAAAGGCACCATTAAAACAGGAGATACCATTACGATTTCAGTAGAAAATGAACAATTGGTAGTCAAAAAGTAAAAAAGTAAAGAGAGTAAAAAGAGTAAAAAGAGTAAAAAGCCCGTATGGGCTTTTTACTCTTTTTTGGTATAATTTTAATAATTACTATATAATATGAATTTAGTACTCTTAATTATCATAATACCTTTGTGAATATGTAGATTAATTGGTAAGATAAAAGAGGTATGGGAAAAAATTAGGGAATATAGGAGTTATACAGATGGCAAAGCTAAAAACGAAGTATGTATGCCAAGAATGTGGTTACTCTAGCCCAAAATGGTTAGGAAAGTGTCCAGGCTGTATGGCATGGAATACCTTAATAGAGGAAATGGATACTATTTCTGAACCTAGAAAAAGAATTAACAATCTGGTCTCTAGTGAGCCGCAAGCAATAACGAAGATTAAGGTAGATAACGAGCCTAGAATAAACACCAATATAACAGAGTTAAATCGAGTGTTGGGTGGCGGTATTGTTTATGGATCGCTTATTCTAGTTGGAGGAGATCCAGGAATAGGGAAATCAACTCTTTTGTTACAAGCCTCACACAAAATGGCTGAGCTTGGTCATAAGGTTCTTTATGTATCAGGAGAAGAATCAATTCAACAAATAAAAATTAGAGCTTCCCGATTAAATATGGAATCTGATAATCTACTGGTTTTAACAGAAAATCAATTAGAGGAAATAGAAAAGCATATAACAGAGCTTAAGCCTCAATTAGCAATTATCGATTCGATTCAAACGGTTTTTCATTCCCAGATTACATCTTCACCAGGGAGTGTAGCACAAATCCGTGAATCAACATCAATCCTGATGAGACTAGCTAAATCAACAGGTATCGCTATAATCATAGTAGGGCATGTGACTAAACAAGGGGAGATAGCAGGGCCAAGGCTATTAGAACATATGGTGGATACGGTTTTATATTTTGAAGGGGATCGTCATCATACCTATCGGATTCTGCGTTCAGTCAAAAATAGGTTTGGTTCAACAAATGAAATGGGAATTTTTGAGATGAAGGAAGAAGGTCTGGTGGAAATCGGAAATCCTTCTGAATTATTTCTATCTCAAAGGCCAATAGGAGTTGCAGGATCTTCTGTAGTAGCTAGTATGGAAGGAACTAGACCTGTTTTAGTAGAAGTTCAAGCATTACTCTCTAGTACCACATTTGTAACCCCAAGAAGAATGGCAACAGGGGTTGATCAGCAACGTGTTGCTTTAATTATGGCCGTGCTAGAGAAAAGAGTAGGGCTATTATTGCAAAACCAAGATGCTTACGTTAATGTTGCTGGTGGTTTGAAAATAAATGAACCAGCGGTAGATTTAGCGATAGCAGTTAGTATTGCTTCAAGCTATCGAGATCGAGCAACATCGGCTACTGATGTTTTTATTGGTGAAATTGGATTAACTGGAGAAGTTCGTGGTGTTTCCAGAATAGAGCAAAGGGTAAGTGAAGCGAAGAAATTAGGATTTGAAAGAGCGATAATACCATTAAAGAATTTAAAAGGATGGAATGCCCCTCAAGGAATAAAGGTAATCGGAATTTCAACGCTTGCTGAGGCATTAGAAATTGCTTTAAGGGGGTAGAGAGATGATAAAAGACATGAAAAAAGAAGAATTTATGACGAATGTATTAAAATTAGTTGCACCTGGAACCCCTTTTCGTGAAGGGCTAGAGAATGTATTAAGAGCAAAAACAGGGGCGCTAATTGTAGTTGGTTATACCGATGAGGTAAAAGATGTTGTCGATGGTGGATTTTCAATTAATTGTGATTTAACTCCTGCCCATTTATACGAATTAGCAAAAATGGATGGAGCAATTATTGTTGATGATGAGTTTAAAAAAATCTTATATGCCAATACTCAATTAATTCCAGCTACTACGATTCCTTCGTCAGAAACTGGTATTCGACATAGAACAGCAGAACGAGTTGCTAAGCAGACAGGACAATTGGTGATATCGATTTCCCAAAGAAGAAATATAATAACCTTATATCAAGGAAATTATCGCTATTCTCTAAAAGATATTGGGGTAATTTTAACTAAGGCAAACCAAGCGATTCAAACATTAGAAAAATATAAGGCAGTTCTTGATCAAGATTTAACCAATCTTTCCGCAATGGAATTTGAGGAATTGGTAACTTTAAACGAGGTAGCGTTAGTTATCCAACGAATAGAACGTGTTCAGAGGATTAAAGCAGAGATAGAAAAGTATATTAATGAGCTTGGAACAGAGGGAAGACTTATTAGTATGCAGCTAGAGGAGTTAGTTGCTAATATTGGTAAAGAGGCATACCTATTAATTAAAGATTATCATAAGGATGCAAATGATGAACAGATTCAGTACGTTATTCAAGAACTGAAAAAGTTTAGTAATGATGAATTATTAGAAAATATTAATATCGTTAGATTGATTGGTTATACTGGTACTATCAACATTCAAGAGGAATTAGTTGCACCAAGAGGATATCGAATCCTTAGTCGAATTCCAAGGCTACCTAATGTTATCATTAACAACCTAGTAGATGAATTTGAAAATCTATCCAAAGTAATGATGGCAACAATAGAGGAATTAGATGATGTTGATGGAATAGGGGAAGTTAGAGCTAGGGCAATAAAAGAAGGACTAAAGAGAATTCAGGAGCAGGTTTTTATTGATCGACATATTTAGTCCAAAAATTGTAGTATAAATCGTATCTGAGGTGAGTTTGTGAAAAAGCATGTTTTATTTACGGAAGGGATTCCAACATTAATTGTTATTATATTATTATCGGCATTTTTATATTATCTTCACCCATTACTTACTATTTTGGGATTAGGATTACTGATTTTTGTTCTCTATTTTTTTAGAGATCCAAATAGAGAAATACCTAAACAAGAAGAGTATATTTTATCTCCTGCAGATGGATTAATCACAGATATTACAGAGGTCGAAGAGGGTTTGTTTATCAAGGATAAAGTAACTTTAATCAGTATCTTTATGAGTCCTCTAGATGTTCATGTAAACCGTAGTCCTATTGAGGGGAAAGTATCCTTTCTTGAATATAAAAAAGGAAAATTTATACCTGCGACTAAACCAGAGAGTCATATTGTTAACGAAAAAAACTATATTGGTATAGAGAATGAAAAAACCAAAATCTTGGTTGTCCAGGTTGCCGGAATTATGGCGAGAAGAATTGTTCACTGGTTAAAAATTGGCCAAAATGTGGGCAAAGGTGATAAAATAGGGATGATCAAATTTAGCTCTGGAACTCAAGTGTATCTTCCAAAAAATATTGAGGTGACTGTAAAAAAAGGAGATAAGCTAAAGGCTGGAGCAACTATTATTGGGAGGTATTCATAATGATAACTCGTATACTTCCTAGTGTTTTTACTATCGGAAATCTATTTCTTGGAATCATATCTATTATATTAGCCTTTCAGGGACAGCCTGAATATGCTGCAATTATGGTCATTATTGGAATGTTATTAGATGGATTAGATGGTAGAATAGCTAGGTTTTTTAACACGCAAAGTGAATTTGGAAAAGAATTAGATTCTTTATCTGATGTTATTTCATTTGGTGTTGCACCAGCATTTATTATGTATGTAGCAATATTAAATGAGATGGGCCCAATTGGATGGGGGATTACCGCTTTATTTCCAATTGCTGGAGCATTACGTCTAGCTAGGTTCAATGTGAAACCTGGTATTCCTGGTTATTTTATTGGTTTACCAATTACGGCTGCTGGTGGAGTTTTGGCAACAATGACCTTATATTATGAAATTTTTTCACCAGCTATTTTGGCGTTAGCAATGATTTTTTTATCTTACTTGATGATAAGCCGTATTAAGTATCCAAATTTCAAAAAAGTAGGTTTTCCAAAGGCAGCCTATTGGGTTACACCAATTATGATTGTGGTTGTCGTTATATTGGCGATTTATTTTCCTCGTGAGTTTCCAAAGGTTGTGTTTCTACCACTAGGATTGTATGCATTATATGGGGTGCGCAAAGGATTTTCAATCCGAAGGAAAGATATTACAGAAGAAGACTTAGAATCAGAAAGAAAATAAGATTAGAAAGTTATACTTTCGTATCGATGGAGAATAGGGTTAGTAACTCTTAAGGACAAATGCAAAATTTCCTAGAGTAACTAACCTTTTTTATTTTTATCAATAAAATAGGTTTGATAAAAGCAGATTTTTCTAAATTTTTTCATCTAATATTTTTTACGAAAATATTGACTTTATGCGGTTTTATGTGCTAAGATATATAATTTTGCTTTTTGACATTTCCGACAATTTGTGATATTATGGAAATGTATTTTTAAAATGGAGGTGACATGGTTGTTCAATGTTGGCGATAAAGTAGTTTATCCGATGCATGGAGCAGGTATCATTGAATCGATAGAAGAGAAAGAGATTCTTGGCGAGAAGAGAAGATACTATGTGATGAAGATGCCTATTGGAGATATGAAGGTAATGATCCCTATTCAAAATGTGAATGATATTGGATTAAGACAAGTTGTAGATGAAGGTGTTATTGATCAAGTAATTGGATTATTAAAACATGGCCAAACAGATATGTCAACCAATTGGAATCGCCGTTACCGTGCTAATTTAGATAAAATAAAAAGTGGAGATATATACGAAATAGCAGATGTAGTGAGAAATTTGATGTTAAGAGAAAAGGACAAGGGCCTTTCTACGGGCGAGCGTAAAATGCTAGATAATGCAAAGCAAATTTTAATTAGTGAATTTGTGTTAGCAAAGCAATTGCATCATGAAGAGGTTGATGGTTTACTCGCGAATATTATTTTTTCTGAAAAGAATGCGTCAATTTGACGCTTTTTTTCTAATGTCTACCGTTTTTCATTTATAGAAGGAAATATTAAGCTTTTTTAAAATCTTTCATGCAAAATTTGGTTTGATTTTGTATAAAATGTTAATAATGAATAAAGGAGGTGACAGAAATTGTTAAAAAGAGTATTTCAGTTATTTTTTCTTATTATTGGAGGGACGTTAGGCTTCCTATATGGTCCTTACTTTATTGACCTAGTTAGTTCATCTATATTAGACATCGACCATTCTTTGTTAGAAAATGAGTTTTTGTTGAAAGTTATTGGCATGGTGGTAGGAGCACTTATTTTATTCTTATTAACCGCTTTTTTTATGGATTCTATATTACAAGGAGTTCAATTTTTAGAGGAATTAATTTTAAAAATTCCGGTGATGGACTTTTTATTTGGTATTATGGGAATGATTTTAGGTCTAATTGTTGCAGCATTGTTATCTCAAGCGACTAATTTCATACCTGTGGTTAATATCATTGTACCTGTATTTTTGTCCGTCTTTTTGGGTTATTTTGGTTTCCGGTTGGGCTTTAAGAAAAGGGATGAATTGTTATCTTTATTGTCTTTAGGGAAATTAAATAAAGGTGCTAAAAAAGAAGGGAAAATACAGTATGAAAGCAAAATTTTAGATACTAGTGTTATAATTGATGGGAGAATAGCTGATATTTGTAAAACAGGTTTTATAGAAGGTAAGCTTGTCATTCCTGGATTTGTATTGGAGGAACTACAGCATATTGCCGATTCTTCAGATGCATTAAAGAGAAATAGAGGGCGAAGAGGGCTTGATATTTTAAATAAGATTCAAAAGGAATTAAACATCAAGGTCGTTATCTATGAGGGCGATTTTGAAGATATACAAGAGGTAGATAGCAAGCTTGTACGTTTAGCAAAGGTCATAGAAGGAAAAGTGGTCACTAATGACTATAACTTAAATAAGGTTTGTGAACTACAAGGAGTTCCTGTATTAAATATTAATGACTTATCAAATGCTGTTAAACCAGTTGTATTGCCTGGAGAAGAATTAAATGTTCATGTAATCAAGGATGGAAAAGAGCATAATCAGGGAATTGCCTATTTAGATGATGGCACAATGATTGTTGTAGAGGGCGGTAGAGAATATATTGGGCACCATTTAGATGTCCTAGTAACGAGCGTTTTACAAACCTCTGCTGGAAGAATGATTTTTGCAAAACCTAAATTGTTAGAAAAGGCCTTATAAGAATTATAAGATAATTAGGTGATTTATAATGACGTGTGGGATAATTATTCCTGCTGCAGGGCAAGGAAAAAGAATGGGAATAGGAATAAATAAACAATTTATTAAAATTCATGATAAGCCAATCTTGATTCACACGGTTGAAAAATTTATGAATATTGATTGGATTACGGAAATTGTTGTTGTCGCTCATCCGGATGAAATGATGATTGTTGAGTCCATGTTTTTAGAATATGGTTTATCAATAAAAGCGATAGTTCCGGGTGGCCTTGAAAGGCAAGATAGTATTTATAATGGATTAAGTGTGCTGGAAACAGAATATGTGATGGTACATGATGGAGCAAGGCCTTTTATTAAAGAAAAACAACTTAATCTGCTATGGGAAGCCGTTCAAAAAAACGGTTCGGCAGTATTAGGGGTTCCTGTAAAAGAAACGATTAAGGTTGTAGATGAACAGGGATTGGTTATATCCACTCCGAATCGTAAAAGCTTGTGGTCGATCCAAACTCCACAAGCTTTCATTCTTTCCACCTTAAAAATGGCATATGAACAAGCATATC
>DJVJ01000052.1 GCA_002441135.1 Caryophanales bacterium UBA6259 | reverse complement strand
ACCCCAGAACAAATGTTAGCAATGGAAAAAGCATGGATGGAAGCTATTCAAAAAGGAGATATCAATAATTTTAGCGACTTATATCAACAAATGATGAATAATATGACTCTAGAACAAATGCAAGCCATGTATAATAACTGGCTACAGCTAGCAAAAGATAAGAAAATCATTGTACCTAATCAATTCTATCAACAAATGATAAATAATATGACTCCAGAGCAAATGGTTGAGATGGATCGTCAATGGATGAGATCTCAGCAATCAAATATTCCAACACAAAGATCTACAAGAAGCCCTAGAAATTCTGGCTGGAATAATAGTTGTGGTTGGTAATACATTCTTAAAGACACTGAATATTTGAATTTCATTGGAAGAATATTCAAGTATAATTGAAACTCTAAAAAGACCATAGTTACACTCGATCCTTTCACTTATATAGTGGAGGGATTTTTTTAAAATTTAAAAGAACAATCGGATGATTAGTGTAATTAAAATGGAGACCTAAATAAAAATTTGAATGAAGTCTCTTAATAGTTGTATCTAAAGTGTACCCTTTGTAAAGGACAATAATGGTTGTAATAGAGCATATAACTCTTTCTTTCTCGTTTTACCTCTTCTAACGTTTCACGCGATTTTCATCTTTAAAATGCCCAAAGAAGATTCTTGTGGGGCATTATCCCAACAGTTCCCTTGACGCGACATGGATTGTCCTAATCACATTTCTTTTACCATCTTTTAAAATTGTGGGCTGGTATAGTGGAACCCTTGATCTGAATGAATGAACGCACCCTCCGCTAGTTTTACCCAATTTTTTAAAATTTCTTTATTGTATCTAGAGCAATATCTAATGTTAATTTATCTGATGTCTCATCTACTAGTACTTCATTGGTTTCGGCATCTTTTATAACGGATAAATAGATATAAGTGGAGTGATTAGATTGAACCAAACAAATTTGTTACATCTAGTTAACCTAGTACAAAAGGGAGATAGAATTGCACGAGAAAATATAATTCAAGAACAAACCCTTTATTCAACTTGCTTCAAGCAAAATTTGTAAACGTCCTCTTCATTGGGATAATGATGATGAACTAAGTATCGGACTCATTGCCTTTAATGAAGCAATTAACGAATATAAAGCAGAAAAAGGAGCAAACTTTTTAACATTTGCTTATCAGGTGATAAATCAACGACTAATCGATTATTTTCGTAAGGAAAGAAGACATTCTCATGATGCAACTTAGTGTTGATAAAGAGGGAAAAGTGATAGAAATAGCACCACTAAATAAAGAGGCAGAGATAATGATACAATCTTTAAATATAGAAGCATTTTTTGCCTGGGGACTTGTACTTATAGTCTCATACTTAGCCCAATATTTTAGATAGTGAGTTTTATAACATTTAAAAGCATATTTGAATATTGACATTGCAAATAAAATAATTTAAAATAAAAACGATTTTAATTTAAACGATTATTTGAATGTTTGATTATTTTGTTCAAAAAGAGTGCTAGGAAACTTTATTGATCGGATTTTAAACGATGAAGTGATAGATTGAATCGAATTCCCGATTAATAAATTATCTCATTTTTAATCTTGCTGATACCTAGATTGTACTAAGTGTTTGATATTTAATAAGGTAGGGAGAAGAATTCTCAAAGGAAAAGGAGTGAAAGGCATTGAGTAATAAGAAAGATGTTTGTGATATTTTCTTCTGTGACCCGAAAATTGTAGACCGTCAAAAAGAAGCTGTAAAAAAAACAGAGGGCTTAGCATCTATATTTAAGCTTCTTTCAGACGATACAAGGCTAAAAATTGTTTATGCCTTAAGTCAAGAGAAGGAGTTGTGTGTGTGTGAAATTGCTACCATTATAGGTTCATCTATAGCTACAGCCTCACATCATCTTCGACTATTGAGAAATATGGGAGTTGCAAAGTATAGAAGAGAAGGTAAACTTGCATACTATAGCCTAAAAGATCATGATATATCTCAGATTATAAATAACGCTTTAAAACTTCAAGAAAAGGAGGCAATTTTAAATGAGAAACGAGAATAAAACAACTACAAAAGAGGTTTTTAGATTAGAAGGTCTTTCCTGAACAGATTGTGCTGCTCAGTTTGAGCAGAATGTAAAGGAGTACACAGGAGCAAATGTAAACCTGAATTTTGGTGCTTCAAAAATAACAATTGATGGAGCAACCATTACACCTGATGAGATTGAAAAGTTAGGTGCCTTTGACAACATTAAGGTAGTTCGCCAAACAGCTGAAGGGGAAGGGGAAAGGAACTTTTGGAGTAAGAATCGACATCTTGTATATACAGGGTTATCCTTGGTGTTTATTATTATTGCCTTTTTAATAGAATGGATAGAACTTTCAGCTGTTTTATCTATTTCATTTTTTATAATTGCTACTTTATTAGGTGGTCAGAAAAATATCAGAAATGGGATTCCAAACCTATTAAAACTGAAATTTAACATGGACACATTAATGACCGTTGCAGTAATCGGAGCAGTCATCATTGGGTATTATGAAGAAGCAGCTGTGGTTGCATTCTTATTCGGTGTGAGTGAAGCTCTTGAAGTATATACAATGGAGAAAGCTAGACGTTCAATTAAATCCCTAATGGATATTGCACCAAAAAAAGCAATCATTTTGCGAAATGGAAATGAAGTAGAAATTTCTGTTGAAGACATTGAAATTGGAGATGTAATGATCGTAAAACCTGGTGAGAAAATCGCAATGGATGGGGAAGTCATAAAAGGAACGACTTCTATTAACCAAGCGGCTATTACTGGGGAGTCAATTCCTCAAGATAAAGGGATTGGAGATGAAATTTTTGCGGGTACTTTAAATCAATCAGGTTCGATTGAAGTTAAAGTAACGAAATTAGTCCAAGACACAACCATTTCAAAGATCATCAATATGGTTGAAGATGCTCAAGAACAGCGTGCACCATCTCAAACCTTTGTTGATAAATTCGCTAAATATTATACTCCAGCAATTATGATGTTAGCTGTATTAATAGCAATAGTTCCGCCCCTCTTGTTTGGAGCTGATTGGAAGCCATGGATATACAATGCTTTAGCTCTCTTAATTATTGGTTGTCCTTGTGCTTTAGTTGTTTCAACACCTGTTGCAATTGTTACTGCGATAGGAAATGCAGCTAAGCATGGAGTTTTAATAAAAGGTGGTATTCATCTAGAAAACACTGGATCACTCAAAGCGATCGCTTTTGATAAAACAGGTACTTTAACTCAAGGAAAACCTGTTGTAACTGATGTCGTTTCTACTAGTGGTAAAAATGAAGATATTTTACTTTCAATTGCTGCTGGAATTGAAAAATTATCTGAACATCCATTAGCAACGGCTATTATAAAAAAGGCAGAAGGTAAACAATTACCAATAGCAAAGGCAGAGAATTTCCAAGCGATTCACGGAAAAGGTGCAAAGGCTACAATTGAAAGCGAAGTTTACCAAATAGGTAACCCGCGCATGTTTGAAGAATTAAATATAAAAATTGAAGATCAAAAAGAGCAGATTAAAAAATTACAAGAAGAAGGAAAAACAGTCATGTTACTTAGTCAAAGGGATAAAATTATTGCCATTATTGCTGTAGCTGATGAAATTAGAGAAGTAAGCAAAAAGGCGATTCAACAGTTAAAGCAAGCTGGTATAGCTAAAACAATTATGCTTACAGGTGATAACCATGCAACAGCACGTGCAATTGCTCTGAAAGTTGGTGTAGATGAGTATCGGGCAGAATTATTACCTGAAGACAAAGTATCGGCTGTGAAAGAACTTGGAGAAATATATCAACAAATTGGAATGGTAGGTGATGGGATTAATGATGCCCCAGCTCTCGCCACTGCAACGACAGGAATAGCCATGGGTGGTGCAGGAACGGATACGGCATTAGAAACAGCAGATATTGCCCTAATGGCAGATGACTTATCTAAATTGCCATACACTATTCGTTTAAGTAGAGCTACCTTGAAAATTATTAAACAAAATATTGGTTTTGCTCTTGGTATAAAAGCTGTAGCGACTTTGCTCGTTATTCCAGGTTGGCTTACCCTTTGGTTAGCAATTTTAGCCGATATGGGGGCAACAATATTAGTAACCTTTAATGCCATGCGTTTGCTTGGTATAAGAGCAGAAGATTAAAAAACAAGATAATATAAAACTTACTGATTGCTAAAGCATCTGCGAGACTATACATGTATAAATTTTGAATGCAAAGTACCACAACCTTGATATTTTATTTAAATTTTAAAAATATGTTTTTTAAGCTTTTAAGTAGGCAAGCTGTATTCTCAGGGAATACAGCTTTTTTGCCATGTGGATAAATTAAACAGGAAAAAAATATTAAATATAGATAGGATATTATGCTTTAGTACATTTAATTTCCGTTACTAAGGTAATTATAAAAAGAGTCGCTTGTAGCATTTAAAATAAATAATAACAAAAATGTTAAATGGATGTTATCTGGTTGTTAATCAACTATGTGTAACTGCTAAACTAAAGTGGACAGTTTCCGCTTGTTTATAGAAAATTAGCAGCATGGTGGAGGAGATGAAAGGTGGATAAGTGGCAAGTGTAAGAGAAAGATATCCAAGTTTTATAATTGGCGAAAGTACAGTACGAAGCTTTGTCAAAACATAAGAGAAGAATACCAATCCCTAATCCCTAAAACAGAAATAAAGCCTCAGTATCAAGCAATTCTTAATCCACCAATGGGTCAACAAGCTCAAGTAGATTTTGGACAAAATGTTCAGCGAACAACACTAGGAAAAGAAGTTAAATTATACTTTATTAGTTTTGTACTCTCCCATTCCGATCGTCCTTTTACTACTAAAGATGTTGTTCTAATGCAGGAAAATGCTTTTAAACATTTTGAAGGGATTCTATATGAACTAGTTTATGATCAAGATTCTCTACTTGTTGTAAGCGAAAACGCTGGAGAAATTATATACACTTGCTGAATTTCAAAAGTATATTCAAGAAAGAAACCTACAAATTCACCTCTGTCGTAAGGCAAATCCCGAAAGTAAAGGGAGAGTTGAAAACGTTGTTGGTTATGTGAAAAAAAACTTTGCTAAACACCGAGTTTTCCATAATCTAGAGCAATGGAACAAACAAAGGACAATACCATTCTCTATTTGTCCAATCGTTATTCTGTTCCTCGATATATCCGAGACCAGCTTCAAGTTATCACTAGAGTAATAACTAATCATGAACCATCGGTTCATGATTTAGCTCTAAAAGAAGCGGTTAAAAGAAAGCTTTTTAGTGCATCTGAATTTAGCGATGTCGTTGAATACACCAAACGCTATCGCCAAGTGAACAGTATAAATAATTCTAAGAAGATAGAAATAAAGCCTGTTTTCAGCTTGAATAATTCCGTATTGGCTGCAAAACCCTCTATTCATAAATTTAAAGAATACCTTTCGGTATTGGAAGGAGAGTCTGTATGAGTCAGCAGTTAGATACTCTTCAACAAAATGCCCCTTGCCCCTGGGGTTTATCGCTTTTGTGTTTACCAAAGGTAATGGTAAAATAAAAAAAGATAATGGATCAAAGTCCATTACCTTCGGCAAATTTTCACTTGATGCTCAAGTTGCTCCCCAGCAGTGCCCTATCCTTTTACATTCCCCTCTACTCTACAAAATTATTATTAGTCAAAAGCTTTTCTAATAGAAAAATCTCTGAATCAGAAAACTTTATATACTATCTCTCATGTCAATCAAATCCTCAAACTTGTTCAAGCAATTCTTCCCTTCTAATAATTCTTCCTGAGATTTTAATTAAATAATCCAGCATATCAAATTCCTTTATGTAGATCCACAGCAATTAGAATACATTTCTTATTCCCTAAATTATACCGTAACATTTTTGTGATATTTATTTCGATGTAAAACAAAAATGTGAAATTCTTGTCATTATTCTGTGAAAAAGATTTGTAATAATAAGTGTAAACAGGTGGGGTGGTTAACGTGAACATTATTATAAATTTTTTTGATTCAAAGTCTGTATTATCACTTAATTTAATTTTATTATTTAGCTTCGTATTTTCAGGTTTGGCAGTAGGATGCAAAGTAAAACTGGATACATCAGGAAAGTGTCGTTAAGTTTGCACTGATTTTAGCTGAATAATTTTTTTTTACACAACAAATATATCGTTTATTAAATAAAGAATTGTATAGCCTAATATTAAAGAACAGGTAAATTTAGATTAGAAGGTGAATTGATTCTATGCAAATACAGCTATTTGTGCTGACAGAAGAACTTAGTAAAGAAAAGATGAAACCAATTAAGAATAACAATTTTATTAAGCCTCTTGGTGGGTTATGGACTTCAACCTATAATTCAATTTTCGGATCTGATTGGGTTCAATATAGTCTGAAAACTGGTGGTATTCTAGTACCAGAAACAGACTATTGGAACGGTTACCTGCTAATACCTAAATCGGATATTAAATTATATGAAGTTAATTCATATGAAGATTTGGAGTGGTTAGTTAACAAATATAAGATTAAAGTCAAACTTAAAAACTATAGTCTTTATGCACCTAGAATTGACGAAACCATTGACTTCGAAAAAATGCAATCACATTGGGACGGAATCCATTTAACAAAGCAAGGGGTTATTGAAACAAAAAAATCCTATCCATATAATTTAGATGGATGGGATGTAGAAAGTACAATATGGTTTCGTTGGATGTTTGCAAACGTAATTAAAATGAAACGTGAATTTATTTCAAAAAATGAATTTGAGAAAGTTTCTCTATAGAATAAAGAGGTGAAAATTTATGGGAAAAGTTAAAACTTACTATTTTACTTTAAAAAATAAAAAAGAAACAGCAGATATTATAGGCGTTGAAACAACTGGCAATCAAAATGAAGCTTACAAGATATTAAGGAAGCATTATAAACAAGCAGATATTCAATTTTTGAATGAAACTTAATTTTTTATTTTTTGATGTCCAAGGTACACGAACTACATTCGATGCTTAACCTTGAATGAAAGCATGGAGCCTCTAGTCCATTTTAGAATAAGAATATACGAAATAAAGGAGCTGAATAATTATTTATTCAGCTCCTACTCGATTTAACAATTTATTCGTGTCGACCCATTTTTTGGCTTCCGTGTTCACTACTTTTATGACTACTATGATTTTCACTGGTATTATGATATCCATCGTTTAACCCCGTATGTCCAGTGTGGGTGCCAGAGTTGGTTGTAACAGTGTCTTCCTTTACTTGCTGGGTCTGACTACTATGATT
>DJVJ01000020.1 GCA_002441135.1 Caryophanales bacterium UBA6259 | reverse complement strand
CGTTTATCCTGTCCAATTATTGATGTTTCTAATAAAGCGGTGGAAGAGACAGCCAATATTATTCTTGATACGTTTCGAAAGGGAGGGAAATAAATCGGTATGAATAAATATGTTTATTTATTCCACGAGGGCCACGCTCAAATGAAGCATATTCTTGGTGGAAAAGGTGCGAATTTAGCAGAAATGACCCATATTGGTCTACCTGTTCCTCCCGGATTTACTATTTCAACCGAAGCATGTACAGAATATTATCAAAGTGGCAAAGTTTTAACTCCCGAGATTAAAGAACAAATAGAACAGGCTTTAGAAAAATTAGAGCAAACCACAGGGAAGAAATTAAATGATTCGAAAAATCCTTTATTAGTATCTGTTCGATCAGGATCTGTTTTTTCGATGCCAGGAATGATGGATACGGTTTTAAACTTAGGGCTAAACGATGAAACTGTCTTAGCTATTGCTAAATTAACCGATAATCCTCGTTTTGCCTATGATAGCTATCGCCGTTTTATTCAGATGTTTAGTGATGTAGTATTAGGAATCGATCATTACTTTTTTGAACGAGTGATTGATGATGTTAAGGAATCTAAAGGGCTAACCCAAGATACTGAGCTTAATGCCGAAGATTGGCAGGAAGTAATTGCAGAATATAAGAAGATCGTATTGCAAAAGACAAAGGAAGAATTTCCACAAAATCCTTTCGAACAGTTAGAAAAAGCCATCTTAGCGGTTTTTGATTCATGGAATAATGATCGTGCAAAGGTATATCGCAAAATCCATCAAATCCCAGATCATTTAGGAACAGCCGTTAATATTCAGATGATGGTTTTTGGTAATATGGGCGATGACTCAGGAACAGGTGTAGCATTTACTAGAAATCCTTCTACTGGTTCAAGTGAGCTTTATGGGGAATATTTAATGAATGCCCAAGGAGAAGATGTGGTAGCGGGCATTCGTACTCCAAAGCCAATACACACTTTAAAGGATAATAATCCAGCAATATATGAACAATTCTATCAGATTGCCAAAAAGCTAGAGCTACATTATCAGGATATGCAGGATATTGAGTTTACAATAGAAAAAGGTTCCTTATATTTATTACAAACAAGAAATGGAAAACGTACAACACAAGCAGCTGTAAAAATTGCAGTAGACCTTGTTCGTGAGCAGCTAATATCAAAAGAGGAAGCATTATTAAGAGTAGATCCTGATCAATTAAATCAAGTTCTTCACCGTCAAATTGATTATTCTCAAGAATTAAATGTCATTGCAAAGGGTTTACCTGCATCCCCTGGAGCAGCTTCCGGAAAAATTGTATTTGATGCCAATGATGCTGAAAAAATGAGTAATAATGGAGAAAAGGTTATTTTAGTACGTCCTGAAACCACTCCTGAGGATATCCATGGTATTGTAGCAGCACAAGGGATTTTAACCAGTCGTGGTGGAATGACGAGTCATGCTGCAGTAGTTGCAAGAGGTATGGGTAAAGCATGTATTGCTGGCTGTGAAGCTTTAAAAATTGATCTTAAAAATAAAGAAATTGCTGTTAATCAGCATATCCTTCGTGAAGGAGATCAATTATCGATTGATGGAAGTACAGGAAAGGTCTTTTTAGGAACTGTTTCCCTAATTGACCCACAGTTGTCAGAGGAATTTAGAATATTACTTCACTGGGCAGATGAAATAAAACAAATTGATGTTCGGGCAAACGCAGATAATCCAGAGGATGCGAAAAAAGCCAGAGAGTTTGGTGCTAGAGGAATCGGATTATGCAGAACAGAGCATATGTTTATGGATCTAAAACGGATTCCTATCGTACAAGAAATGATTCTTGCTGAGGAATTCGCAGAACGAAAAAAAGCGCTAGATAAGCTATTACCAATGCAAAAGGAAGATTTTAAAGGGATTTTAAAAGAAATGGCAGGTTTTCCTGTGACCATTCGTCTTTTAGATCCACCACTGCACGAATTTTTACCAGATGCTGAGGAATTAATTGTTGAGATTACTAAGCTGAAAATGACAGATTCCGATGTAAAAGTAGTTAAAGAAAAAGAACAGTTATGGAGAAAGGTAAAAAATCTTTCTGAAATGAATCCAATGCTTGGCCATCGGGGCTGTCGCTTAGGAATAACCTATCCAGAGATCTATGCAATGCAGACAGAGGCAATATTTAAGGCGGCTATTGAATTGAAGCAGGAAGACAATCTAGAGTTAGAGCCAGAAATCATGATACCATTAGTTGCTCATGAAAACGAGCTAAAGCTAATGAGAAAAGTAGTTGAAGATGTTGCAGAAAAGGTAATGAACGAACATGGAATATCATTCCCTTATAAAATTGGAACGATGATTGAGATTCCACGTGCCGCATTAACTGCTGATGAAATTGCCAACCATGCAGAATTCTTCTCATTTGGGACAAATGACCTGACACAAACCACTTTTGGATTTAGCAGAGATGATGCTGAGGGTAAGTTCCTACATCAATATGTGGATCGAAAAATTTTATCTGATAACCCTTTTGTTACTATTGATCGTAATGGGGTTGGCAAATTAATTGAGATGGGTACTTCCTTAGGTAGAAAAGTAAAGCCTAATCTTAAGGTAGGCATCTGTGGTGAGCATGGTGGAGAAAAGAAATCAATTGAGTTTTGTTATCAAACAGGGCTTGATTATGTAAGCTGTTCCCCATTTAGAGTTCCACTTGCTAGATTAGCAGCAGCCCAGGCTACGATAAAAAACAAAGACCAATAAAAAATATTTGAACTTGTCATTAAAATGGCAGGTTCTTTTTTTATTAGTGTTGAAGAAAGAATTTTGACAGTGAAGATGTAAATTAACGTGTTAATTTACAGTGTTATTTTAGGATGTTTAGCTTATAAATAATATTTATAAGGAGTGATGAAAATGCCAAATATTAAGCCAATATCAGATTGAGAAATTATACAGGCTTATGGCACAGCTTGAGGAAGGGGAAAAATCTGCTAGGGAGAAAAGGTGGCTTTCTGCTGATGAAGTAGAAGCTTCATTAGGATTATAGATATGGGCGAAGTGGGGTAAAAGGGTTTATTGCTGATTGAACTCACTATGTATAGGAGATAAGCAGTATATTATCGACAATTAGATTCATTGGTAGTATAATAAGAATAAAATAAGGGTATTTTATTGCTATCGATAGGAGTGGTTTGTTTCATGAATATTAAGCCATCTGCAGCAATCCGAAAAAACTATAATGAAATTTCTGAGTTATGCAAGCGCTCAGGCGAACCGGTTTATCTTACGAAAAACGGAGAGGGCGATCTCGTGGTTATGGATATAGAAACCTTTGCAAGAAGGGAAAGTATGCTTCGGCTTCGGGAAAATCTAGTTGCCGCAGAAGAAGGCAGGCTGAACGGAAAAACAAGTCATTCCATTGACGAGGTATCTGCAATGATGAAAGCAGCAGTCAGAGAGGTATTAGATGGACAGCGAAAATAAATGGTATACCGTAGTTATTTCCGATGAGGCTATGCAAATGCTTGTATCACACGCTCGGTTTCTGGCGCAGGTTAGTGAGCATGCAGCTATGCGGTTAATTGAAGCCTTTCAGGTAAACGCAAAGTCATTGGAACAGTTTCCAGAAAGGAATCAATGGCTAGTTGACCCGCTGATTCCGTCAGGAAAATACCGAAAACTCTTATTGGAAAAAAGGTATCTATTGGTCTATCAAATCAAGGAAAAGACTGTATATCTGGACGCGGTTGTAGATACACGCCAGAACTATGGCTGGTTATTGTAGGTTGGATATAAATAAGAAAGATAAATATAAGTTTGTGGAGAAGGAGAAGAAAATTTTTCTTCTTCTTTTTTTAATCGATAGAAAAGCAAAAAACTTTCCTATCGAAATAAGAGCAGCTAACCTTTTGCCTGTACCTAAAAAAGCTTGGCAAAAGCCAAGCTTTTTTAATCAATTTGATATAAATTCTATTCAAAAACGAATTAATGAGATATAATGATAAATGTTTTTGATTTCGAGTCTATTCGACAATATTTTTATTTTTTCTTTATAAAAGTTTGTCAAGAAGGAGATTCTTGAGTTATGTAGAATTATATTTATTGAGAAAATAACAAAGGATAATATCATGAACCAAAGAATTATCGTAGATGCGGATGCATGTCCTGTTAAACAAGAGATAATACATATTGGGCAAGAATTTAGAATGAACGTCATCTTTGTGGCATCCTTTGCTCATTATATGAGTAGCTTTGAGGGTGCCAAGATTATTTATGTTGACCAATCAGATCAATCAGTAGACTTACATATCGCAAATATGATACAACCGGGAGATATTATTATTACTGATGATTATGGTCTCGCAGCAATCTTATTAAAGCCGTATGCCAGGGTATTATCTTTTAGAGGAAGTGAATATTCAAGCGAAAATATTCAATCTTTACTTGCTTCTCGTCATGAGTCCTCCAAAATGAGAAGAGGTGGACATAAAACAAAGGGTCCAAAGCCTTTTATGAAAGAGGATAGAGAAAATTTTGTCGAATCTTTGCGAAAAATTTTAAATTCTTAGCAGGAGTTTGGGAAAATTTATAGAATTTTAAGGACATGGAATTGAGGGGGAATTATGACATCTAGACAAATTCCTAAGGAAATCATTCAACAAATCAATCACCATTTCGGGATTGTAGATGTTGTTGGTCAATATGTCAAACTGAAAAAAAGTGGTAGAAATTATTCTGGACTTTGTCCCTTTCATTCAGAGAAAACACCATCATTTTCTGTTTCTCCTGATAAAAAAGTATATCACTGCTTTGGATGTGGGGCTGGTGGAGACGCGATCCAGTTTATTATGGAGATTGAAAATTTAACCTTTTATGAAGCGGTGAAGCATTTAGCGAATGAAGCTGGAATTGCATTGCCAACCATGGAAGCGAACACATATCAAGATCCTAATGAAGAAAAAAAGCAGCGATTGATAGAAGCCCATGAGATGGCCAGTAAGCTATATCACTATTTACTACTTGAAACGGAACATGGCAAAGAACCGTTAAAGTATTTATTAAATAGAGGCTTTACTCGAGAATTAATTGAAACATTTCGTATTGGGTACTCTCCAAACAATTGGGATACCGTTTTGAATTTTCTAAATAAAAGAGGGTTTTCTAATGATATCTTAGTACAAGCAGGGTTAATTGTACATTCTGATGATGGAAAACACTATGATCGATTTAGAAATAGGATAATGTTTCCAATTAGTGATTCTCAAGGCAGGGTTGTTGCTTTTGGTGGGCGGATTATTGGAGAAGGCTCGCCAAAATATCTTAATAGCCCTGAATCATTAATATTTAATAAAAGTAAAACCTTATTTAATTTTTTCAATGCAAGAAAAGCGATAAGGAAAAATAGAAAAGTAATTCTATTAGAAGGATATGTGGACACCATTTCTATTTGGAATGCCGGAGTTGAAAATGGGGTTGCTACGCTTGGTACTTCATTAACAGAGGAGCAAGCCAAAATCCTATGTAGAAATGCTGATGAAATCATCATAAGTTATGATTCAGATGATGCGGGCCAAAAGGCAACGTTTAGAGCAATTGAAGTATTAGAGCAAACCGACGAGGTGACCATTAAAATTGCTCAATATCCAAAAGGATTTGATCCTGATGATTATATACAAAAGTATGGAAAAGATGCTTTTGTGAAGGATATCCTAGGCTCTACCAAAACATCTACATCGTTTAAATTATCGTATATAAAAAAGGATTACAATCTACAAGATGATAATGACCGAATGAATTATTTAACAAAAGCCATTGAGATTATTGCAGATTTAAAGCATGCGATTGAAAGAGAGCACTATTTAAAAGAGCTATCCAATGAATTTAAATTATCATTAGAGTCTTTAAAGCATGACCTGAATAAAAACTTTTTCAAAAAACAGAAAAAAAACGAAGTTGCAAGGGATAATCTACCATCCAAGTGGAATAATATTATAAATAATGGTAATCATGCGTTTCATGCGAAGTCTTTACCTACCGCCTATTTTAATGCTGAGAAGCATCTTCTTTTATTGATGATGAAGGATAAGGATATTGCGGAAAAGGTAAAGAAGGAAATCGGTAGCGAATTTCATGTTGAAGACTTTGCAGTTCTTGCTGCTTATTTGTATTCATACTACGGGAATGAAAATGAATCCGATATACATCTTTTTATTTCTTCATTAGAAGACGAAAGATATATTCGATTAGCAACAAAAATTGCAATGATTGAAATTAATGATGAGATTTCTGAAAAGCAGGTAGACGATTATATTTCGATGGTAAAGAAATATAATCTAAATATAGAAATTAAAAAATTAAAAGAAGAGCAACAAAAAGCAATTAGAATGGAAGACCCATTAAAGGCTGCTGAAATTGGCGCCAAAATTATTCAATTACAGACTCAGATAAAATATAAGTAGGGGTTAGTATTTAGGAAGGAGGGATTTTTATCATGGCGAAAGAGAAAGAAAATGAGTTAACTCTTGACCAGATGAAGGAACAAATCGTAGAAATAGGTAAAAAACGCGGTTCTGTTTCATATAAAGAAATTATGGATAAAATGTCCATGTATGATCAAGATACTGATCAAATAGATGAATTTTTTGAATATCTAACAGATCAGGGAATTGATGTCCTAAATGAAAATGATGAGGACCATGATAATAATTTGATGATGGAGGATGACAATATAAAGTTGTCAGATGATGAGGAAGAGGAAGAATTCGATCTTAACGATTTGTCTGTTCCTCCAGGAATTAAGATCAATGATCCAGTACGCATGTATCTCAAAGAGATAGGTAGAGTTCCATTGCTTTCCGCTGAGGAAGAAATTAATTTAGCAAAACGCATTGAACAAGGCGATGAAGAAGCAAAAAGACGCTTAGCGGAAGCTAATCTTCGCTTAGTAGTTAGTATCGCTAAAAGATATGTAGGGCGTGGAATGCTTTTCTTGGATTTAATTCAAGAGGGAAATATGGGATTAATTAAAGCGGTTGAGAAATTTGATTATCGTAAGGGCTACAAATTTAGTACTTATGCTACCTGGTGGATTCGCCAAGCAATTACAAGAGCAATTGCAGACCAAGCAAGAACAATCCGAATTCCAGTGCATATGGTAGAAACCATCAACAAGCTAATTCGCGTTTCAAGACAATTACTACAAGAGCTAGGAAGAGAGCCACTTCCAGAGGAAATTGCGAAGGAAATGGATTTAAGTGTAGAAAAAGTAAGAGAAATCATGAAAATTGCCCAAGAGCCAGTTTCCCTTGAAACCCCAATTGGTGAAGAGGATGATTCTCATTTAGGTGATTTTATTGAAGACCAAGAAGCACTTGCTCCATCCGATGCAGCAGCCTATGAGCTGTTAAAAGAACAGCTTGAAGATGTGTTAGATACACTAACAGAAAGAGAAGAAAATGTTTTACGTCTACGTTTTGGTTTAGATGATGGCCGCACTAGAACACTTGAAGAGGTTGGCAAAGTATTTGGAGTAACTAGAGAAAGAATTCGCCAAATTGAAGCTAAAGCGTTAAGAAAGCTGCGCCATCCTAGCAGAAGTAAACGATTAAAGGATTTCTTAGAATAAAATTCATTCCAATAAAAAAGGATTTGGAGCCTACAACTATTGTGGGCTTTTATCTTTTTTTCAATTTTACTCTTTTTTAAATCCTAATGCAAATTTGCAATGATTAAAAATTATACTTGAAAAGGAAAAATGTCGATGGATAATTTAAACCTATCTAAACGATTAATGGATATTGCTGGCTATGTACCAAGAGACACAAAAGTAGCAGATATAGGCTCTGATCATGCATTACTTCCTGCCTACTTAGTGAAGAATCAAATTTCAAAGTTTGTTATTGCTGGAGAAGTCAATGATGGACCATTTCAAACAGCATTAGGCTTTGTGCAGAGCTTAAATTTATCGGAATTTATTTCGGTTAGAAAAGGAAATGGACTAGAGGTAATAGACGAAAATGAAGTAGATGTGATAACCATTGCAGGTATGGGTGGTGCATTAATTGCTACGATTTTGGACCAAGGGCAAATAAAGCTAACCAATATTCAACGTTTGGTATTACAGCCAAATGTTGGAGAAGCAATTCTTCGTGAATGGTTACAAGAGCATGACTGGGGAATTATAGATGAGGATATTCTTGAAGAAAATGAGAAAATATATGAGATTATCGTTGCTGAAAAGGCTAAGGCTTCAGAGTCAACAATCTCGACTTCTGATCTAACAATGGACGAATTATTAAAAATAGGTCCAGTTTTATGGCAAAAAAAATCACCAATATTAATTAAGAAATGGGAAAGAGAAAAAAAGAAAATAGATATTATCCTAAAGCAGATTGAAAATTCTCGCAGTGAGCAAGAGGAAAAGAAAGAAGCTCTACTAAAGGAAAAACAATGGATAGAGAAGGTGATTCAATGTATGCAAAAGGACAAACAATCATCCAACTAATCGAAGAACTAGCCCCAAAATCCTTAGCCTTACCAGATGACAAAATTGGCTTGCAGGTGGGTTCTTTGAATAAAGAAATAAAGAAAGTGATGGTTACACTCGATATTTTAGAGAATGTTGTGGATGAAGCTATCGCAAAAGAGGTAGATTTAATCATTTCACATCATGCAGTTATTTATAAGCCACTTAAAAACTTGCGCACGGATTTACCTCAGGGGAAAATTTACGAAAAACTAATCAAAGCGGATATTTCTGTTTATGTCGCTCATACAAATCTAGATATGGCTGATGGAGGAGTGAATGACGTCCTCTCTCAACAATTAGAACTAGAGGATATAACATTATTAGAGGAGCATACCAATCAAAAATTAAAAAAGTTTGTCGTATTCGTTCCAAAAGATCATCAACAGGTGATCATTGATGCGATTTCTTCTGCAGGAGCAGGTTGGATTGGGAATTATAGTCATTGTACCTTTAATATTGAGGGAACGGGAACATTTATGCCAAGAGAAGGAACAACCCCGTTTATCGGTAAACAGAATCAATTGGAGCAGGTGGAAGAGGTTAGAATCGAGACAATTATTCCTGAGGAGAAGCAAAATCAAATTATCAAAGCAATGCTTCATGTTCATCCTTATGAAGAGGTTGCTTATGATATCTATCCAGTAGAAATCAAAGGAAAAAGCTATGGAATTGGACGGATAGGAAAATTAAAGCAGCCAATGAAGTTTTACGATTTTGCCAATTTTGTTAAAGGAAAATTAGGAGTAAAAGCGGTAAGAGCTATTGGCAATCTAGACCAAGAGATTAAAAAAGTAGCTGTAGTTGGTGGGGATGGTAATAGCTTTGTTTCTAAAGCATCTTTTAGAGGAGCGGATGTATTAGTTACAGGTGATATTTATTATCATACTGCTCATGAAGCATTAGCAAATGGTTTAACAATTATTGATGCAGGACATAATATAGAAAAGAATATTTTACCGATATTAAATTCATTCCTACAAACTGAATTAAAGAATCGAAAGTATTCTACAGAAGTGATCATATCGGAAACAGATACCAATCCATTTCAATTTATCTAATATAAATGTTTCCAGTGGAACCATAATCTTTGGTTTGAACATAACCATTAATTTTGTTATACTTGTTATTACTGTGATTGATATTAATTAACAATTTAATATTACTTTTGATGTCATAAGGGAAAGTAAGCTGGGTAATCGCTGGTGGATCTCCGCAAGGAACCACGAGAGGAAAGTCCGAGCTCCATAGGGCAGGATGCTGGATAACGTCCAGTCAGAGCGATCTGAAGGATAGTGCCACAGAAATAGACCGCCTATGTATCTGTAAAGATGCAGGTAAGGATGCAACCGTGGTGTAAGAGACCACGAGGGAATATGGCGACTTATTCCCTGGTAAACCCCATCTGGAGCAAGACCTGATAGGAACGCTTTTGGAGCTGCCCGCTCTGCGTTCGGGTTGGTCGCTTGAGCCATGTAGTAATATATGGCCTAGATAGATGATTGCCACTTCAATAGTGGAAGCCTAACTATGTTAGGCGTTATACCACTCGAAGAACAAAACTCGGCTTACAGGCTTACTTTCCTTCTACATAAACAACACTACGTAAATAAGCGTAGTGTTTTTTTATAGTGAAATTATCTATTATAATGGTAAAATAGAAACTATAAGCTAAATTTTCTAAATTAAAAGGAGAACATCCATGGAGATAGAGAACTATACTCGAAATCTTACTTTACTAACTGATTATTACCAAATTAATATGATGTATGCTCATTATAAAAATGATTTGTTAAGTAAAGAAGTCGTTTTTGATGTGTTTTTTAGAAAAAATCCTTGTGGTAGTGGATACACTATATTTGCAGGTTTAGAACAAGTAATAGAATATATTAATGGATTAAGCTTTACAGAGGAAGATATTGAATACTTAAGAGGAACTTACCCCTACGATGAAGAGTTCTTTCACTATTTGACTAATTTTAAATTCACAGGAAATCTTTGGGCAGTTCCAGAGGGTACAGTGATATTTCCAAGTGAACCTGTGATTCGGATTGAAACCAATTTATTAGAAGCACATTTAATTGAGACTGCTATTTTAAATATAGTAAATCACCAATCTCTAATTGCAACCAAGGCATCAAGAATATTACATGCAGCAGAGAATGATCCTGTATTAGAATTTGGTTTAAGAAGAGCACAAGGCCCAGATGCAGGGATTTATGGGGCACGAGCTGCTTATATTGGTGGTGTAGCTGCGACTTCGAATGTTTTATCAGGAAAGCTATTTAATATTCCAGTGAAAGGAACCCATGCACATGCATATGTTCAAAGCTATCCAACTGAGCTAGAAGCTTTCTTAGCTTTTTCAGAAGCATTTCCGAATAATGCAATTCTTTTAGTGGATACATATAATACGATTAAAAGTGGGATTCCTAACGCCATAGAAACATTTAAGCAAATGAAATATAAATACGGGGAAAAGTTTGTCAATTATGGCATTCGTCTTGATTCAGGCGATTTAGCGTATCTGTCTAAAGTTGGAAGAAAAATGTTGGACGATGCTGGTTTTCCTGAAGCAAAAATTGTTGCTTCAAATGACTTAGATGAATTTTTGATTAGAGATTTAAAGCTTCAAGGAGCTAAAATAGATATTTGGGGAGTTGGAACCAATCTAATTGTCTCTAAAAATTGTCCATCCTTAGGCTTTGTATATAAATTAGTGGCGGAAAAAGAGCAGGATGAATTTAAACCAAAAATTAAAATTAGTGAAAATCCAGAGAAAATCACTACTCCCGGTTGTAAAAAATCGGTCAGATTTTATGATCAAAGCACTAATCGGGCAATACTTGATTTAATGATGCTAAAAGAAGAAGAAATCCCGAAGGATGAATTTGTTGCTTTTGATCCGATTAATACATGGAAGAAAAAAGCAATGAAGAATTTTATAGCAAAGGAATTATTAGTGCCTGTTTTTGAACAAGGAACACAAATATATCAATCCCCTTCATTGGAGGAAATTAAATTAAATGCCCGACAAGAGCTAGCTTCTTTATCGGAAGAGATTAGACGTTTGAAAAATCCCCATATCTATCATGTGGATTTATCTCAACAGCTATGGGATCTAAAATATGATTTAATTAATAATGAAAGGAAGCGCTAAAACCGTTTCCTTTTTTATCTAATAGGAAAGTAGAAGGCAAAAAGCCAAGCTTTTCTAAAATAATGGAGGGTAGATATGATTCTAAAGGAAAACCAAAAGGTTAACATTGTTACTAGAGCAATTATAATTCGCGATAATCATTTATTGATCACGAAGTGGAAGGATAGCTTCTCCTTTCTTATTGGTGGACGAGTGGATTTTGGTGAACCAATTGAAGAATCGGTGCTGAGGGAAGTATTTGAGGAAACAAAGATGGTCGGAAAAATAAACAAATTAATATATTTTAATGAAAATATTTTTAAGTTTAAAGAAATAGAACATCATGAATTCGGATGGTATTATCTTGTGGATATAGAGGATTGGAAAATTAATATTGGTGACGTGATTCAAAATCCAGATGCAACTCAACTCACAATTCAATTTGTTCCAATAGATCGATTAAACGAATACGAATTATATCCATCATTTTTAGTAGACTATTTGCCCAAGGATGCATTAAATAGATTTTCTAATGCTCCACGACATATATACAGTAATGCATTAATGTCTCCAAAACAAATAATTGAAATGAACAAAACATGTTAACAAAATAATGAAATGTAAAGGGGACCTTTAATACCAATGGCTATGCTCAGCGACTACCCAGTAATGATTGCCATTTTTACAATGGCCTTAGCTCAAGCTATCAAATTTCCAATCGAATGGATTGTAAATAAAAATTTTAATCCCATGATCGTTTTTAGCAATGGTGGAATGCCTAGCTCACATTCAGCAATGGTTTCATCTTTAACAACGGCAATAGGATTGAAAGAAGGAATTACATCTTCTTATTTTGCTATTGCAGCTGTTTTTGCTTTAATCACGATGTGGGATGCTGCAGGAGTACGTTATCAGGCATCAAAGCACGCAAAGATTTTAAATGTTCTTGTAAAGGATTTTCATCTTTTACTAGAAAACTTGAAGCATAAGCCGAAATGGACTCATACTCCATTAAAGGAATTATTAGGTCATAAGCCATTAGAGGTTTTGGTGGGCGCAATATTTGGTGTAACGGTAGCGATGCTGATATCCTGATCCTGATATCCAGAAATTTGATTATATATAAAGTCGATAAATAAGTCGGAATAAGTCTGCATAAACAGACTTATTTTTTTTTTTTTTGACAAGAAAGTATCACTTTTCTTATCGAAATTAGAGCAGCTAACCTTTTGCCTCAAAAGCCAAGCTTTTCTAATGTCAAACTTTAGCCATCATTCGGCCATTAAATTGCAACAATTGGAGCTTTTATTATTATCGTCATAGAGGAAATTATCCTGATTTTTTATTAAGTGTGAATGCTTTCTGAACATTATTTTAAAATGATATTTTTTTAATTGAATCTATAATATAATGATTTCAAAGATAAAAACAATCAAAGATTGATTATAAATTCACAATTAATATTAGATTTCAACCCATTAAATATAAATAATTATTAAATTATAATTATTATAATGTGAAAATTAATACATAATACTTTTATATATTAAAGGAGGTGGTTTTAGAAGAATCTAAAACCAAGTACAAATAAATTTGTACAAATCCAATAATAAAAAATCAAATTAAAAAATGGTTTAGGGGGAGATTTTCAATGTTAAAAAAACGTATATCTTTATTATTAATGGTGATGGTCATTTCATTAATGGCATTTGCAACAGGTTGTGCTGAAAAGGAAACTGCGGCACCAACTACTACACCATCATCTGAGCAGCCAGCAGCTACTCAACCAGCTCCAGAAGTAGATGAAGATGCAATTGTTGATGAAGTAGTAAAGAATTTCTTAACCAATCAAGAAAAAACGCTAATGGTTAAGCTTGACGCGGTAAAAGATCAAATGGCTAATTTCTATGTAATTGATATTCGTGCTGCAGAAGATTTTGCTAAAGGACATATTGAAGGTGCTGTAAATATGCAAATCGCTGATATTGGAAATGGATTAGATACCATTCCTGCAGATAAGCCAATTCTTGTTGTATGTTATTCAGGACAAAATGCTTCTAAAACTGCATCTGCAATGAAAATTGCTGGATTAAATGCACAATCTATGATCGGTGGAATGGGAGCTTGGGAAAAAGCTGAGTTACCTGTGGTTCAATAATAATAATTAGTTTATAAGGTATAAATATAAAATGTAAATATAAGGGAGAGAATGACTCTAAATGGTCATTCTTTTTTCTTTTTTTGATATAATCTGATATATTAGAGATACTTACATAAATTCAACGAAATAAAATATAGGAGGGTATTATGGAAAACACTCAACAACAATTAGCTCAAGAATTAATTGACTTTATTTATAAAAGTCCTACTGCTTTCCATGCGGTAAAAACAGTAAAAGAAGAGTTGGATCAAGCAGGATTTAAAGAACTAGAATTTAGTGATGCCTGGAAATTAAGTAAGGGTGGAAAATACTATGTTACTAGAAATAACTCCGCATTAATTGCATTTATTGTGGGGGAGGGTCAAATAGAACAGCATGGATTTAAATTGATTGCTGCACATACGGATAGCCCAACTTTTCGTGTAAAACCAAACCCAGAAATGACAACAGCCAACTATTTAAAGCTAAATACGGAGGTTTATGGTGGGCCAATTGTAAACACTTGGTTAGATCGTCCATTATCATTGGCTGGTAGGGTAATGGTAAAGGGTGAAAATCCATTACAGCCTAAAACAAAATTGGTGAATTTTAACCGTCCTTTATTAATTATTCCTAATGTTGCTATACATATGAACAACAAAGTAAATGAAGGAATTGAGCTCAATCGTCAAATCGACACACTACCACTTCTTGGACTAGTATCGGAAACCTTAGAGAAAGATGGATTTTTAACAAAGCTTATTGCAGAAGAACTAAAGATAGATGCTGAGGATATTATCGATTTTGATTTATTTTTATATGAATATGAAAAAGGAAGTATTATCGGCTTAAATCAAGAGTTAATCTCTGTTGGCCGATTAGACAATCTAGCTATGGTTCATGCTGGGATAACTGCTTTGAAAAATGCTAAAGCATCATTAGCTACAAATGTGATGGTTTGCTTTGATAATGAGGAGATTGGAAGTAGAACAAGACAAGGCGCCAATGCACCAATGCTAGCTAATGTATTAGAACGAATTGGATATGCATTAGGAAAAGAGAGAGAGGATTATTTCCGTGCCCTTGCTCATTCCTTTATGATTTCAGCGGATATGGCTCATGCAATCCATCCAAATCGACCTGAAAAACATGACCCGGTAAATAAGCCACAATTAGATGGCGGTCCTGTGATTAAAATCAATTCTAACTTTAGCTATACCTCAGATAGCGATTCTATTGCTGTATATGAACAAATTTGCAAAGAAAACAATATTCCAGTACAAAAATTTGTAAATCGCTCTGATGTTAGAGGTGGCTCTACAATTGGACCAATTTCCTCTACACAGGTAGATATTCGCTCTGTTGACATTGGAAATCCGATGCTTGCAATGCATTCCATCAGAGAGCTAGCAAGTGTGAAGGATCACGATTATATTATCCAGTCTTTTAATGCATTTTATAAATTATAATTTAAATTAACTGAATAATTATCCCTCCTTCTCTTTTTGATAGGAGGGATTTTAAATTTTATCGATTATTCCATCACCTTTTTTAAAAATCAACGTAAATATATATAGATGATAATGAAAATCGTTATCATTCAATATGGTGAAGGGATGAAGAATAATGTGTGGAATTGCAGGATGGATCGATTGGAAAATCGATTTGACTTCATATACAAAAGTAATTGAAAAAATGGGAAGGACGTTGAGTCATCGGGGGCCAGATGCTAATGGCTTCTGGTTCTCACCGAATTCAGGGTTAGCCCATACCCGGTTGGTCGTTATTGACCCAGTGGGTGGAGCACAACCAATGATTAGAGATTATGGAAACCGAAAATATGTGATTACCTATAATGGAGAGCTATACAACACAGCAGAGCTTAAACGTGAACTAGAAGAATTAGGTCATGTGTTTCAATCAAATTCGGATACAGAGGTGCTATTAATTTCCTATATTGAATGGGGCGAAAGAAGTGTTAATAAATTAAATGGAATCTATGCCTTTGGTGTATGGGATGAAGCAAAACAAAAGCTTTTTTTAGCGCGTGATCGTTTAGGGGTAAAACCTTTATTTTATCATCATAGTGAGGATCGCTTATTATTTGGTTCTGAAATAAAGGCGATTTTAGCTCATCCGGATGTTGATGCGGTGGTTGATGAAGATGGACTATCGGAAATATTTGGCTTAGGTCCTTCTAGAACCCCGGGTAATGGGGTGTTTAAAGGGGTTAAGGAATTAAGACCAGGGCATTTTTTAGTCTTTGACCGGAAGGGGTTAAAAATCAATCGATATTGGCAGGTAGAAAGTGCCCCTCATCTTGATGATGAGAATACCACAATTGAAAAGATCAGAGAGCTTTTAGTAGATTCCATTCAACGTCAATTAGTTTCTGATGTGCCAATTTGCACATTCTTATCAGGTGGCCTTGACTCTAGTATTATATCAGCAGTCGCAGGAGCTCAATATCAGGGTAGCAAGAGAGAACTTAATACCTACTCCATTGATTATGTAGATAACTATTTGCATTTTAATGCCAGCGAATTCCAACCAAACTCAGACCAAAAATGGATTAATATCATGTCTGAATACATTGACTCTTACCACCAAAATATAACTCTAGATATTCCACCATTGGTAAAGACGCTAAAGGATGCGGTTCTTTTGAGAGATTTGCCGGGTATGGCAGATGTCGATTCATCACTTTTACTTTTTAGTCGGGAAGTTAAAAAAAATGCAACCGTGGCACTATCTGGTGAATGTGCTGATGAAATTTTTGGTGGATATCCATGGTTTTACCGAAAGGAAGATTTAAATTCAACAGCATTTCCTTGGGTTCGTTCGCTAAATATACGAAAAAATATCATCTCCTCCGAACTGAAAACAAAATTAAATTTAGAAGGGTATATCCAAGATAAATATCAGCAAACCATAGCAGAGGTTCCTAAATTAGCATCGGATACTAACGAACAGGCAAAGATGAGAGAGTTATTTTATATCAACATGACGTGGTTTATGTCTACTCTTTTAGAGAGAAAGGATCGAATGACCATGGGCACAGGATTAGAAGTAAGAGTTCCATTTGCTGATCATCGAATTGTAGAATATGCTTGGAATATTCCATGGGAAATGAAGAATATGGATGGAAGAGAGAAAGGGCTGATACGTAGAGCAATGAAGGAATTACTTCCTATAGAGATTATTGAACGTAAAAAAAGCCCATATCCTAAGACGCATCATCCAAAATACACGGAGCTTGTAAAAGAAGAAATTAACGAAATTCTGGCGGATGGAAATGAACCATTAAATCAACTTATTGATAGAAAATATGTAACACAGCTAGTAGAGTCTGATGTAAAAGATGTTAATGTACCATGGTTCGGTCAGTTGATGACAGGTCCACAGCTTCTTGCTTATTTATTACAAATTAATATTTGGTTAAAAGAATATAAAGTGAGGATTCAATAAGAAGAGCCCCGTACCATTATTTTGGTGCGGGGATTTTTACTTCCTTTTGAGCTTTTGATGATTTATTAACGATAATAATTCCAGTGATTACAAACATAAGTGCTAAAAAGATCAGTCCAGTTAATGCTTCTCTTAGCATCATAGAGGATAGGGAAACACCAAATACGGGAATTAAAAACATAAACATAGAGACTAAACTGATTTTGTGATATTTTAACAAACTATTCCATAATGTAAAGCCAGCAGCAGACAAAAAGGATAAATATAAAAGCATTCCGAAGCTAACGAAGTTAAAATCAAAAGGGAAAGCTCCGGCTTTAAAAATCCCTACGATTAACAAGAAGAATGATCCAAGCATCATTTGAAATGCAGTTAAATATACAGGATTAAACTGATGGCTATATTGCTTGGCATAAATATTTCCTAATGATCCCATTAATGCAGAAATTAATAAGAAAAGTTCACCAAAACCAAATTGAAGCTCAATTTGTCCTTGAGGAATATTGGCTAAAATGACACCGATAAAGCCAATGAATACACCAATTATCTTCCGTGTACTCATAGCATCACTTTGGCGATAAAATAGATGTGCTAAAATTACAGCGAAAAAAGTCCCTGTTCCTCCTGCAATAATCGAACCCTGAATACCAGTGCTATAGCTTAGGCCAATATAAAAGAAAAAATATTGTAGTGCAGTTTGGAATAAGCCTATTTTCATTATTGGTCGAATACTATTTTTTTGAAGGACAATTTTCTTGTAGCGGATGAGCAGTACGAAAGAAATCAGGATGGAGGCAAGAAAGAAGCGATAGCCTGCAAAAAGAAGTTGTTCTCCAATTTCGTTAGCTTGAATATCTAATAATGCATAGCTTAGTTTAATAAAAGGGAAAGCACTACCCCATAAAAAGGTGACAAAAATTGCAACGATAATCATTCCTAATTTACTTTTTAAGATCTTTTCCAATTGATTCTTCCCCCACAAAATATAATGAATCTAGTTTACACGATTCCATTACGATTTACTATCTCTTTTCAGTTATTATACTTTCTACACTTATTATATAAAAAAGTAGTGATTATTTTTAAATCTCATAGTAAAATATTACATAGATAATAATGGTAAAACCATTAAAAAGAACTAATACATAAGTTTATTTTTTTGAAATTGAAAAGTCAGAAGTGCATGGGAGGGAATAAAGAATGGATATCGTTACATTAAGCAGGATTCAATTTGCAGTAACAATCGGGTTTCATTTCTTATTTGTGCCATTAACCATTGGTTTGGTTGTGTTGGTCGCAATGATGGAGACGAAATATGTAAAAACAAATAACGAGCTATACAAGAAAATGGCTCAGTTCTGGGGGAAACTATTTATTATTAATTTTGCCCTTGGAGTTGTTACAGGACTTACGATGTCATTTCAGTTTGGCACAAACTGGGCGAACTATTCGAAATTTGTAGGTGATATTTTTGGAGCTCCTCTGGCAATAGAAGCTACAGTTGCTTTCTTTTTAGAATCGACGTTTTTAGGACTATGGATTTATGGCTGGGACAAAATTTCAAAAAAGCTCCATCTATTTGCTATTTGGATGGTTGTTTTAGGAACTAACTTGTCAGCCGTTTGGATTATTATTGCTAATGGTTGGATGCAGCATCCGGTAGGCTATGTTCTTCGGAATGGAAGGGCAGAGATGGTCGACTTTATGGCATTAGTTTTAAATAAATATGCTTGGCTGATGTTTTTCCATACAACATTTTCTGCGTATTTATTAGCTGCGTTCTTTGTTTTAGGTGTAAGCGCTTATCATTTATTAAGAAAAAGCCAAGTGGAGTTTTTTAGAAAATCGTTTAAGTATGCGGTTATTTTTGCACTAGTTTCATCCATTTTAGTTGCCGTATTAGGTGATTTAAACGGTAGTAATGTGGCAGAGGTACAACCTGCTAAGTTTGCGGCGATGGAATCAATTTGGGAAACAAAAGAGGGAGCACCAATGTATTTACTTCAGGTTCCTCGTTGGGATGGGGAAGGAAACCTAATTGAAGCAATTGGTATCCCTAAAATGACCAGTATCTTGGCCTTTAAAGATCCAAATGCGAAGGTTATTGGCTTAAATGATATCCCTAAGGATGAAAGACCACCCGTTCCTTTAGTGTTCTGGGGCTTCAGAATTATGGTTGGCTTAGGAGTATACTTTATTTTGATGGCTATGCTAGGAATCTATTTATATCGCAAGGATAAATTAATGGAGAATAGACCATATTTAAAAATGCTACTTTATTCTATCCCTCTACCATACATTGCGATTAATCTAGGCTGGATGGTAGCAGAGGTTGGAAGACAACCATGGATTGTATATGGTCTAATGAAAACTTCGGATGGGGTTTCACCGATAGCTGCCTCCCAAGTGCTCACTTCACTAATCGGGGTTATTGTTTTTTATACGATTCTGGTTGGTTTAGATATTTATTTGATTGCAAAATATGCAAAACGAGGACCGGAAAATATACCACCAAAAATCGATGTAAACCAATCCACTGGGTTACACGTATAAATTGAAGGGAGGCGAAAGTATGTCCTATGAAACATTAGCAATAACCTGGTTTGGACTATGGGGATTATTATGGGCAGTCTATTTTATGCTAGATGGCTTTGATTTAGGAGTAGGGCTTTTATATCCTTTCATTGCAAAAAATGATAGAGAAAAAAGTCATTTGATGAATTCAATCGGTCCTTTCTGGGACGGGAATGAAGTATGGCTAGTTACTGCTGGAGGTGCTACCTTTGCCGCATTTCCTAGTACCTACGCAGTTATGTTTAGTACCTTCTATATGCCATTTATGTTAATTTTGCTCGGCTTGATTTTAAGAGGAACAGCCATCGAATTTGTAGGTAAGAGTGAAAATGAGCAATGGAAAAAAGGTTGGAAATGGGCATTCTTTTTTGGAAGCTTTCTGGTCGTGTTCATTTTCGGTGTGGTTTTCGCTAATATGTTCCAAGGGATTCCATTTGATGATAATGGCTATCAGGGAACCTTCTTATCGTTTTTTAATGGTTATGGACTGATGGGTGGGTTGCTATTTTTCTCTTTATTTATATTAACTGGCAGTGTGTGGATTGGATTAAAAACAGCAGATACCTTAAGTAAAAGGGCTATGGATTGGGCAGGAAAGCTTTGGTATGCTGTTGTCGCAATTACCCTGATTTTTCTAGTGATGAGCTATTCGTCAACTAATTTATATCAAAATTATTTTGAAAAACCAGCTTGGTTTATTGTTCCGGCGATTGCCGTAATTGCTTTACTTGCAGTGAAGCTATTTATTGGCAGAGGAGATGCTTTTAAGAGCTTTATAGCTTCTTCCGTATTAATATTTACAACCACCTTCTTTGGGATTATCGGATTATTTCCAAATATGTTCCCTTCAAGTTTAGGTGATCAATTTAGCTTAACTGTATTCAATTCTTCTTCTAGTGAATATACCTTAAATATCATGTTAATCGTGGCATTGATTTTTGTTCCAATTGTTATTTTCTATCAAATTATGATGTTTAAGATTTTCTCTGGTAAAGTCACAGATGAAGATGCCCATTATTAATAAAAAGGGCTTAAAATAATTTAAATTAATATGAATTAATATAAAAATAGCAGGGATAATAGCCCTGCTATTTTTATGGTTAAGATTTTTAGAAGTCTTAGTTTCCTTATACTTTATTCTTTTAAAGAGCTTAAAATTTCTTGAAGTACAGAAAAAGATGCCTCTTACTAATGTAAGAGGACACCATTCTTTGAACGTAATATTGTAGCTTCAATAATTTCTAGGATGTCTTGTGTAGTAACAGAATTAATTCCATCTCTTAATACAACAGGCATATTTAATTCATGAATTGTTAACATGCTTTGAAGCTTTGGATCTACATGGCGAACTATTGTTGATAGTTTCATTGATTCCATCTGGCTTCACCCCGTTTTGTTAGTCTTGGTACTTAAGAAAAGCATCTTTGCGTACATACTAAACAAACAAAATGAAACATTGTAGCTAAAAGCCTGTTACTTCTATTATAGAACATTTAACAGCAAATAGTAATAATAATTTGCCTAATTAGAAAAATGACAATAAATATTTAAAACCTTCTAACTAAGAAGATGAAAATAATGGTATATTAAATAGGGTCAATATTGTAGGGTAACGCTTATTGGAGGAAAACAAATGAATATTGCAAACTTGGATATGAACTTAAAGGTAAGATTATTTGGAGAATCAATTAATAGTGTTCTTTTTTGGATGTTTTTTCCGTTTATGGCCATTTATTTTGTGGACAATTTTGGTGAACGGACAGCTGGCATCCTAATGATGGGGCCACCGATATTAGGGATGATTGCTAATTTATTTGGTGGCTTTGCTGCAGATCGATTTGGAAGAAAACGTATGATGGTCATTTCCCTTGGAGTACAAGGAGTTTTATTATTAATATTTGCTTTTTCTCCAAGTCCATGGATTGAATATTTTGCATTTGTCGGATTGTCAATAATGGGAAGCATTTATCATCCAGCAAGTATGGCAATGGTAGCAGATATTGTGCCAGTAGAGGAAAGAAGACCGGTTTTTGCATTATTTTACACCTCAATCAATCTTGGTGTTGTTGTTGGGCCAATACTAGGAAGTATTTTCTTTTTTGCTTACAAAAAATATTTATTACTAACCTCAGGAACATTAACGCTGATCCTATTTGTAATTATGTTAAAGGTACTAAGAGAAACATTGCCAAAAGCCGCAAGGGAAGCAACAAATGGGGTAGGGGTAATATCTCAATTAAAAAATTATGGAATTATTTTTACGGATAAAGCATTCTTTGTTTATATTATTGGAGGAATTTTAATTTCTCAGGTATTTATGCAAATGGATTTGTACATGGGAGTTTACTTAAAGAATTTTATTCCAAATCAAATGCTTGACTTAGGCTTTGCAGAGCTGTTAGTGACAGGAGAAAGATTATTTGGCTGGTTAATTTCAGTAAATGGATTAGTGGTAGTGTTATTTACTGTATTGGTAAGTAGGCTTATCACTCAGTGGAGTGATGAAAAAGCTTTAATTATCTCCTCGGCTTTATTTGGATTTAGTTTTTGGTTAATGGGCTTTACTACTAATGCAATCGTTCTTATTTCCTTAATGGTATTGTTTACAATCGCTGAGTTAATTCGTACACCAGTAATTCAGAATTTTATTACGCGAATTGCTCCTGAGGATAAAAGAGGGCAATATCTAGGCGCTTCTTCATTGCAATTTACCATTGGCCGATCATTAGCTCCTATATCTCTTTATCTTTCAGCATTTTTTTCTCCAGTGGTTATTTTTAGCCTGATTTTTGCATCCGCATTATTAAGTGCCTTGATGTATAAATATATGTTCGTGATTATTCGCGAAAAAGAGAAAGTACAAGAAAATTAGTGTGAATAGTGAATAGGGATTAATAGTTTCTATCCATATTTATAAAAACCCCAGATTTTACTTTTTACAAGTAAGATCTGGGGTTTATTTTATAAAATAATTCTAGATTCTATGCTAGATTAAATTATAGCATAGAACCAGTATCACGTAATTTTAAGTGCCAGGAAGTAGCTTCTTCAAATACATGAGGAGTATGGCCACCACGTTCTACTGCTCTATTGTAGTAATCTCTCATCTTCTCTTTGTACATTGGATGTACGCACTTCTCGATGATTAGCTCTGCTCTTTCACGAGGAGCTAGACCACGTAAGTCTGCTAATCCTTGCTCTGTAACAAGAATTTGCACATCATGCTCAGAATGGTCAACGTGAGAAACCATTGGAACGATACTTGAAATCTTTCCATCTTTCGCAATAGACTTGGTTACGAAGAAGGAATACATAGAGTTACGAGCAAAGTCTCCAGATCCACCAATTCCATTCATCATATGAGTTCCACCAACATGAGTGGAGTTAACATTACCAAAGATGTCTGCCTCAAGAGCAGTATTGATTGCAATTAATCCCATACGACGAATTACTTCAGGATGGTTACTGATTTCCTGTGGACGGAATAATAGCTTATCTTTATAATTTTCTAGGTTACCAAAGAATTCTTTTGTCCATTCAGGAGATAAAGTTACAGAGGTTGCGGAAGCAAACTTAACTTTACCTGCTTTAATAAGTTCAAATACAGCATCTTGTAAAACCTCTGAAGCTACAACTAAATCTTCGAAAGGAGAATCAACAAGTCCTTCTAATACTGCATTGGCAATGGTACCAACACCAGATTGTAATGGCATTAATGAAGAAGGAATACGTCCTTTTTCTACTTCTTCACCTAAGAAGTTGATGATATGGTTTGCCATGATTTTAGTTTCTTCATCAGCAGGTAAGATGTTTGAAGGAACATCCATTTGATCCGTAATTACAACAGCAACTACTTTACTTGGATCTACCTTCATATATGGTGTTCCAATACGATCGCTAACGTTGTTTATTGGAATCGCTTCTCTACCTGGACGTTTTGCAGGTAAGAATATATCATGCATTCCCTCTAAAAGAGGATTATGTGCTAAGTTAATTTCTACAATAACTTTTTCTGCTTGCTCTAGGAAGATTGGAGTATTACCAACGGAAGAAGTTGGGATGATATATCCATCTTCTGTAATAGTAACCGCTTCCACTAAAGCGATATCAATTGGACCCATAACTCCCATACGAATCCACTCATTAGATAAGCTTAAGTGTTGATCAGTAAATAGAATTTCACCTTTATTGATTAAATCTCTCATGCTCTTTGTTGCTTGGAAAGGCATACGATGAGATAAAGCACCAGCTTCTGCTAATCCGCCATCTACTTCATCACTTAATGAAGCCCCTGTCCAAAATTTGATTTTAACTTTTTCATTTTTTGCTCTTTCTGCTAATGCTAATGTAACAGCTTTTGGGTCCCCAGCACGAGTAAATCCACTCGCTCCCACAATCATGCCATCCTGAATAAATTGTGCTGCTTCTTCTGCAGACATAACCTTATCAAGATAAGGCGCATAACGAATCCTATCTTTGTACATTTTTACCCCACCCCATTTATTTTTTTTACTTTTGGAACTTTTTTATTTCTAGTAAATCTTTTGAATATTTAGTTAAATTATACCATGTCTCATTCATTTGAAAATACTTTTTTATGAAAAATATTTATTTTTTTGTTTGATAAATAAATTAAAAAGGCTGATGAATGATAGCTCATCAGCCTATATTGTCAAAATAAAATAATACAACTATAAATTTTAAAATCTAAGCGAAGAAATCAATTTTTTTTTGGTATGGATCATATAACCATTTAAATAGAGTTCCCTTATTTAATGCCTGACTATAAGAAAATTGATTTAAATAATCTGCTGGTGGAGCAGGCATTGGTTTGACAGGTGGGAAAGGAATAGGGGGATAACCTCTTCTTTTCACAAGCAACGCTCCCTTCTTTAATTCATCAAATTTGGAAATTAATCTAAGACATCATCAGGTGTAATATTAGTAGTGTTTGTAAAAATATCTTTAGTTTCTTGAATTTCTGGGTAATAGCGTCCACCTTTAGTATGCTCTCGAACAAGATATAGAGCTTCTCTAAAACGTTGAGAGTGTACTACTTCCCGTTCTCTTAAGAATTTAAGTGCATCGATTAAACCAGGATCATCAGTCATATTGATTAAGTTTTCGTAGGTAGCTCTAGCTTTTTCTTCAGCAGCGATATCTTCTACTAAATCTGCAATAGCATCACCTTTTGCTTGAATATATGTTGCTGTCCAAGGATTACCATTGGCATCAACATAATAAAGCGCTTTTTCGTGATCAGCATAATGCCCACCTAAACCAGCAGCTATCATTTGCTGTGGGGTAGCCCCTTTGGTTAACTTATGAACCATTGTTGCAATCATCTCTAAATGGCCTAATTCCTCAGTACCAATATCCGTCAAAAGCGCTTTGGCCTGCTTATTAGGCATGCTATAACGCTGATTCAAATATCTTAATGCCGCAGATAACTCTCCATCTGGTCCACCATATTGAGTAATTAAAAACTTTGCAATTTTTAAATCTGGCTTTTCTATTCTAATTGGATGTTGTAGCATTTTTTTGTAAATCCACATATTCTCTCACCCCACCTTTTAATATACTAATTCCCAAGGCCAAAGTTCTTCGACCCAACGGGATGGATTTTCTTGAGAAAAGCTGAAGTTTTCTAATGGCCCAAAATATTGCTCTACTTGTGGTTTTAAGAGCATGCATTGATAAGTAACTCGTTTAAAGTCACATTGAGCACGTTGATCAAAAGGATGAGTATCGAGATACAAGCGGATTTCTACAGCTGCAAATTCTAGCTCCATACAACGTCGTAATAAAGCATATGCTTTTTCCATTTGCGCATGTTGCACATGAATTCCTCCCTGTTCAATTGTCTTCCTTAACACCATATTCAAGTAGGCAACTATCAGTAACGGGGGTAAACGCCTAAATTGTGGGTTTTAAACTATATTCAAAAAAAAGAATGGTTTCTCCATTCTTTTAGGTTTTATTTAAAATTGATATTATGATTCTTCAAGTTTTTCCCTGGTTGCGAAGAATTGCGATATTTTTCAAATTTTCTTAGTAATTCTTGGTCTGATTCTAAAAAGTTATTAAGCATATCGATTTTATTTAGGGCACTTAATGTTACATTATGTTCTATAAGTTCTACATTTACTAATAGCTGTTCCTCTTCCCCTAAGATTCTCAAAAATTTTTCAATAATCTTATGGCGATTTAAAAGAAAGCTCCCAATTTTTTTTCCTTCTTCTGAAAGCTTAACGATCCCATACTTCTCATATTGAATTAACCCCAATCTCCCGAGTTTTTGCACCATTTTTGTAACGGAAGGAGCCTGAACATTAAGCGAATCTGCTAAAATATTTATTCTAGTATAACCTTCTTCTAAACTGTTTCTATATATCATTTCAAGATAATCTTCCATACTACGGGACAACAATTTTTTATGATTTTCCATAATTTCATATCCTCGGAAAGTATGAAACTCTTGGTTATCTATCATCAAATCACACCTTTATTCCATCTTTTTTACATCATATGTTTTCTATTACTTACTTATGTTTTCAAAAAAATAGGCTACTTTCTTTAAAACAAATTTGCACGCCAAATTCATTTGTTTCATATAAATGTGGTAGTTAAGTTTCCTGCGGCTAATTTAATTAGTTAAGAATAACTAAAAGAATGGAGGTAACACAAAATGAAGAATAAAATCCCACTTTCAAGCTTACCAATTGGCGCAAAGGGAGAAGTAGAATTGATAATGGTAAACGGTCTATTAAGAAGGAGACTATTAGACTTAGGAGTTGTACCTGAATCTGTAATAGAGGTGATAAGAGTTAGTCCAGCTGGTGATCCAACTGCTTATTTAATTAAAGGTTCCTTAATAGGTTTACGAAAAATAGAGGCTAATCAAATTTTTGTTAAGCAATTATAAAAAGGGGTAATGTATCCGTGAAAATTGAAAAAGCTAGTCCAACAGATATTGTTCTTGCGTTAGCAGGAAACCCAAACACGGGAAAAAGCACTATTTTTAATGCATTAACAGGATTAAAGCAACATACTGGGAATTGGCCTGGCAAAACTGTGACCAATGCTCAAGGTCATTTTATACATCGAGGGAAACCTTTTTTATTAGTTGATCTACCAGGAACTTATTCAATATTAGCTAATTCACCTGATGAACAGGTAGCTAGAGATTTTATTTGTTTTGGAAAACCTGAAGCAACAATTGTAGTAACTGATGCTACAAATTTAGAAAGAAATCTAAATTTAGCCCTTCAAATTATGGAAATAACTTCAGATGTGGTTGTAGCAGTGAATCTCTTAGATGAAGCAGAACGAAAAGGAATTTCTGTAGATTTAAGTAAACTATCCGCTGAATTAGGAGTACCTGTTATTGGAACCATTGCTAGAGAACAAAAGGGATTAACTGAATTAAAAGATATAGTTGATGATATTGTAATGAAAAAACTGCAATTAAAACCTTATCAAATTAGATATTCTGCTGGCATAGAGGAGAGGATTAATCAACTATCGTTAAAGCTGGAAAAAATACTTAGGGGGAAAATAAATGCTAGGTGGGTTGCCTTACGTTTATTGGATGGAGATGAAACCATTATCGAATCGATTGAGAAATATTTACTCCCTAGTTCAATTGATCTGAGAGGGGAGATAGCATCATGGTAGAATTAGATCTTGAAGATTTTCATCAGATAAAAAAAATGGCAACCGAATTTCAATCATCCGAATTAACTCGTGATCAAATAGTAAGTCAAATTTATCAAAAGTCAGGAGAAATAACGAGGAAAGTAGTAAAGAAAAAAACCACTAAAATAGATATCGACCGAAAAATAGATGATATTCTGACATCTAAGGTGTTTGGATATCCTATTATGCTAATGGTACTTGGGGGGGTTCTTTGGCTGACGATTACAGGCGCAAATTATCCTTCTCAAATGCTATCTACCTTGTTCTTCTGGGGCCAGGAACAACTAACGAATATATTTCAAGCATTAAATGCTCCAAGCTGGTTACATGGTGTTTTAGTCCTAGGAATGTATCGAGGTTTGGCGTGGGTAGTCTCTGTCATGCTGCCTCCAATGGCTATTTTCTTTCCACTGTTTACAATACTTGAGGATTTAGGGTATTTACCTAGAGTTGCTTTTAATTTAGATCGGTTTTTTCAAAGAGCTGGTGCTCATGGTAAACAATCATTAACGATGAGTATGGGGTTTGGATGTAATGCGGCTGGAGTAATTGCTTGTCGGATAATAGAATCTCCAAGGGAACGATTAATAGCGATATTAACTAATAATTTTGTACCTTGTAATGGACGTTTCCCTACTTTAATTACTATCGCTATTATTTTCTTTGGAGCCGCGGTAGGAGCCTTATATTCTACATTAGTCGCCTCCTTTGTTGTTGTGGGCTTAGTCTTAGTAGGGATCTCTGTTACCTTATTCATATCTTGGTTTTTATCAAAAACGATGCTAAAGGGTGTACCATCTAGTTTTACTTTAGAGCTTCCTCCATATCGCCGTCCTCAAGTGATGAGAGTATTTATTCGGTCGGTATTTGACCGTACTATTTTCGTTTTAAAAAGAGCAATTATTGTAGCGGCACCTGCTGGAGCAATTACGTGGTTGTTCGCTAATATTTATATTGGTGATGCTAATTTAATTGATATTGTAGCATCTTGGCTCCAACCTGTTGGCTATGCTATAGGATTAGATGGCTATATCTTATTAGCATTTATTCTAGGATTCCCAGCCAATGAGATAGTTTTCCCTATTCTAATTATGAGTTATTTATCCCAAGGAAGCATGGTAGAACTAGATAGTTTACAGGCCTTAAAGGAATTATTACTGAATAATGGTTGGACTTGGTTAACGGCTTTAAATTTATTATTATTTTCTTTGTTGCATTTCCCATGTGCTACTACAATGTTAACGATTCGTAAAGAGACAGGAAGTATAAAATGGACAGCACTCGCCTTTATAATCCCAACATCGATTGCCTTGATTGTTACATTTACCATTACTCAGGTTGTTCGGATGCTGGGTTTAATATAGAAAGCACAATAATAGAAAATAGGCAAAAAAACTGGAACAGAGGCTTAATACGAAAAGATTAAAATCTCGCGTTCCAGTCATACATAATTATTTCTTTTGAATAGTAACTGCTGTACCATATGCTAGAATCTCGGCGGCATTCTGCATAATTTGTGATGTCATATAGCGGACATTAACAATTGCGTTTGCTCCTAATTCTTCTGCTTCTTTTACCATTAAAGCGGTGGATTTTTGTCTTGCCTCTGTTAGCATCTCAGTATATTCCTTTATTTCTCCACCTACAAGGGTTCTAAATCCAGCTATGATGTCTTTACCAATATTTTTTGATTGTACAATATTCCCTCGAACTAATCCGTGTACCTCAGTAATTTCATAACCAACAATATTTTCAGTATTTACGATAATCATCGTTTCGCTTCTCCTCCTTATATTCTTGATATCGGTCTCTTCCAACGTCAATTAAAATGAAAATGGCTCCAACAATTCCGATAATCACGGCGGATATAATAAATCCTAATTCTGGAGCATCAAAAATAAATAAAGATGTAATAAAGAAAAGAGTCCAAAGTAAGCTAGCGATTATGATTAGTGTTACTCCCATTTTTTTCATATGCTCACCTCTTTGTTACATTATATTCATATTAATTCAAAAAATCCACCAAATAGGTGGATTAATCTTCTCCATATGATACATCAAAAACTGGATGCATAAAGGTACCGCTTTGTGTCCGAATTCCTTTTTTTAAATCTTCATTTTCTATTACCTTATTACCAAAATCCTCTTGTGGATCAACCCATTCATCGCCTGCCATTACTGCTGGATCAGTGTCCTTACTCCAATGGTCTAGTGGGGTATCCTTAGCCTCCATTGCTTCTTCTGCAAATTTTTCCTTGCTCTTTTTATCCATCGATATCACCTCATTTTATAGCATGGCTCAAAAAAGGAAGTTTATGTATATGTATAATCAGAGAATAAATTGGAAATGATGGAAAATGAACCTATATAAAAGAAGGGAGATTTTTTGTGATTTCTAAACGAATTTTAGTTCTATTAATTTTGTTTACATTTCTGATAGGATCTAATGTATCTGCTAGAGAAATATTTTTTCAAGACAACAATATAAATAAGAATTCCACTACGGAATGGCAAAAATACACGATAAAAAAAGGGGATACCCTATTTAGAATTGCTCAGCAATATCATGTAAATTGGAAGAACATTGAAAGCTTAAACCCAGGAATTAAAGCAACTGCATTAAAAATAGGAGCTGTCATAAACATTCCAACCAAAGCAACTGGGATGAATGATCAAACTAACCTGACATCAAATGGATCTGAGTCAATAGATGAGAATAAATTGGCAACACATGTTATTAAAAAAGGAGATACCCTATGGGGCATCGCAAAAAATAATGGTGTTCCTCTAAATCAGCTGCTTAGCCTAAATGTGACATTAAATCCGAAAAAACTAAAAATTGGTGACAAAGTTCAAATACCAAATGAGGTCAAAATTGTTTCCGCAGCTAACTCAAAAGCTGTGACAACTAGTAGATCCAATGTTTTAAGGACAGGATATTTTACCTTAACTGCATATACAGCAGGTCCTGAATCAACTGGTAAAAGTCCTGGACATCCAGAATACGGTATTACCTTTAGTGGTGTTCCTGTACAAAAGGATGTCACCATTGCGGTAGATCCTAATGTAATCCCATTAGGGACAAGGGTATATATTGAAGGAATTGGTTATCGAATTGCACATGATACTGGTGGGGCAATTAAAGGGAATCGAATTGATGTTTATATCGAAGATTTATCAGAAGCAATTCAATTTGGTGTAAAGAAAAATGTACGTGTAGATATTTTACAATAATATTTCTTAATTTAATTTAGCTAACTTAACTATTGTGTTGAGTTAGCTTCTTTATTTTCTAGAAAATTTCACATAAAATGATACTAAATTAATTAAAGCAAATATAGTAGAATCCTAGATTTAGATAGTTTCGAGATTAAATGATTAGAAATAAGGGAGGTTTCCGAATTGAATAAAATAGCGGGATTAGTAAAATCATCGCAGAAATTTAAAGCGTATGAAATAGTAATATTAACAGTGAATGAAGAAGGACAGCTATTTTTTGATTCCGTACCCCATTTTTCTCGATTTTCAATACAAAGTAAAAAGGATGTATACAAAGAAATAGTAGATAATATGATTAATATCATAGCCGTAGATTCTATTTTGGATATAGAATTTAAGGAAATAGTGAAGGAACTTTCAGAGTTAGCTAAGACTAATATTAAGGTTGAGTTTAAAAGTGTAGATCAAAGCTACATTGTAAGCCACTTTGTAAATGATCTATCGCAAATCCGAAGAGAAAGTGATCTTTGGAAGGTGCAAATGCAAGACAAGTTAAGAAATCGCATTAGGGGAATTGATGGGCCGTGTGATGGTGTATATGCTAGTGATGTAATTGATGGATTTATATTGGCTCTATCGATAATTTAGTTAAGACTTTATTATAGTTATTCCACGCACGTTCAATCCTTCACGTTAGCTAGTAGCTAAACAAAGCAAGAAAATTATGATAAATAGTAGAAAAAGGTAATTTAGTGAAACTGTTAGAAAAAAATGATAATTAAATGAAAACGCTTCGATTGTAGTGGGTTTTATGTTACAATGGACTTATAAACTATTGATTTTATAATGTCTTTTTATACAACGAAGCAAATAAGAAAAAAAGGAGGAAAACTGTAAAAAATCTATAAAAATTATAAAATAACGTTTGCATATCTTACTATTTTTGTCTATTCTTAAAGTAGGTAAGTTTGTGAAACTATTCGCAAACAAGTATTTAATAGAAAGTAGATATAATATGTTAATGAGAGGGGAAGTGACATGTTATGCATTATGTAGTATTTGTTAAACAAGTTCCGGATACGAGTGTAGTTAAGCTTGATCCAGTTACAAATACACTTGATCGCAGCAGTGCACCATCTATTATTAACCCATATGATTCTCATGCGGTTGAAGAAGCGGTGCGTTTAAAAAACAAATATGGTGGTAAGGTTACCGTTATTTCAATGGGGCCACCAATGGCGGTTGATGTGATTAAGAAGTGTATCGAATTAGGAGCGGATGATGGGGTATTAATTTCTGACCGAGCATTTGCTGGATCTGATACTTTAGCAACTAGCTATGCATTAACACAGGCATTAAGAAAGGTTTCAGAGAAGGAGCCGGTAGATGTAATTTTTGCTGGCAAACAAGCAATTGATGGAGATACTGCTCAGGTAGGTCCTGGTGTTGCTAGACGTTTAAGTATGCCTGTATTGGCTCAAGTTATTCATGTAGAAAGCTTTTCAGCTGAGAAAAAAGTTATTCGAGTACATCGTAAAATTGAAGATGGAGTAGAAATCGTAGAGTCTAAACTACCAGTTTTAATTACGGTTGAAAAGGAAATCAATGATTTAACCTATGCTCCACTACCAAATATGATTAAAGCAGCAAAATATAAGCCGCTAATTTGGTCCGTAAACGATATTGAGGTTGACCGTGACCAGCTAGGATTAAAAGGATCTCCAACCGTAGTAGGTAAAATCTTTGCTCCACCAAAGCAATCAGGTGGCCAAAAGGTAACTGGAACTGCTGATGAGGTAGTTAAAACAGTGATGGATAAACTAGTGAATGTTCATGGATTATTTACTGGGGGAGGAGTGTCATAATGGCAGTTTCTATTTCTAGCGCATGTATTTCTTGTGGAGCATGTATTGATACTTGTCCTCATGAAGCTCTTTTTATGGGTGATAGTCAGGCACAAGTAATTGCTGATAAATGTATTGAGTGTGGTGAATGTATCGAGGTTTGTCCTACAGATGCAATTACACTACCATTTGGTGTTAAATCTGCAGTAGCAGAAGCCAAAGAAGAAGTAAAGGTAGAAGCAAAGCAAGAAGAACAAAAAGAGGCAGCAGCTAAAGAAGTTCAAAAGGAAACAGCTACTCCTAAAGTAGCAATTCCTGAATCAGAGGATCAAGGTGTATGGGTATTTATCGAACAACGTAATGGTAAAGTTGCCCCTGTTTCCTTAGAATTACTTGGTGCAGGTCGTCAATTAGCAGACAAATTAGGGGTTGAATTAGCTGGTGTTTTATTAGGAAATAAGGTAGAGCATATTTCCAAAACCTTATATGAGTATGGTGCAGACACTGTATATATGGTTGATGATCCAGTTCTTGATCAATACCGTTCAGAAGTTTACCAAGTTGGCGTAGTAGAAGTGGTTAAGAAATACAAGCCAGAGATTCTATTATTTGGTGCAACAGCGATTGGTAGAGACCTAGCAAGTACAGTTGCAACAGAGCTTGGAACAGGATTAACAGCAGATACAACTAAGCTAGATATTGATTTGAAAAATAGATTACTAGAGGCTTCTCGTCCTGCTATGGGTGGAAACATCATGGCAACAATTCTATGTAAAAACCATAGACCACAAATGGCATCTGTTCGTCCTAAGGTAATGAAAACCTTAGAACCAGTACCAGGTCGTACAGGGAAGCTAGTAGAAGAAAAAATTAATGTTAAAGAAGAAAATGTACAATCTAAGGTAATTAGTGTTGTTATGGATGTTACTGATAAAATCCGTTTAGGTGATGCTGATATTATTGTTGCCGGCGGAAAAGGAATGCAGGATGAAAAAGGTTTTAAATTAATTGAAGAATTAGCAGAAGTTTTAGGCGCTGCAGTTGGTGCAAGCCGTGACGCAGTAGAAGCAGGATGGGCAGAGCATTCACAACAGGTAGGTCAAACAGGAACAACCGTTGCTCCTAAGTTATACTTTGCTGTTGGTATTTCTGGTGCAGTTCAGCATACAGTTGGTATGGAAAATTCAGAGGTAGTAGTTGCAATCAACAAAGATCCAAATGCACAAATCTTTGATAAGTGTAACTATGCTGTAGTTGGCGATGCATTTGAAGTACTTCCTAAGTTAATTGAGGAATTTAAGAAAATAAAGCAGGGTGGGGAGAGAAAACATGGCTGAAAAATTTGATGTAATCGTAGTTGGTGCCGGTCCTGCAGGCTCTGCTGCTGCTCATACCTTAGCAAAAGCAGGACTAAACGTGATTATGTTTGAACGTGGAGAATATCCAGGTTCAAAGAACGTAATGGGTGGAGTAATCTATCGCCATCAGTTACAAGAAATCGTACCTGATTTCTTAGAATCAGCTCCATTAGAACGCCCTATTGTACAACAAAACTTCTGGATGATGGATGAGAAATCAGTATTCCAAATGGGATATAAAGGTCTTGAGTGGGCAGAAGCTCCACACAACAACTTTACTGTATTACGTGCAAAGTTTGACCAATGGTTTGCAGGAAAAGCAGTAGAGCAAGGCGCTTTGTTAATCAACGAAACAGTTGTTACTGAAGCAATTGTTGAAGATGGAAAAGTGATTGGTGTAAGAACTGACCGTCCTAACGGAGACGTATATGCAGATGTAGTTATTCTAGCAGATGGTGTAAACTCTTTATTAGCAAAGCAGTTAGGCTTCCACAAAGAATTAAAACCAAGTGAAGTAGCATTAGCAGTAATGCAGGTAATCAATCTTCCTGCGGAAAAGATTGAAGATCGCTTTAATTTAGAGCCAAATCAAGGAGCTACTATCGAATTATTTGGTGATTCTACAAAGGGATTGCTTGGAACGTCCTTTATCTATACCAATAAAGAAAGCATAAGTATTGGTGTTGGTACATTACTATCTGGATTAATGGAAAATAGAATGAAGCCTTATGAATTACTTGAAACACTAAAGCAACATCCAGTTGTTAGAAAGTTAATTCAAGGTGGAGAGCCTAAGGAATATCTTGCACACTTAATTCCTGAGGGTGGTTACCATTCTATTCCTAAGCTAGTGGATCATGGCGTTATGGTTGTTGGAGATGCAGCTCAATTAGTAAATGGAATCCATCGTGAAGGCTCAAACCTAGCAATGGCTTCAGGACGAATGGCTGCAGAAACAGTAATCATGGCGAAGCAAGTAAATGATTTCTCTGCTAATATACTTGATGCATATCGCACTAACTTGATGAACAGCTTTGTTGGTCAAGACTTGAAGAAATATAAAGATGCAGCACATACATTAGATCGTAATCCAGTATACTTCAAGGAATATATTCCAATGATGAATCGTGCAGCTAGTGAAATGTTCACAGTTGATGGTGTATCTAAGTGGGATAAACAAAAGAAAGTTATGGGTATGGTACAAGAAAAAGGCACAATTAGTACGATTCGTGACCTATACCGTGCATGGAAGGTGATGAAATAATGAGTCAACCATTGAAAAAGGTTAATGTCGACGATTTACAGTATTTGACTCGTTTTGTGAGTGATAAAGAATCCCATCTTCATATTAAGGACCACAATATTTGCAAAACAAAATGTGAAGAAAAACATTGTACTGTTTTCTGCCCAGCTCAGGTTTATAAGTGGGAAGGAGAAAGAATGTTTGTGGGATTTGAAGGATGTCATGAATGTGGTAGCTGCCGTATCGGCTGTCCTCATGATAATATTGAGTGGAAATATCCTAAGGGTGGCTTAGGAGTAGTATTTAGATTAGCATAAAAACTAAACAAGAAGGAAACGATATACTTTAGTGGTAAATATCGTTTCCTTTTTATGTTTTTAGAATGAGATATTATACTTGATTTAGAGTTAAGAATTGCATTTTGATTAGAATTATTATAAGATACCCTTATGGGTATACTAATTTCCCATAATTAGGAGGTGCTTAAAAAATGAGAGTAGCAGTAGCTGTATTACCAAATGGTATGATTAATGCTCATTTTGGACGTGCAAACACATTAGCCATTGCAACAATTGAAAATAAGGCAGTAACAAATTGGGATGAAGTTAATGCTCCATTTGAAGAAACACATGGAGATCATGGCCACCACGATCACGATCACAATCATGACCACAATCATGACCACAATCATGATCACGACCACGGTCACCATCACCATCATCAACCTGGTCACCATGAAGGAATCAAAAATTTCTTAGTGGAACAAAAGGTAGACATGGTTTTATTAGATCATGCGGGTCCAGGAATGCAAAAGGTAATGGACGAAACACAAATTAAAATAGTGGTTGGTGCTAAAGGTAATGCTAAAGATGCAGTTCAAGCTTTAATTGATCAAGGATTTATCGAGTAATTGGTTTGGTAAGTTACCTCATAATGATGGTAAAACCTCTAGGTTTTATACATACAACTTTTAGAATCATACATCAAACCGAATAGGAAAATTGATGTAACGAATTTTCAAACAAGTGGAAGGAGATGAGAGAATGGCTAAAATTGATGAAAAAGATAAAGAAACGATAAAAGGCATGTTTAACGATCAAATGCAAGGTACTGCACATGTTCGTTTCTTTGGAGCAAAAGATGGTTGTGACTATTGTGACGATACTAGAGAAATTCTAGAAGAGCTTGCAGAACTATCTGATCATATTGATTTGCAAATTTTAGACAAGGAAGAAAACGCAGATGAGGTAAGCCGTCTTGATGTAGACAAATTCCCTGCAATTGTTTTTGTAAAGGAAGATGGTACAGATACTGGGGTTCGCTTCTATGGTATTCCTTCTGGATATGAGTTTGGAACACTAATTGAAGATATTATTGATGTTGCAAATGATAAGACAACATTATCTCAGGCAACATTAGATCAATTAAAGAATATTACTCAAGATGTAAAAATTTCAGTTTTCGTAACACCTACCTGACCATACTGTCCTCGCGCGGTTCGCGTGGCTCATCATATGGCATTAGCAAATCCACATATTCGTGGTGAAATGATTGAAGCAATGGAATTCCCTGAGCTTTCTAGTCAATTCAATGTAATGGGTGTACCTAAAACTGTTATTAATGATGGTAAAGCAGAGCAAGAAGGTGCTGTACCTGAAGAAGTTATTTTAGAAAAAATAATGCAAATTCTTCAGTAATTTGCATTGAGATATTAAAACGAAAGCATCTGGAAAAAACCAGATGCTTTTTTTATATATATAATCTTATTCATTTACTTTATCTAAGTTCGTTTTAAAATGAATCAACCAATTAACAAAAGTATGCTCTTGGTTGATGGAGTCTTTTAATGCTTTGGCCATATTGATTTGACCTGCTCCAAACCAGATATCTTTTCCTTTATCTCCAAGATCAGTAGCGGTATTGATGATGATTTTTATTACCTCATCATTGGAAAGCTCTGGCCGATATGCACGGATTAAACCTGCTAAAGCGGCAACATGAGGGCTAGCCATTGATGTACCAGAAAGTGCAGCATATTGATTATTGGGATACGTACTTGCAATGTTGACTCCAGGAGCAACCACATCAACATAATCCCCATAGTTAGAAAACTCTGCTCTCTCCAAACGGTTATCTACAGCCGAAACCCCAATCACCTCTTTATATGCCGCTGGATAGCCTAACTCATTTGTATTGTCATTTCCGGTCGCCGCAACAATAACTACATCCTTGGAATGTGCGTATTGGATTGCATCATGTAAATATTGCGATTCGGCATAATTGCCTAGGCTCATATTAATTACTTTTGCGCCATGGTCAACCGCCCATAAAATACCTTCCGCTACATCAAACATGGTTCCGGCACCAGATTGATCTAAAACCTTAATTGGCATTACTTTATTAAACCAAGTGATCCCAGCAATTCCTTCTTGGTTATTGGTGTTGGCTGCGATAACGCCAGCAACATGGGTTCCGTGTCCATCATCGTCCATTGGTGGAAGGGTTGGATCAATTACATTATATCCATCCACTATTTTCCCTGCAAATTCTGGATGTTCAATATCTACCCCAGTATCAATAACAGCAATAACAACATCTTCTTTTCCTCGCGTAAATTCCCAACCTGCTTCTGTATTTATAATTGGTAAATTCCACTGATACTCTGAATATAGGCTGTCATTAGGAACTAATTCCTTAGGTATATTGCTCTTCATGATTGTGTTGGTCATATATATAAAATGAGGCTCTACATATTCAATATGTTCAAACTTTTTTCCGTTTTCAATTTCAGATATTAATGTTTTAGTTGTTCTTTTCGGGCAAGTGGCCACAATGGTATGGTCCAAACGTCGCTTCAATGTCAGTTTATAGGCATTTAATGTTTCTTTTATTTGTTGATCCGTGGTATCCTTCTTAAACTTAATAACAACTTCATTTTGAATATAATGGCTTAGCCCTTTTTCTTCTGGATTAGGCGATAAATCAGGTAGTGAGCTATCTATACCTCTGCTTAATTTTTTCTTTGAATTATATTTAGTTGGAACAGTTTTCCATCGATGATTTTGTAAATGAGTAACAGTAAACATTCTAAGTTGTTGTTTTTTCTCGATATCTGACAGGTTTAACTTCACGTTGATTTCATAATTTTTTTGATGCACATTGATTTTTGCCTTTTTATAATAATCCATTCCATCACTTGTGATTGGGTATTCAGTATTTTCTTGCTCTTGATTTAAATAGTGATCTAAAGAAAGTGTTTTTTTAGGTTTAATGCTTTGTATAGAAACAATTTGTGGATATTTTTCCGAAATAAACCGTTTTAATTCATTCTCATTTAAAGTTATATTTTGTAAATCCTTTTGTAATTGATTGATCATATGATTAAAATTCATCTGAGCACTAATTGTCGCGTCTTGATGTACAAGATTACTTTCTTGCTTTTTTTCCACACGAGCATTTTGTTTATTAATTTGATTGGGAATAAATTTTTGATTTGAAAAAAGGGTGAAGGTGAGTAGAACACTAAAGATGATGACAGAAGAGAAAATACCCTTTTGATAATTAAACACTCCACATCGCTCCTATTAGGTACTTTATTACCATTAGTTTTGGGAGGATTGGAGTGTTTTATGAGTATTATTTTATTGATATTGTTTCTTTATTTTGGATTATTTGTTGGATGTATTGGAAAATTTCATCCGCAGCTTTATCTAAATCATCACTATTGACCTGAAAAAAGTTTCCTTCATATTGATCTGTTGAAAATTGATATTTTGGATCATAGTATTGAAGCAGTAAGAGTTCAATCACATGATAAAAATCATTATTATCAATAAAATTTCGAATTATTGGGCGAAACTCTGTTGGAATTCTTCGTTCAATACGAAGATATGCATCCACAAATTGTTCTTTATTTTTATCTAATTGATATTCATCCAAAATTCGTTGAATTCGTATTGGTAATGACGCATCAATAAGAACGTGATGACCATGCTCTTTGGCTAAAAGAATATTATCAGGGACACTTATTTTTCCTACCCGTTTACTTTCTGCTTCGATGATTACAGCATCGGTTTGATTAACCACTTTTAAGTTTTCAAAAAGAGCAGAATCAAAAGTTTTTTGATTATTAGGCTCTAACCCAATGGCACCAAAAACAGATCCTCGATGTGCAGCCAAACCTTCTAAATCAATTACAGAAACTCCCTTTGCTTTAAGCTTGTGTAACAGTATTGTTTTTCCTACGCCAGTTACACCATGAAGAGTAAAAACAGGAATCTCAACGTTGAATTCCGCTATTTTCTCCAAAATATATTCTCTGTAGGCTCGATATCCACCATCTAAACGAAAGGTTTTTGGATAAATTAAATCATAAAAGGTTGCCATTGATTTACTACGCATTCCGCCCCGCCAACAAAAGAAAAGAGGATATTGATCTTCTTTTAAATTGTCTCGAACCGCTTGAACTAAAGAAGGAATCTTAGGGGATACAATCTTTAAACCTAGCTCACGCGCATATAATGGTCCTTCCTGCTTATAAACAGTACCTACTTGTGCACGTTCTTCATTGTTAAACAAAGGTATATTAATCGCACCAGGAATGGTGGCCTCTTCGTATTCATTTTCTGACCGCACATCAATTAATAAGTATTTATCCTTTTTTAAATCAACTTCCTCATATGCTATATCTCTAAACACACAATTCACCTCAAGTAATGATTCGTCATAATAAGTATTATTACCTATTATACATTAGCTTTAGACGATGTGTAAAAAAAGTGGATGGAAACCAAGTAGATATTAATCCAATTCTTTAAAAATAACCATCCCTTCAACATGTTTTCGTTTAAGAAGGTTACTTTTTTTTCTGTTTTCTTTTGATTCAAAGACAATATCTAGATCGTAATCTTCTGGGTATAATTCTTTTCCTTCGATGAATAGAGAGACTCTTTTTTTATTTATCTTTAACTTTTTCTTCTTAACCATCACACCAATTTCTCCGCGGTTATCCTCCAACTCACAAACAATTCCTACACTATTTAAGCTTTTAATCAGGACAGAGTCACCTAACTGATAGGTATCTCTTTGTTTTGATTTTTTTAGTTCATTTCTAACTTTATCTTTCTTTTCTGTTTCTATTGCCTTTGTTACATGCTCTTCTTTAATTTTAGATGTTGTTTCTTTATAAGTGTTGTCGATAGGATTATTAGTAAAATGATAATCATAGGTCTTGAATTCTTTATAAGTGATTTCATGGGCTCTTTCAACAATTTGAGCTTTCATACCTAAACGAAGTGCAATTAAGAATGCATTACTTTCTCCAGATCTCCCAATATTTAATTTGTAGGTTGGTTTAAGAGAATAGATATCAAATTCCATAGAAGCATTTTCAAATCCTTGATGGTCTGTAGCAAAATGCTTAATTTCACTAAAATGAGTCGTTGCGATCGTAGTTGCCTCTTGCTGATGTATTTGCTCTAGAATAGATATCGCTAAACCAGTACCTTCACTTGGATCGGTTCCAGCACCTAGTTCATCAAGAATTACTAATGTGTCTTTGCTTGCAAGCTCAATAATAGAGATTATATTACTGATATGCGATGAAAAAGTACTTAATGATTGCTCAATACTCTGCCCATCCCCAATATCAACAAGAATGTCCGTGTAGATGGAGACAGAACTTTCTTGGCCAGCAGGAACATGAAGACCAGATTGAGCCATCATGGTTAAGAGACCGACTGTTTTCAAGGTCACTGTTTTACCACCTGTGTTTGGTCCGGTGATCACTAGGGTTTTAAATTGTTCTCCAATATAAAAATCAAGGGGGACAGCAAGCTTTCCAATTAGAGGATGCTTTGCATTGTAAAGCTTTATAATTTTTTTCGTGTTTACCTTAACTTGGTTTCCGTCAATTAATTGGCTATATTTTGCTTTTGCAAATATAAAATCGTAATGAACCATTGTTTCCATATTGATCGAAAGCGCATGTCTGTATCCAACAACGATTCCAGTTAGATAGGTTAGAATTTGATAAACCTCTTCTTCTTCATTGGCCCTTAATTCATTTAGCTCCTCCTGTAGCTTTTTTACTGCCTTCGGTTCTACATAAACAGTTGAACCACTCGAGGATCGATCTAAAACGTTACCTTCAATGTTATTTTTATATGCATTTTTAATGGGGATAACGTAGTGACCATCACGAATACTTACAATATTTTCTTGAATAAAGTCCTTATAGGTGCTAGAACTCAAAAAATGATGGAGCTTTTCTTTGATTTTTTCATCGATTTTTGTAATGTTTTTTCTGATTTTGCTCAGTTTTTGTGTCGCGTTATCATCTATTTGATCATAGCGAATAGCTTTTTCTATTTCTTCGCTCAATTCATTAAGATCATAAATAGAATAAGCATAAGTAGAAATCGTTGGAGCAATAAACTCTTTATCTTTCATAAAAATTTTTAATTTTTTCCCATTCTTTAAGAAACCAACAATATTTGATAATTCGCCTGGATTTAAATTGCCTCCTTTATCGAGTTTTTGGAGTATTCCATCAATACCTTTAAGATGGTGAAGTGGAATACTTGAACTTTTCTTAATAATTTCTTTAGCTTCTGTTGTTTCATTTAACCAATGGTTTATGGTGGAAAGATCAACTGAAGGCTCTAATTTTTGTATCATTTCCTTTCCTTTTTCGGATATCGCAAAATGACTTAAATCCTCAATAATCCTGTTAAACTCTAATAATTCCATTGCCTTTTTATTCAATGCTTTTAAACCTCCTTAAATTGTTTAAATACGACAAAAAAGGCTGAAAGGAACACAAATGTCCTTTTCAGCCTTCTGATTTACAATAATAATAATAATTATCCACTTTATCTTTCTATACAATAAATCTAAATAGAAAAAAATAGAGAATAAAAAAAGCCGCGCAAGAGCACGACGTCGTTATATTGTAAATGCATAAATCGTCTTAGTTTCAGATAAAACTAAAATCCTTTATGTAAGCTACTTTGACTTATGTTCTTAACTAATGAGAATGGGAATGTTAGGCATATTTTAATAAACCTAAAAACTTTAGGTTTTAAAATAAGAACTCCCAATCATATTTAATTTAGTTAGTTAAGAACCCCTGCAGTCATAAAACATACTCCTTAAGAAAAAAGTGAGTTTAATACATAAGAATTATATTTTATATAATTCCCAATGTCAAATTATTATACCTAGAATATAAATTGTCGATCTACTCATTCTATAAACAGGGAGGTGAAGGAATGCCAACTGTAAAATGTAGTGTAGGAAACTGTCATTACCATGGTGAGGGAAATGTATGTACTGCAGGTGCGATAATGGTGGATGTAGATAAGCATGCAAATGCGACCTTTGAGATGGAAATTGGGGAAATTCAAGTAGACCTTAACCACAAGGATCATGCAAAGGATAAAAAGGACACAATTTGTCATACCTTTAAGAAAATGGATTAGTGAATCACATCATTTTAAGGGGGATTAAAGGTGAGAAACAAAGCACATGATTTTCCAGGGCCAAAGAAGCTCGCTTTTCCTAGAGCAAGAACTACTGCACTAAGACCAAATGGTACAATTAATACCAATCCACAGGATAGGCTAAAAGAAAATTATTAAAAGATGTAAAAATACGAGTGTCCAATCTGAAACTCCTTTGCACTGGATGAATTGTCAATAATTGAGGATTATATACTTTCGTTTTTTACAGATAATAAATAAAGAACTGTATTATCATCTCTATAGAAGTGGAGGAGAATCCATGTCAGATGAGAAAAGAGTTACAGTTCTTAAGGGGTTTAGGCCGTTAACAGAAGAGGAATTATCTGTCGAGCTGTCTCCAAAATTCAGAAAAATAAACAATGAAAAATTTACAGAGGAAACAGCAGCAGAGGTTGCTCCAAGGTTACCTGAAAATGTAGTGCCATTTAGAGGAAAAGTGATAACAGAAAAATATAATGAGATTAATGATGATGCTGTTAAAGAACAAGAAAAATCAGGAATCGCATTAATCGGGGTAATATCTTCTGTTTTATCATTATTCTTCTTACCATATCTCTTTGCTCCTGTTGGTATTATTTTGGGGTATTTTGGATACCGCAAGGGTGATCATTCCCTAGGAACATGGGCAATGGGATTAGGTGCAGTTGGCCTTTTGGGTACTTTGATTGTTTCGACCATTGTTTATTAACGATTAAAGGTAAATGAAGTAAAGAAGCAAGCACCTAGATGAACTAGGTGCTTGCATTGTTTTGTTGTTTCATTTTATTTTTTCATTTTTTATGTTTAATTTAGTTAACTTTTCTCAATTCCCGGTAGTTCTGACCCTGTCTCAATACGGTAACCTTTTCGCGATCCATTGCTTCCATTAACGGAATCAAATATTTTCGAGATACCTGAAGAATTTCTTTGGCTTCTTGTAAGGTAAGTTGCTTTTCCTTCATCAGATATGCGGTAATTAATTCTTTTGCTTGAAGAAAGATTTTAAAATGAATCACAATTTTATCGGTTAATTTGACAATTTTGTTTTGACTCAAAAGAAAATTATAAAGCTCTAATTTATCTTTTTGACTTAAAGAATATTTAAGTGCAATATCGTCCCAGTCTTCAGGTGCAAAGCCTTGATTAATTAGAAGTTCTTCAATTTGATTCGCTACCTTTTGTAATTCACTTGGTAATTGAGGAGCAAAATCATAGGCAGAGATAAACTCTTCATTTATTTTGATGAATTGCTGGCTTTCCCAAAAACTAAGAATATTTTGTGCGAGCTTTGGTTTAAGCTGCGGAGTAAAAATACTTAGAAATTCCGCTTTTGTAACTCCAGTACGCAAAGGGAATTCTTGATGATAATCCAGTAAATATTTCGTAATCCTCTGTTGTAGGTTTTCTAAATGAAAATGAGAACTATAAAGAATTGGTTTACTGTTTGTAAAAGCAACTATTTTTTCTTCTTCAATTAATGTTTGGATTGCTTCACTAATTTCCTTTTCTGGCAAGGTTAAAATGTTGGATAGCTCAGAACTAGTCAAGAAAATTTGTGAGTTATGGAGCAACTGTTGATAAATTAGGTCTTTTAATGTACCCTTGCTTATTTGCTTAAGATGATCTACTGTTTCTTTTCGGAATTTATGCTTATCTGCATTAGGGTCAATAATAATTCCACCTGCTATTGTCGTTGCTGGGGATGGCCTACGAATAATAAAACGTTCTTTTCTTGAAGAAATTATAGACTCTTCCAATTTGACCTGACAATAAATGGTTTCTCCGGCAACTGCTTCTTTTCGATCATATAGAACGATGGAACCTAGAACTTCGCTTGTACCTACATGAAATTTAATTTTATTATTTTGCTTTAATGGAAAATCAAGGTCCTCTAAGATATGTAGTTCAATGTCCACTCGATTACTTGGTTCCCACTGGTTAATCGTTACTAAGGAATCCCCTCTTTGAATATCCTCTAGTTCAACGCCAGCGATGTTTACAGCTACACGTTGTCCTGCATAAGCAGTTTCTACACTTTCAGAGTGAACCTGTAAGCTTCGAACACGCACTTTGAAATTAGACGGTAAAATCTCAAGTTCATCGCCAACATGGATTATACCAGAGTATACCGTACCTGTGACAACCGTGCCGATTCCTTTTAATGTGAATACCCGATCTATTGGCATACGCAAAAAACCAGTACTAGAGCGTTCTGGTATTTTACTTAATTCTTCTTGGATAGTTTTCTTTAATACTTCGATTCCTTCATTATTTTTGCTAGAGACTGAGAGGATTGGAGCATTTTTTAGTGATGTTTTAGATAAAAGCTCTCGAATATCCTCTTCCACTAATTCAATAAATTCCTCATCAACTAAATCTTTTTTAGTAAGGACAACAATACCATGTTCAATGCCTAGTAATTGAATGATATTTAGGTGTTCTTCTGTTTGAGGCATTACTCCTTCATCTGCAGCAATGACCAATAAGACTAAATCAATCCCACCTACACCTGCCACCATATGACGAACAAATTTTTCATGGCCAGGTACATCAATTAATGAAACTTGGTCTCCATTGGGTAAGGTGAAAGGTGCAAAGCCTAATTCTATAGAAATATTGCGTTGTTTTTCTTCCTTTAATCGATCAGTATCTTTGCCAGTCAGTGCCTTTGATAAGGTGGTTTTGCCATGATCTATATGGCCAGCTGTTCCTACAATATAATGTTTTTGCATATGTAAAAATCTCCTTTAAAAACGAACTAATTACAGATTATTATAACAAATAAAGGAGACTAAAAAAAACAAAAAACAAGAAGAGAGAAATCTTGAAGAAATCTCACTTCTTGCACGAACCTTTTATTTATAGATAAATTACCACCAGCGTCTACGCCAATATGGTCTATGATAATATCTCCAAGGATAACCGAATCCGATGCCGGGATAGATTCCAAATCCAGGATAGCCGAATCCAAGGCCGGGATATAATCCGAAGCCTGGGTATCCAAGTCCAGGATATCCAAACCAAAACTGTTCGGTATTTGCCTCATCATCGTATACAGCATCATAATCTGGTGAATCTGGCGAATCATAGTCTAAACCTTCAGCATCTTGAGTATAAGGTGTTGCCCATGGGTAGCGTCCCCCACCATACCAAGGTTGACTACCCCCACCATACCAGGGGAATTGGCCACTACCATCCCATGGTTGACGTCCATACTGATGCCAAGGATATCTACGATCTCTACGCCAAGGCTGACGTCCATAATTATCCCATGGGTTACGTCCAAAATCGTACCAGGGATATCGACCAAAGTCATACCAAGGATATCGACCGGCACCGTCCCAAGGATATCGTCCGCCCCCAGGTGGTGTTGGAAAACCAGGATAAAAAAATTGTTGCTGTTGATCTTCAGGTATTTGTGGATTCTGAGGTGGTCTTTGATTTAAGTCCAAATTCTCTTTATTTTCCATTCTATGAATTCCTCCTTATTAGTGTTTAGCCTATTACACCATCAATTTATGGTGAAGTAGTTTAAAAGGATACAATTATTAGGAAAAATGGGCTAAAACCTAGATAAAAGAAGAACAATAAAGTGTAACAGGATATGAATTTCCAACTTGATGAAAGCGCTTTTTTAAAGTATACTTTTCTTAAGTCTTAAGAAAAGTCTTAAAAAAATAGGTGATGCAAGTGATAACAGGAAATTATGAGGTAATTAAATCAATTAATACAAGCTTAGTCTTAGACGCATTAAGAATTAATGATGAATTATCACGATCGGACTTATCAAGAATAACGGGGCTAACTACAGGAACCATTACGAATATTACTGCTAAATTGTTGGATTTGGAATTAATAAAAGAGGTGGGATCTAGCCTTCAAAGTAGTGGTGGTAGGAGGCCGGTTCTACTTCGTCTAAATGATGATGGGGCTTATGCCTTAGCTATTGATATTCGAACCACCTCTATTGAAATACGACTTGTTGATTTAAAAGCAAAAATTATTTATTCCTTAAAGAAAGAAGGAACCTTCTCGCTAGACCAAGGAACAAAGCTAATTATCGATACCATTCAATCTTTAATAAAAAAAGAGGATATAAAAAATAAACTAGTGGGAATTGGGATCAGTATACCAGGATGGGTAGACTATGAAACAGGGAAAATCATTAAACTACCTAATTTAGTGGGATGGGAAAACTATCCAATCAAACAAGAGTTAGAGAATAACTTTGGCATACCAGTCTATATAGAAAATGATGCAAATTTATCCGCATTAGCTGAATTATGGTTTGGAAAAGGGAAAAAATATAATAATATGGTTTATGTTTTAGTTGAGGATGGTATTGGAACTGGATTAATTATTAACCAGCAGATCTACCGAGGAAGTGGAATAAGCATTGGGGAATTGGGACATATCCCAATAACAAATTCGAAGAAACAGTGTAGCTGTGGGAATATTGGTTGCCTAGATACCGTTGCATCAGCAAAAGCAATGATAGATCAATACTTGGGGATAACCAATCAAGAAATTGATTATATAACATTAATTGATCGAATTAATCATCAAGATAAGGATGCGTTTAAGGTATTTAAAAATGCAGAAGAAAGCCTTGGATTTGCAGTTAGTATTTTGGTCAATATACTTCATCCGGAAGCCATTATATTTGGTGGAAAGGTGATTCATGATGTACCTAGCTTTTTGCCATTAGTAAAAGAAGCGATGATAGGGAAAGCGTTAAGCCCCATGCTACAGGATACTGTGATTTTCTCATCTGATTTAAAAGATAGTAATTCAATTTTAGGTGCAGTTGCATTGGTCTTTCAAACTACTTTACAACCGTATTCATTAAATTCAATATAAAAATAAAAATATAAAGAAAAGGGGATTCAAAATGGCAGGATTAAAATTAGATCACATTTGGAAGAAGTACAATGATGTCGTAGCAGTAGAAGATTTCAATCTAGAAATACAAGATAAAGAATTTATCGTTTTTGTAGGGCCATCAGGCTGTGGTAAATCAACCACATTAAGAATGATTGCAGGTTTAGAGGAAATTTCAGAAGGGGAATTAACGATTGATAATAAAGTCGTCAATGATATTGCCCCTAAAGACAGAGATATTGCCATGGTATTTCAAAACTATGCCTTATACCCTCATATGAGTGTATATGAAAACATGGCATTTGGACTAAAGCTAAGAAAAGTATCTAAAAAGGACATTGATAAGAAAGTGCAGGAAGCTGCTAAAATCCTAGGAATTGAAAATTTACTAGATCGTAAACCAAAAGCTTTATCTGGCGGTCAGAGACAAAGGGTAGCACTTGGTAGAGCGATTGTTCGAGATCCAAAGGTTTTCTTAATGGACGAGCCGCTTTCAAATCTGGATGCAAAGCTGAGAGTTCAAATGAGAGCGGAAATTCTAAAGCTTCATGAAAAATTACAAACTACCTTTATTTATGTAACTCATGACCAAACAGAAGCAATGACAATGGCTTCTAGAATTGTAGTTATGAAGGATGGTGTAATTCAACAAGTTGGAACACCAAAAGAGGTATATGATATGCCGAAAAATCTATTTGTGGCTGGTTTCATTGGCTCCCCAGCAATGAATTTTATTCAAGGTAAAATGGTAACTAAAAGTGATAAGCTTATCTTTGTTACTAATGGCTTAGAAATAGAGATTCCTGATGGAAAGGCAAAAAAATTAAAAGATGCTGGTAATGTAGATAAGAACGTAATTTTAGGCATTCGACCAGAGGATATTCACGATGAAGAAATGTTTTTAGAGTTTTCACCATTAAAAATGATGGCAAAGGTAGAGGTCACAGAGTTAACTGGTGCTGAGAAGTTTTTACATTTGTTGGTAGGGAATGAAACCATCATTGCAAGAGTAGATGCACGTTCTGAAGCAAAAATGGGAGATCAAATCGAGCTAGCAATGGATCCTAATCGCATACATTTATTTGATATTGAAACAGAAAAAAGTCTATTATAGGTGAATTTAATGAAAGAAAAATACTACATTGGAATTGATTTAGGTGGAACAAGCATTAAGTTAGGGATTGTGGACAAAAACGGAGATATTGTTGCAAAGTATGAAGCACCAACTCCCCATGCAAAATATGAAGAAACAATAGAGCTTTTTGTAAAAATGATTGAACAAACCGGTATCGAGAAGGACCAGATGCTTGGAGTCGGAATTGGTGTACCAGGGTTTGTAAATATTGAGGATGGATCTATTGATGAGCTTGTAAATGTAGGATGGAAAAATGTCCATCTGAAGAATGATTTAGAAAAGAAAGTGGGTTTACCTGTATTTGTAGACAATGATGCCAATCTTGCAGCATTAGGTGAGATGTGGAAGGGTGCAGGTAACGGATTAACGGATTTAGTTTGTATTACAATTGGCACTGGAGTTGGAGCAGGTGTCATCATTAACGAGAAAATCTATCATGGTAAAAACGCAATGGCTGGTGAGGTTGGGCATATTACGATTAATCCTCACTCAGAAATTCGATGCAATTGTGGGAAAAATGGATGTCTGGAAACAGAGGTTTCTGCAACTGCGATGGTTAATTTTAACCAAAGAGCTATTGAAGGAGGAAAGGAAACACTTTTACCCATAGAGGCAACCACGAAGGACATCTTTGAGGCTGCTCAAAAAGGTGATTCCTTGGCAATAGAAATTATAGATAATACTGCTAATTATTTGGGACTAGCACTTTCTCAAATCGCAACTGTGCTAGCACCAGAGAGAATAGTAATTGGTGGAGGCGTATCTAAAGCGGGTGAGCTTCTTCTAAGACCAACCATGCAATATTTTAAAAGATATAGTACTGAAAAGATTGCAGAACAAACGGAAATTGTTTTAGCAGAGCTAGAAAATGACGCAGGAATTGTAGGAGCTTCTAGATTAGTTGCTGATCAAATGGCGAAATAACCATCATAGACAAAGTGAGGGAGAACAATGATAGAATCAATACTACATCAACCATATGGCAGTTATGCCTTTCCAGTAGACCATCATACATTAAGAATTCGCTTAAGAGTGAAAAAGAATGAGTTAAAGCAAATTACCCTTCTTTTAGGAGATCGCTACCAGCCTATTGAAAATGATATTCCTTTCATCATGGAGAATATCGCGAAGGATGAGTTATTTGATTATTTTCAGGTCGATTTACATTCGGATACCCGTCGTCTTCGCTATACCTTTTTTATTGAAAGCAAACAAGGGGAGGCTTGGTGGTATGGAGATAAAGGCATTGTAAAGGATAGACAGTATGCAGGGGACTTTCAATTCCCTTACATTAACGAAGCCGATTTATTTGATGTCCCAGAGTGGGCAAAGGAAGGAATTGTATATCAAATTTTTCCTGAACGCTTTAAAAATGGAAACAAAGAGAATGACCCAAGTAATGTAGAGGCTTGGGGTGGCAAACCAAAATATCACAATTTCTTTGGTGGGGACTTGGATGGAATTATCGACGAGCTTCCATATCTCGAAGAATTAGGGATAAATGTGATCTACTTAACACCAATTTTTGAATCACCAAGCAACCATAAATACGATACGATCGATTACTATAAGATTGATCCTCATTTTGGAGATGTAGAAACACTAAAAAAATTAGTAAAAGAAAGTCATCAGCGAGGGATTCGTATTATATTAGATGCAGTATTTAATCATTCAGGAGCCCAATTCTTTGCATTTCAGGATGTAATAAAAAATGGAGAAAAATCTAAATACAAGGATTGGTTCTATATTGATGGTTTGCCAGTGATTACGTCACCTAAACCTAACTATGAGACCTTTGCTAATGATGTTGCTACCATGCCTAAGCTTCGCACTAGTAATCCAGAAGTACGTAAATATTTATTAGATATTGCAAAATATTGGATTGTAGAAGCAGGAATTGATGGCTGGAGATTAGATGTTTCTAATGAAGTTGATCATAGCTTCTGGAGAGAATTCCGTGAAGTAGTTAAAGCTGCCAATCCAGAAGCTCTAATCATTGGAGAGATATGGCATGATTCTGCACCATGGCTAGAAGGAGACCAATATGATTCCGTAATGAACTATCTCTTTAGAGATGCCATTTTTGATTTTATTTCCAAAAAAACAATCGGCGTTAGCTCCTTAGATGCAAGGTTGGCAAAAGCACGTATGAAATATCGTGATCAGGCAAACTATGCGATGTTTAACCTGATTGATAGTCATGATACAGAACGTTTCTTAACCTCCGTTAACGAAAACGAAAACAGATTACGATTGGCTGCCTTAATACAAATGACCTATGTTGGAATGCCAATGATTTATTATGGAACAGAAATTGGAATGACTGGATTTAATGACCCTGATTGTAGGAAAACCATGGTTTGGGATAAAAAGAAGCAAAATAAAGCATTGTTGGAATACTATAAAAAACTGATTGAAATTAGAAAAACAAATCCAGCATTAACCAAAGGAAAAGTCAAAACAATACTTCTTGATGAGATTAAGCAAGTTTATGGTTATCTAAGGGAATATCAAGACCAGAAAATTGCAACGGTTGTTAATTCGTTACCTAGAAAGCAATCCATCACAATTCCAGCTCCTAAAAATGTGAATCAGGGAATTGACTTACTAAAAAATAAAAATTATGTAGTAGAAAATGGAGTTATAACCTTAGAGTTAGAAGGAGAAGAAGGCACAATTATAAAGTTTAAAGAAGAATAAGCAAATTGCTTTTGCCTTCATAACTACGGGGGAATAAAAATGAATAGTAAAGAAAGAAAAAGTCTTTCATTATTTGCGATTACTTGGCCAATAATGATTGAAGTATTTTTGTATATGTTAATGGGCAGTGTTGACACTATGATGTTAAGTAAAGTGTCTGATGATGCTGTTGCTGCAGTGGGGGTAACAAATCAAATTATATCGATTGCAATCGTCATGTTTGGTTTTATTACCTCTGGTGCTGGTATTATTATTGCTCAATATTTAGGTGCTAATCAAAAAGAAAAAGCAATTGAGATGGGTTCTATTTCGATAGGAGTCAACTTCATTTTTGGTGTAATCATTAGTGTAGTTATGATTGCTTTTTCTAACTCTTTTTTAAATCTGATGAACGTACCTATCAACCTACAGGACTTTTCTAAAACCTATCTACTGATTGTTGGTGGATTCCTATTTATTCAGTCTTCCATGATGTCTGCGGGTACGGTTTTACGTGTGCATCAATTTACAAAGGATGCTATGTTTATTACTCTTGGAATGAATATTCTTAATGTTATAGGAAACTATCTCTTTATTTTTGGGGTCTTTGGAGTTCCGAAGCTTGGCGTAACAGGGGTTGCTATTTCTACAATCGTCAGTAAAACAATTGGTTTTTTTATCGTACTCTTCTTATTAAGAAAACGTTTGAATCAATCCTTTAAGGTGAAAGACTTTTTTGAATTTAAGAAAGAGTATGTTTTAAATATCCTAAAAATAGGAGTGCCTTCTGCAGGAGAACATTTGGCCTACAATTCATCCCAGCTGATGATTACCTATATGATTACTTTTATAGGGGCTAATGCTTTAGCAACAAAAGTATACGCGCAAAATATCAGTATGTTTATTTTCTTATTTGCGGTTTCTATTGGGCAAGGGACACAGATTTTAGTCGGTCATTTAGTTGGAGCGAATAAAATGGATGAAGCATACCATCGCTGTATTAAAAGCCTGAAAATAAGCATTTTAGTCTCTCTCACTATTGCAGCAATCTTTGCAGGGCTAAGTAAACCTTTATTCTCTATTTTTACAGATAATGCGGAAGTGATTCAGCTAGGATCGATACTTCTATTACTAAATATTTTATTGGAGCCAGGAAGAACATTTAATCTGGTGGTGATCAATTCTTTAAGGGCAGCTGGAGATGTGACATTCCCCGTTGTTATGGGAATAATCTCTATGTGGGGCGTCAGTGTTACTTTATCCTATATTTTGGGAATTAAGTTTGGTTTGGGTCTAATTGGAATTTGGATTGCTTTTTCCGTTGATGAATGGTTTAGAGGAATTATTATGCTCTTCCGATGGAAAAGTAGAATATGGGAAAGAAAACGCTTGATTACAAAAGTGCCAGAAGATGAATAATTTTTTAAAAAATGGCTTTTAAATTTTGTGATAATCCACTATAATGAAGAAGGAAAGAAAACGTTTGCACAACTTAAAAAAGAAAAAAAGAATTTAATCATTTAATTTTTTTTGCATAATGCGCAAACGTTTTCGCAAATAATAAACTATAAATTAAATTGAGGGGGAAAAAAGAATGAAGAAACTTTTAAGCTTAATGTTGATTCTTTCACTAGTTTTTTCACTAGCAGCTTGTGGAGGAGCAACTGAACCAAAGGAAGAGCCTAAACAAGAAGATACTGGCGCAGCTACAGAAGAAATCGTTCCTGAAGAAGGCGCAGAGCTAGTTGTTTGGGAGTCTGAAGGTGCAGTTGGCGAATGGATGAAGTTTGCAGCAGAAGAATTTACTAAGAAATACAACGTTCCAGTAACATATGAAACAGTAGGACATACAGATGCTCCTAAAAAGCTTCAAACTGATGGTCCAGCAGGACTTGGTGCAGACGTATTTGCAGCACCTCATGATCACTTAGGTTCCCTAATCTCTGGTGGATTAGTATTAGAAAACTTCTGGCCTGAAGAATACACAGAAGCTTATATGGACGCAGCAATCACAGGTACAACCTATGAAGGTACACTTTATGGTTACCCATCTGGTATCGAAACATACGCATTATTTTATAATAAGGATTTAGTGAAATCTGTACCACAAACTTGGGATGAGTTAATTGCTCAATCCAAAGAGTTTACAGATAAAACACAAAACAAATATGGATTCATGATGGAAGTTGGTAACTTCTACTTTGCATATTCCTTAATTGGTGGATATGGTGGATATGTATTTGGTGATAACAATACAAATCCAGAAGACTTAGGTTTAAACAATGAAGGTGCAGTAAAAGCAGGTCAATTATTACAACGTATTCACACTGAGATTTTACCATTAACAAAAGAAGACATCTCTTATGATGTAAAGCAATCTCTATTCAACGAAGGAAAATTATTATTTAACCTTGATGGTCCTTGGGCTGTAGATGCACACAGAAGCGCAGGAGTTAACTTTGGTATTGCACCACTACCTAAATTAGATAATGGTCAGAACCCAACAAGCTTCTCCGGTATTCGTGCACTTTATGTAAACTCTTATACTAAGTATCCAAATGCAGCATCCTTATTTGCAAAGTTTGCTACAAGTGAAGAAATGCTTCTTCAATTATTTGAAAAATCCGGTATGTTACCACCAAGAACAGCTTTATTAGAAAATGAAACTATTAAGAGCAATGAAATTGCAGCAGGTTTCTTAGAGCAAGCTCAATATGCAGTACCAATGCCTAATATCCCTCAAATGCCTTCCGTTTGGGAGCCAATGGGAGCAGCGTTATCTACGATTTGGAATGACAATACAGATCCAAAAACTGCTTTAGATGCAGCTGTTCAACAAATTAAAGATGCAATCGCAACACAGGAATCAAGTAAATAATTAATATAAAAGGAATCAAGTAAATAATTAAAATAAATGATTTTTAATTAAAACAAACTAGAATTGAGTCAATGCATAAAGCATTGACTCAATTCACTAATAACGAAAAATAGTTGTAAAAGAAAGGTGGCAAACAGCTATGCAAAATCAGAATACAAGTGCTGCCTTTAACCCAGATAACAATTATGCAAAAAAAGGAGCATTTCTCTCTTTTTTGTTCATGGGTTTAGGGCAACTTTATCATAAACAATTTATTAAAGGTTTTTTATATGCAGCACTAGAGCTTTACGTGCTTATATTTTATAGCAAACCATTTCTAGCAGCTCTTTGGGGATTTATGACCCTTGGGGAAAAGGTTCAGGTTAAAAGTAGAGGAAGAATAGTGGAGCAAGGGGATCATTCTATTTTTCTTATGATTGAAGGAATTATCGCACTATTATTCTTAATTATCTTTATTTTTATCTATATTACAAATATTAGAGATGCTTATAAAACTGGAAAACTACGTGAAAACGGAATCCCAATAGCAAACTTTAAGCAATCTTTAAAGCATACTACCGAAAAAGGATTTCCGTATCTTTTAATTACACCAGCAATTTTATTCACGTTATTCTTAACCGTATTACCTTTAGTATTTGGTGTTTTAATTGCATTTACCAACTATTCTGGTCCTTATCACCTGCCTCCTAAGAGCTTAGTGGATTGGGTGGGATTCAAAAGCTTTGTGGACTTGTTTAAACTTAAAACCTGGAGTAGTACGTTTTATGGTATTGCTACTTGGAATTTAATTTGGGCTGTTATTGCGACAGTTACCACCTATTTTGTTGGTCTTTTTTATGCACTAATGATTAATCGTAAACAAACGAGATTTAAAAGATTTTGGCGTACCATCTTTATCTTACCTTGGGCGATTCCACAATTTATCGCTATCCTTATTTTTAGAAATATTTTTAATGGGCAATTTGGTCCGCTTAATCAGATGTTAGTTGATATAGGTTTATCAGGTATCCCTTGGTTATCTGATCCATTTTGGGCAAAGGTAAGCTTAGTGATTGTTAACATTTGGTTTGGTTTCCCATATTGGATGGCATTAATGTCTGGAGTTTTAACCGGTATTGATAAAGAAATATATGAAGCAGCAGATGTGGATGGTGCAAATGGAAGTCAAAAGTTCTGGCGTCTAACTCTACCACTTGTTATGTTTTCAACAGCACCATTACTAATTATGGCCTTTGCACATAACTTTAACAATTTTAATCTAATCTATTTGCTGACCCAAGGTGGACCAGTAAATGTAAATTATAGCTATGCAGGTTCAACCGATATTTTAATTAGTTGGATTTACAAGTTAACTTTAGATCAGAACCAATATAATATGGCTTCTGTGGTTTCAATTCTAATATTCTTTGTTGTTGCATCACTATCTGTATGGAACTTCAGCAGAACAAAGGCATTCAAAGAGGAGGATATGATGCAATGATAGGTAATGTAAAAATTAAAGAAAAAGCATTGAGTATATTTATTTATGTCTTACTTGCTATTACAGCAGTTTTCGTATTGTATCCTATTGTTTGGATTATCATCGGTTCCTTAAATCCCGGGGATACCCTTTTTAGCACAGAAATAGTGCCTAAAAACTTAACGATTAAGCATTATATTGAGCTATGGCAAGGGACAGATTATCCTCTATGGTATGCAAATACTTTAAAAATTGCCTTTTTTAATATGATTATCTCTACCCTATTGGTTGTAGCTGCTGCTTATGCCTTTTCAAGATTCCGTTTTCCAGGTCGTAAGCAAGGTTTAATGGCAATGCTTATTTTGCAAATGTTTCCTGGTTTTATGGGAATGATTGCGATCTACATCTTGTTGCTACAAATGGGCTTATTAGATAACCATTGGGGTTTAATCTTAGTTTATGCCGGTGGATCAATTCCTTTTGGAGCATGGCTTGTAAAAGGTTATTTTGATGGTTTACCAAAGTCCCTTGAGGAGGCAGCAAAGATCGATGGGGCATCTCATACCACGATTTTCTTTAAAATAATGATGCCACTATCCTTCCCAATCTTGACATTTATTGCACTAACCAATTTCATTAACCCTTGGATGGATTTTATCTTTGCTCGATTAGTTCTTCGTTCTAATGAAAATAAAACATTAGCAATCGGACTTTTTGAAATGGTTACTGGTAGAGGGAATACAGAATTCACCAAATTTGCAGCGGGTGCTGTATTAGTAGCAGTACCAATCACAATTTTATTTTTATTCTTGCAAAAATATCTAATTGAGGGATTAAAAGCAGGAGCCAATAAAGGATAGGTGAACCATGTCACGCAAAAATAAAGTTTTTCTGATTGTTGCAGTTGTTATATCGGTAGCTGCATTGGTATTTTCTTCATTAATGCTATGGACTGGAATAAATGGACCATATCAAAATGCAAAACAAAATTTAACCCAAGATTGGCCCAACTCAGTGATGTATGAGGTATTTGTTCGATCCTTTTATGATTCTAATGGGGATCGAATTGGGGACTTTAATGGATTAACAGAGAAGTTAGATTATTTATCTGATTTAGGTGTGGAGGGCATATGGTTAATGCCGATTAATCCTTCACCAAGCTATCATAAATATGATGTTACTGACTATTATGCTATAGATCCTGAATATGGTACTATGGATGACTTTAAACACTTTTTGGAAGAGGCACATTCTAGAAATATTAAGGTGATTATGGACTTAGTAGTAAATCATACAAGTGTTGAGCATCCTTGGTTTAAAGATGCACTTTCATCTAAAGAAAGCCCTTATCGTGATTGGTATGTTTGGGGTAATGAAAATACCAATATATTAGAACGGGGAGAATGGAATCAGCAGGTTTGGCATGGCGCAGGAGATAATCGGTATTACGGCCTATTTTGGCAGGGAATGCCTGATTTAAACTTTGATCATCCAGAAGTTCGTAAAGAAATGACAGAAGTAGCAAAATATTGGCTTGATCTAGGCGTAGATGGTTTTCGTTTAGATGCAGCAAAACACATTTATTCTAAAAATGAGAATAAAAATGTAGAGTGGTGGCAGGAATTTAGAAAGGAATTAGAAGCAAAAAAACCGAATTTATTTCTTGTAGGAGAAGTTTGGGCACCAGCTTCTGAAGTAGCGCCATATTTGCAAGATGGCTTGCATTCTGCTTTTAACTTTGATTTGTCTCAAAAGATTGTTGATTCCGCTAAACAAGAAGGAGATTCTGGAATTGTTTCCTATCTCACTCGAATTAGAGAATATTATGCTACCAAGAGCAATGACTTTATAGATTCCACATTTATTACTAATCATGATATGGATCGTGTGATGAGTGTATTAAATGGAGATATGAATCATGCAAAAATGGCAGCGTCTCTGTTATTTACCTTACCAGGAACACCATTCATCTATTATGGAGAAGAGATTGGAATGGAAGGCAAAAAACCAGATGAACAAATTCGTGAACCAATGCTTTGGTATAACGATCCAACCGGTACTGGGCAAACAAAATGGGAAAGAGCGCGTTATAACATCAATGAAAAGGCAATCTCTGTAGAAGAACAGCTTGCCAAATCGGATTCTCTATATAACCACTATAAAAGTATGATTTACTTAAGAAGAAGCAATCCTGTTTTATTAAGTGGAGACATTAAGAGCATTGCTTTACGCGAAAAAGGAATTATAGGCTTTAAAAGAACACTTCCTGATCAAGAAATGGTCGTGCTTCATAATATGACAGGAGAAGATAAAGCCTTCGCGCTAAAGAAAGAGCTAGTGAATTTTACGGATGTCCTATTTGAGAATGGCTTGAAAAAAATTAAAGCAAATAACGAACAATTGACAATCCAGATAGCGCCTTATAGTACAGTAGTTATAGCACCAAATAAATAAATAAATAAATAAATAAATGAATTTCATATCTTAAACCC
>DJVJ01000054.1 GCA_002441135.1 Caryophanales bacterium UBA6259 | reverse complement strand
GCGCACTACAGGAATGCTTTTTCCTTTTTTTAACAAAAGGGGCCAGGCCCCTTTTGAGAGATGGAGTATCACAATCGAGTATGATATACTATGGATATGAAACAGTGACTAAGTGGAGGATATTATGGATAAAAACCAAACGTCTGCAACGAAAAAAACGAATAATGTCATATCCATGGCCTTTGATGCAAAGTTCTTTTTTGAGAGAGCAGTTCGTTATTTAGATAAAAATGATTATACCAAAGCCTTGAAGTACTTTTGGCGTACAGTCGAATATGAACCTCATAATTCTATTCATTATTGCAATATTGCAGGCTTATTATCAGAGATGGGAAGATTTGATGAATCCAATCAACTCCTTCTATACGTGGTAGAAAAAGTGGATGTTTCATTATATGAGTGCTACTTTTATTTAGCGAATAATTATGCTCATATGGAGGAATATGAGCTATCCTATCAATATATTCAACGATATCTAGATGCCTCTCCTAATGGAGAATATGTAGATGAGGCTAATGAAATGTTAAATTTCCTTTCTATTGAATTTGATCAAGATGAGGAAGAAGAGTTGCGTGATGGAATAAAAAAGAAAGATCTTTTTATGCAGAATCACAAGGCTAAGAGATTGCTAGCTGAGGGAAAATATTACGAAGCTATTAAGCATTTGCTAGATATGGTTGAAAAATATCCGGACTTTCTTGTTGCAAAAAACAATCTTTCTCTTGCGTATTTCTATTTGGGCAATTTTCCAAAAGCACTAGAGCTGAGCCACCTTGTTTTGGATGAAGACCCAGCGAATATCCACGCTCTTTCTAATTTAGCAATCTTTTATCAACAATTAGATGAGGATGAAAAACTAGAAGAGATTTTATCCATGCTAAAAAGGATTGTCCCTTATGATAGTGAACAGCTAAATAAGCTTGCGACTACCTTTGGTATTTTAGGAGAAGATGAATTCGCTTTAAAACACATTTTTCGAATGCTAAAAGAAGGAATTCACTATGGTCCAGCTTTGCTTCATCAAGGAGCGGTAGCAGCTTTTAATTTAAGTAATATTGAACAAGCTGAAAAGTGGTGGATGGAGATTACTTATCAATTTCCAGAAAAGGCTACTGTTGCTCAATATTATTTAGAGCTTATTGCAGAATTAAAGCAATATCCATATAAATTACCGATTGTATCCTTTGAATATACGCTTCCTTTTGAACAGCAAATTGACGCAGTCAAAGATGATTTTAATCTTATCAATGAAGATCCCTATCTGCGAATCTCTTTGATAATTGGAATGAAATATGCGGAGGATTCACTAAAGGAAGTTATTATGATTATATTGGGTGCATTGAGAGAAGAAGGCTCAGAGGGACTTTTTAGGAAAATTTTACTTGATGAGAAGGCTTCATTAGAAATGAAGAAAAATGCTATTTTAATCTTGGATGAGATGAATGCTAACGCGCCATACTCTTTTTATATCAATGGGAAGAGAGAAGAGTTAGAGCGGCAAGCACCAGTGTTAAATAAATGGAAAGCGCAGTGGGTTAACATCCTAGATTTAATTGATAAACGACTATCGAAAGATTACAATCCTTTGGTCGCTTATCAAGCAAGACTACTTTGGTATCAGTTTATTACGATAACCAAGGAAAATCCTCCTGTTATTCGTAAGGAGGAAGGATGGTTAGCTGCAATTGAGTATTTAACAATCCCGATCTATAACAAAAAAATCTCTATCGAAAAATTAGCGGATAAATATCAAGTGACCGTTCCAACCATAAAGAAAAATGTGCAATTAATGAAGGAACAAATAATAAAAAGTAATTTATTAAAAAATGTTTTTTATCTATTGTAAACAACAGTAATAAAAGCCATCTTGAAATGTATGGCTTTTATTTTTTTTCATATGATAATAGAGAGTGTCGAAGTTAGCACTTTCACTTTATACCCCAGAGGGTACTCGACAAAATGGGGTAAAATAGGTATTATTATAATTGTGATTTAATATTGGTGCTAGTAAGCATACATTTAATATGTTTATATATAAGATTTTAGGAGGTTTTATCTATGAGTGAAGCAAAAGTATATGATGTAGTAATTATTGGTGCAGGTCCTGCAGGAATGACAGCAGCGGTATATACTTCTCGTGCAAATTTATCTACTGTGATGATTGAAAGAGGAATCCCAGGTGGTCAAATGGCCAACACAGAGGAAATTGAAAACTACCCAGGATATGAAAGCATTTTAGGACCAGATTTATCCAATAAAATGTTGGAGCATGCTAAAAAATTTGGAACTGAATATGCTTATGGCGATGTTCAAAAAATTGAGGATGGTACGCCATATAAAACAATTATTGCTGGTGGTAAAGAATATAAGGCAAAAGCGATTATTGTGGCAACAGGTGCAGAGCACCGCTTACTAGGAGTTCCTGGTGAAAAAGAGCTTTCTGGTCGGGGTGTATCCTATTGTGCAGTATGTGATGGTGCATTCTTTAAAAATAAAGAGCTTGTCGTTGTTGGTGGAGGAGACTCTGCAGTTGAAGAAGCGGTTTTCTTAACCAAATACGCTTCTAAGGTAACCATTATTCACCGTCGTGACCAATTAAGAGCACAAAAGATTCTTCAGGATCGTGCTTTTAAAAATGAAAAAATGGAGTTCATTTGGGATACAACAGTGGAAGAAATTGTTGGTGAGAATCGCGTAGAAGGTGTACGCATTAAAAACAAAAAAACTGGTGAAGAATCCACATATGAGTGCCAAGGTGTTTTTATCTATGTTGGAATGGATCCATTAAGCAGTGCGGTTGATGGTTTAGGAATTACAAACGAAGAAGGTTACATTCTAACCAATGAAAATATGGAAACTAAAGTACCAGGAATCTTTGCAGCTGGCGATGTTCGTGAAAAAACACTTCGTCAGGTAGTAACAGCAACTGGTGATGGAAGTATTGCAGCAATGGCAGCTCAGCATTATATTGAAAGCTTAGAAGACGAAGCAAAATAAACCTGCTAACTAAGATAAAATATTGAGTTTTAACAAATTCTTAATACTTCTGTAATATAGCTGAAATATATGGGGGTTATAATAGCTATAAATTGACCCCCATATTTATATAAAATTTTCTGGCATGGCGATTCGCGTCATGCCAAATTTTTTGTGTTTGATTTCGAAAACTGATAATATAATAAATGATGATTGCGATTTTTTTAGTCAGAGGTGAATCTGTTGAAACGAGTAGCCAATTGTGTTTTGCAAAATGGGAATCAAGTTCTGATGCTTCAGAAGCCAAGGTTCGGCTGGTGGGTTGTGCCAGGTGGCAAAATGGAATCTACTGAAAGTGTTGCTAGAACCATTCAAAGAGAATTTTATGAAGAAACAAATTTAAATATAAAAAATCCTGAGCTCAGAGGAATATTTACAATTGTTGTAAAGGATCAAGAATTAGTGATTGAGGAATGGATGATGTTTACCTTCCACGCCACCGATTTTGATGGCCAGCTTACCCCTTATTCTCATGAAGGTATTTTACAGTGGCAGGATATCTCTCAGATTGCTGCTCTACCAAAAGCCAAGGGGGATAACATCTACTTAGAACATATTCTAGATCCTCATTCAGATGGCCTTATTTCAGGTACTTTTTTCTATACCCCGGATTATGAGTTAATTTCTTATTATATTGATCAAGATAAGAAAGTTGATTCAACGATAGCAACGATGATACCAACGACGATACAAATTTAAAAAAAGGTGTGTTATAACTATGTCTGATTCTCGACCACTGCATTTAGTAATTATATCTGGGATGTCAGGTGCTGGTAAAACTGTTGCGATTCAAAGCTTAGAAGATCAAGGTTTTTTTTGCGTAGATAATTTGCCTCCTGTCTTAATTCCAAAGTTTGTAGAATTAATGACTCAATCTGGTGGCAAAACCAATCGTTCTGCTCTAGTGGTTGATTTGAGAGGAAGAGAATTTTTTGAATCCTTATCAGATTCTTTAGCAATGCTAGACAAAATAGAAAATCTTCGCTACCATATCCTCTTTTTAGATGCCAATGATGAATCTTTAGTTAGAAGATATAAAGAAACAAGAAGACGACACCCATTATCCGCAGAGGGATCTCCGTTTGATGGAATAATGCAAGAGAGAAAATTACTAGATGAGATTAAAGGAAAAGCGAACTTAATTATTGATACGAGCCAGCTTAAACCAGTTCAATTAAAAGAAAAAATTATTGAGAACTTTGCGGACTTAGATCAAAAAGGTCATTTATCGGTACATGTGATGTCTTTTGGTTTTAAATATGGGCTACCTATTGATGCTGATTTAGTTTTTGATGTACGTTTTTTAGCGAACCCACATTATGTAGATTCTTTAAGGCCTTTAACAGGGAAAGATCAAAGTGTCTATGATTATGTGATGAAGTGGGAAGAAACAAAAGAATTCGTAGAGAAATTAGAGGATTTTATTACCTATTTAGTACCGAAGTATCAAACAGAAGGAAAAAGTCAGCTAGTTATTGCGATTGGATGTACTGGAGGAAAACATCGTTCAGTTGCATTAGCGGAATATATTGGCAATACCCTGAAACAGGGCTGGAATGTTACTATTAACCATAGAGACATTAAAAAAGATAGATAGTAGGGAACAAAATGAGTAATAAATCAGGTAAGAAAGCAAACATGCCTAAGATAGTAGTTATTGGTGGCGGAACGGGATTGTCCGTTATGCTACGTGGTTTAAAGAAGTATGACTTAGATTTAACAGCAATTGTAACTGTTGCTGACGATGGGGGAAGCTCTGGCATATTAAGAACAGAACTGAATATGCTTCCACCGGGTGATATTCGTAATGTAATTATTTCTTTGGCAGATACTGAACCTCTTCTGGAGATGGTGCTTCAGCACCGTTTTACACAAGGAGAAGGATTAGCAGGCCATAATTTAGGTAATCTTTTAATTGCGGCCATGCAGGAAATTACAGGTGACTTTGTTTCTGCAATTAAAGAGCTTAGTCGAGTTTTGGCTGTAAAAGGAAGCGTTTTACCTGCTAGTCTTCAAACAGTTAATTTGACTGCAGAGTTTGAAGATGGAACCATTGTTACAGGTGAATCTAATATTCCAAAGGTTGGTAAAAAGATTAAAAGAGTTTTTTTAGAGCCAACTGAGATTGAGGCATTAGATGAGGCGGTGGAAAGCATTCTTCAAGCAGATGCCATCATTATTGGCCCAGGCAGTTTATATACAAGTATTATTCCGAATCTATTGGTATCTGGTATAAAAGAGGCAGTTTTAACAGCCAAAGGGAAGAAAATATATATAGCAAATGTGATGACACAGCCTGGAGAAACGGATGATTTTACAGTAATTGACCATATCAAAGCAATAGAAGACCATATTGGAAGAACTTTTATTGATATTGTCGTTGTAAATCAAGAAGAAGTAGAACCAGGAATAATAAAACAATATCGTGATAAGGGAGCAAATCCCGTAAAGCCGGATATTGAAAAATTAGATCAGCTAGGCTATCAAGTGATCGCTGATCGTTTTTTAACCTATCATACGTACCTAAGACATGATCCTAAAAAATTAAGTGAAAAGATTATTAGTATTATAATGGGATTGGTATAGAAAATTGAGGTGTTTTAGATGTCGTTTGCTGCAGAGACAAAAAAAGAGCTAACACATATTTTTGGTAATGAAACATGTTGTTTAACTGCCGAATTGTCTGCATTAATTAAAATGAATGGAACTGTTCAATTAAGTAATCAACGATTAAAATTAGATGTATTAACAGAAAATGCAGCTATTGCTAGAAAAATATTTACCTTAACAAAACAATTATTTCAAATTAATGCAGAACTTATTGTACGTAAGAAAATGAGATTAAAAAAGAATAATATTTATGTTGTGCGCATACCACTTAAAGTAGAGGATATTTTAAAAGAGCTTAATCTGCTAGAGGACGGTCAGTTTTCCTTTTATTCAGGAATTAAAAAGTCGATTATTCATAATGAATGCTGTAAACGTGCCTATCTTCGAGGAGCTTTTTTAGCAGGTGGCTCAATAAATAACCCAGAAAGCTCATCCTATCACTTGGAAATAGCCTCTAATGACCAAGAGCATATTGAGGATTTAACGAATTTGGCAAATGAATTTGATCTCAATACGAAGTGGAAAGAGCGAAAAAAAGGCTATTTTATGTATATTAAGGAAAGCGAAAAAATTACAGAGTTTTTGAGTATTATTGGGGCCCATCAGGCATTATTTAAATTTGAAGACGTAAGAATTGTTAAAGATATGCGTAATTCAGTGAATCGATTAGTAAACTGTGAAACTGCAAACTTGAATAAGACAATTGGTGCAGCAATGAGACAAATTGAAAATATTCGATTAATCGATGAGCAGATTGGTTTAGACAATCTACCACCAAAACTTAAAGATGTAGCAGAGGCTCGTTTAAGAAACCCAGAATATAACTTAAGTGAATTAGGGGAAAGTATTACAAGTGGTAAAGTGAGCAAGTCAGGAGTAAACCATCGACTAAAAAAAATCGATGAAATTGCGAGCAAACTTAGAAAATAATTCAATTAAATCTTTTGTTTTTGTAAAATGATGGTATAATATTATAAAAATAACGCTAGAGCAGGGGGAGCAAACATGATAAAAAAAATAGTTACAGTTAAATTGAAAAACGGATTACACGCTAGACCAGCTGCATTGTTCGTTCAGGAAGCAAATAAATTTTCTGCTGATATATTTGTAGAAAAAGATGAGAAAAAGGTGAATGCTAAAAGTATTATGGGAATTATGAGCTTAGCGATTAACCCTGGCTCTGAGTTAACTATTATTGCTGATGGAAATGATGAGGAGCAAGCAGTTATTAGCTTATCTGCTCTTTTAAGTAAATCGGAATAATTAAAACGTTTTCATTTTTTCCTTTATCCTTATACTTTATTGTTTTAAAGCTGTGCAAAAACACAGCTTTTTGTATGTGCGCCCAGCATGGGCGCAAA
>DJVJ01000015.1 GCA_002441135.1 Caryophanales bacterium UBA6259 | reverse complement strand
CGACTCCCTTCACCCGCACCATTTAAATTTAACTACAAAGATATTGCGGACGTGGCTCAGTGGTAGAGTATCGCCTTGCCAAGGCGAGGGTCGCGGGTTCGAATCCCGTCGTCCGCTCCATTATGTGCCCTTAGCTCAGCTGGATAGAGTGTCTGACTACGAATCAGAAGGTCGGGAGTTCGAATCTCTCAGGGCACGCCATTAACATCTAGGAATATTCATCGATTAAAGATTCGAACGGTGAAGAGTTCGTCGGAAACACGCAGAATTAGGAACGAATGTGACGAAGTGATGCGATGTTGGAGTCACGACGAAGGAGTGTACCTCTCAGGGCACGCCATTAACAACTAATAACAATTTCATCTACTATTGTAGGGATGTGGCTCAGCTTGGTAGAGCACCTGGTTTGGGACCAGGGGGTCGCAGGTTCAAATCCTGTCATCCCTACCATCTAATACGCGGGTGTAGTTCAATGGTAGAACTCCAGCCTTCCAAGCTGGTAGCGTGGGTTCGATTCCCATCACCCGCTCCATTATTTAAATGTAAGCCTATAGGGCTTTTTTATTTTATCTATTTTTAAGAGCGAAAGCTCTTTTTTTAATTGAAATCGTTAAGTACAAAATTTATTATAAAATTATGTTCCACAGTCCACAGAACGTTGTTCTGTGGTTTTTTTTTGTTACATCTAAAAAAGGCTTGGCAAAAGCCAAGCTTTTCTAATCGGATAGGAAAGTATAAGATTTTCCTATCCGAAATAAGAGCAGCTAATCTTTTGCCTTCGCCTTAAAAGGGCTTGGCAAAAGCCAAGCTTTTCTAATGTATCTTACAATTTGTTAAAATATTGCAAACAATGATATAATGTAATCGGTTTCAATTGTGTATTTGAATTTCTATTTTGAATACTTTAGCATTTGAGGAGGATTTCTATGCAAAAAGATATTACAATTATTGGTGTTCCTTTAGACTTAGGTGCAGGTCGAAGGGGTGTAGATATGGGGCCATTTGCACTTCGTCATGCTAGTGTGAAGGAAAGATTACAGCTCGCAGGTTATGATGTAAGAGATATGGGTAATATTAATGTCTCTACTAAGGATATAAAGGATTTTGGGAACGAGAAATTCAAGTTTTTAGATGAGGTAAAAGCAGTAAATGAAGCTTTAGCTATTCAGGTTTCAAGTATCATGGAGGATGGGCGATTTCCATTAGTATTAGGAGGAGATCATAGTATTGCAATTGGTACCATCGCTGGAATTGCTAAACATAAGAAAAATACAGGCGTGATTTGGTTTGATGCTCATGGAGATCTTAATACGCCAGACACAACTCCATCTGGAAATATTCATGGTATGCCATTAGCAGTCAGTTTAGGGATAGGGCATCCTGATTTAGTTAATATTTTTGGATATGCCCCTAAAATTATACCAGAGAATGTAGTACTTATAGGAGCAAGGGACTTAGATAAAGGGGAAAGAGAAATAATAAAAGAAATGGGTATTAAAGTATTTACGATGCATGAAATAGATCGGATGGGAATGGCACAAGTAATGGAAGAGGCAATTTATCATGTAAAAAAACATACGGATGGGGTTCATTTAAGTCTTGATCTAGATGGTCTTGATCCTAATGATGTACCTGGAGTGGGTACTCCTGTTGCTGGGGGAATTACTTATAGAGAAGGTCATCTAGCAATGGAAATGATTGCGGAGTCCAATATATTAACTTCCGTTGAGCTAGTAGAGGTTAATCCAATTCTAGACACGAGAAATAAAACTGCGGAGATTGCGGTTGGTTTAATAGCATCCGCTTTAGGAGAAAAGTTACTTTAAACTTTATTGATTGACACTTTGCTATTAGAGATTTATGATTATCCTATAACTTAATATTCCAAGGGAGCTAGATTGAGTCTGGCTGAGAGGGTATTCCGAAGATAATACCGACCTTTTAACCTGATCTGGGTAATTCCAGCGTAGGGAAGTGGCGCTTTTAACTTTAGGCTATTATACTATGCTGACCAGAACTGGTCAGCATTTTCTATTTTAAGCACACATTCTATCTATGCGAAGAGCATGTTACTTTTTGGAAATTAAGGGAAGCATATTTATTGGAAGGGAGGAAAGGGAGATGCCAACAATCAATTTAAGCTTTCAGGTCATTCCCAAGGTGCCTGATTCAGAAACCTATCGGGTAGTAGATTTAGCGATTGATGTAGTGAAACAATCAGGGGTAAAGTATGAGGTTGGTCCGATGGAGACGACGATGGAAGGCGAATTGGATCAACTGCTTGAAATTGTAAAGCAGGCACAACAGGTATGTGTTGAGCAGGGTGCTGAGCGTGTGATGACTATTATTAAAATTGATTATCATCCGAATGGAGTAACAATGGATGAAAAAATAAAAAAGTATCGGTGATTACTTAATGAACAAATATAAACAAAACTATCCTGCATTCTTAATGATTATTTTTGCAATCCTGATTTGGGAAGGTTATGTGGCAATTAGTCAAATAGAAAAATATATTCTGCCTCCTCCATCACAAATCATAATTGCTTTTTTAGAACAATGGGATATCATTTTCCAACATAGCAAAGTGACCATCTATGAAGCCTTAATGGGTTACTTTGTTGCATTGCTGATTTCGATTATTCTAGCCGTAATTATTGATAATAATCGATTTTTTAAACAAGGGTTTTACCCTATTTTAGTTGCCTCGCAAACGATTCCGATTATCGCTATAGGGCCGCTAATTACAGCTTGGTTTGGTTTTGGAATTTTGCCTAAGGTCTTAGTGGTTGCCTTAGTTGCTTTTTTTCCAATTGTAATTAATATGATTGACGGTTTTAATAGCACAGACAAAGATTTAATAAATCTCTTGAAAACAATGAAGGCAACCAAATGGCAAATCTTTTTCAAAGTTAAAATTCCGTCTGCTTTACCAAATACCTTCTCTGGATTACGAATTGCTGCAACCTATAGTGTAATGGGAGCAGTAATTGGGGAATGGCTTGGAGCAAGTAAAGGATTAGGGATTTATATTCGAAATGCATCTAACTCATATCTAATCGCTCAGGTCTTTGCAGCCATTATTGTCATTGTTGCAATTAGTATTGTATTTTATTCTGCATTATTACTTGCAGAGAGACTTATTATTCCTTGGAATAGAGAAAGTAAAGAAGAAATATAGAGAAGAATTCAAAGAAAAAGTGAAGGAGCAAATGAATATGAGGAAAAAAGGGTTGTTTGTTCTTATCGTAGTTTTATTGGTTAATATGTTTTTTGTAGGTTGCACAAATCAAGATTCAACGACAGAAGATGCGGAAAAGAAACAAAAAGTCAAAGTGATATTGGATTGGGTACCGAACACTAATCACACAGGTTTATATGTGGCAAAAGCAAAGGGATGGTATGAAGAAAATGGTTTGGATGTAGAAATTATTCAACCAACAGAAGGTGGTAGCGCTCAACTAATTGCAGCTGGTCAGGCCGAGTTTGGAATCAGTTATCAGGAAGAAGTAACTTATGCACGTTCCAGTCAGCTTCCTGTTGTATCCATTGCAGCAATTATACAGCATAATACTTCCGGTTTTGCGTCGCCAAAAGATAAAAACATAGCAACACCAAAAGACTTTGAAGGAAAACGTTATGGTGGATGGGGATCTGAGCCTGAGAAAGCTGTAATTAAGACAATTATGGATAAATATAATGCGGATATGAATAAGGTAGAATTCATTACTGTAGGATCTGCTGATTTCTTTACCGCAACCAAAAAAGATGTGGATTTTGAATGGATTTATTATGGCTGGACTGGAATAGAAGCAGAATTAAGAGATTTCCCAATTAATTATATCTCAGTAAAAGATATAGCGCCTGAGCTAGATTTTTATACTCCTGTGATTATTGCCAATGAGGAGTATCTAAAGAATAATGAAGCAATTGTAAAGAAATTTATAGAAGCAACAACAAAGGGCTATGAATTTGCTATTAATAACCCAGATGATGCTGCAACATTATTATTAGAGCAGGTTCCTGAAATGAATGAAGACTTAGTAAGAGCAAGCCAAAAGTGGTTAAGTGAGAAATATCAAGATGACGCAGCTCAATGGGGTATTCAAGAGGAATCTATTTGGGAAGGATATGCAAGGTGGATGACAGAGCACCAGCTAATACCTGAAATGATTGAGCCAAAGGCAGCATTTACAAATGAATATTTGCCAAAAAGATAAGGAGTTTTTCTGTTGAGTCAACCTTTTAAATTAGAAATTACAAATATTTATAAGGACTATCAATTAAAGAATGGAACTATATTTAAAACTCTAGAAAATTTGAATATGCAAATAAAAAGTGGAGAGTTTGTCTCCTTAATTGGGCCAAGTGGAAGTGGCAAAAGCACCTTGTTTAATCTAATCAGTGGTTTGGAGCTTCCCTCCAATGGGGATATTCTTTTAGATAGTCAATCGATTATTAACAAAAAAGGGTTAGTTAGCTATATGCCTCAAAAAGACCATTTACTCCCTTGGCGAACTATCTTGGAGAACGTGATTTTAGGTTTAGAGTTAGCAAAGGTTCCAAAAGAGGAAGCGAGAAAAAGGGCACTTCTATTCGCTGAAACCTTTGGCCTAAAGGAATTTATGAATGAATATCCTTCCGCGTTATCCGGGGGAATGAGACAAAGAGCTGCTTTATTAAGAACAGCATTATTAAATAATGATGTACTCTTGCTAGATGAACCATTTGGTGCACTAGACGAAATAACGAGAATGCATATGCAACAGTGGTTGTTGTCCATTTGGGAAAAGCTGGGTAATACCATCCTGTTCGTTACCCACAGCATTGATGAGGCGATTCTTCTTTCTGATCGTGTGTATGTCTTTTCTGCTAGACCTGCCACTGTCAAAGAAATTGTGAATATCCCTCTTTCAAGGCCAAGGAAATCTACAATGATGGTTAGTGATGAATTTATTAAACTAAAAAAAATATTGATTGAGCTTTTAAATGATAATACTGAATAACGTATGATACAATTGTCTTATCTTCGAGTTACGAAAGTATACTAGAAAGAGAAAAACGGGGAGGGAGACTTTTGAAGAAAACGGTAATTGGTTTTATCCTATTGTTGATATTTACTACTTTTCTAACAGGCTGTAAAAACAATCCATCACCTAAAGATATAATGCTTCAAGCTTTGGATAAAGAAGAGGAAATAAAAAGTTCTACCTTTCATGGTCATGCAGAGATCCTTTTTGAAAGTGGAATAGAGAGTCTGCATCTAAATTTTAAAGGCAAAAAAATTAATAATCCAATGCAATTAGAGGCAAATTTATGGATAGAAGAACTTAAAATGGATTTAAATATTCAAATGAACGATAATAAGCTGTATATAAAATTGCCTACATTAATGACAAATTATTTTGCTGATCTATCCAATAAATATTTATACATCGATTTAACGGAAACCTTATTAGCAAGCCTTCAATTAGACCAAGAAAATCAGGTTAACCTTGAAAGAGCCTTAGTAGAGGGGCTAGAGGATAATGCCTTTGTTTTAGAAAATGCAAAGAATTATTCAATAGAAGATGGAGAAGTTACAAATGTTGTCAGTATAAAATTGACAGAGCAAGATCTCAGTCCATTTTTACAGTCAATAAGTGGTACTAATCAACAATTTGAATTCAATAATATAAAGATGACAAGCGTGCTTGATAAGAATAGCCATGAGAGAAGAAGTCTGATAGAGATGGAGGCTGTTTTCCATCAAGAACAAGAGAATGAATTGGTTTTTAAAATTAACATGGAGCAGAATCTTGAGGATCTAAATAAAGAAATAGTATTTGAAATGCCGATTCCTAGAAGTGAACAATTAATACGCATGGAGGAATTGGAACAAATGTTTAATATGGGGATGAATATCCAATAATAATATTTAATAATAATATTAGCAATTTATCCTCTTAAAATGAAAGACCAAAATAAATTTAATGTAGAAAGGATACCTTAACTAAAATTTTAAGGTATCTTTTTTTCATATAATCCCAATGAATTAGAAAAATGGTATAATTTAGTTAAGGGATGGCGATTGATTGACCCGTTTCTGGTTTACCTATATTATGAGTAGTAGACTTAATGGAGGATGGACTATGGATCAATTATTTGGTGCTTTGGATGATATTATAGATATTCTTTTAGTAAGCTACGTAATATACAAGCTATTGATGCTTGTAAGAGGGACAAGGGCAATACAATTACTAAAGGGTATAATGGTAATTGTAATAGCGTGGTTATTTAGTACCTATTTTGAACTGAGCACTTTACAGTGGTTAATGTCACAGGCTTTTACATATGGAGTTTTAGCTATTATTATTATTTTTCAGCCTGAGTTAAGAAGGGCATTAGAACAATTAGGACGAGGACGTTTATTTAATCGTTCTACTCATCATGATGAGGAAACCATCTCAAACATTGTGAATGAAGTCGTAAAATCGGCCAGCTATTTATCCAAAAGGAGAATAGGTGCTTTAATTGTAATTGAACGTTCTACTGGACTTACCGATTATATTGAAACAGGGACAACTCTTAATGCGGTAATTAGCTCCGAGTTGTTAAACAATATTTTTGTTCCGAATACCCCTTTACACGATGGAGCAGTTATCTTAAGAAAGGATCAGATTATGGCAGCAGGATGTTATCTTCCATTATCTGAAAATCCATTTATTAGTAAAGAGCTGGGAACAAGGCATCGAGCGGCGATTGGCATGACAGAAATATCCGATGCAATTGCAGTAGTAATTTCGGAGGAAACAGGACATATCTCAACATCAATTAATGGAACCATTGAAAGAGGATTAACAGAGGAAAGATTAACGAGTAAATTATCAACAGAATTACGTCCTCAGGCAAAAACTACTGGATCATTTTGGCAAAAGAGGAGAATTTAATAATGGATAATTGGTTAAAAAATAATAATGTAGTTAAAGGTTTATCGGTAATACTCGCAATCATGCTCTGGCTAGTCGTTAGCCTTGATAAAACCGGTACGACACCGAATATTACCTCACCTACAGATACTACTACGAACACTTATCTATATGAAGCTCAAATTGAGCCAAGATATAATGATAATCAATATATTGTCAGCCTTCTAACAAAGCAGGTTAATGTATCACTAAATGCAACAACCTATTTATTAGATAAATTTCGTAATCAGGATAATATTGATAAAGGAACTTTCTATGTAGACTTAACCAATTATGAAGAGGGGAGCTTTGATGTTCCTGTAAAACATACTGGATTTCCTGAGGGGATCGAAGTAAATGTTGCCCCAAAAACAATTAGAGTAAAGATAGAAGCGAAACAACGATTAGAAATGGAAGTATTTTCAGATCAATTAGGAAGTGTTGCTGAAGGCTTTCAGGCTGGTGAACCCATTATTAAGCCTAAAAAAGTTCACATTACCGGTTCAAAGGAGGAAATTGATAAGGTTGCCTATGTAAAAGCTTTTATCAATATTGAAGGAGCAGACAAACCTGTTACAAGAGAAGTTCCTTTAAAGGCCATAGATAGAAATGGAAATATATTAGAGGTTGATATAACACCGCAAACAGCAGAAGTAAGCATACCAATTACGAGCCCTTTTGTAACATTACCAATCACCTATAAAATTAATCAGTATCCACCAAAGGGCTATGCCATAGAATCCATACAATTAAATACCAAAGAAATTAGCATATATGGGCCAACAGAAATTATTAATGCTTATGATGTATATCCCGGTCCTAGTCTCGATTTATCCCAGCTAACCAGTAAGGAGATTATTCAGGTTCCGGTTCCTTTAGTTGGAGGACTAACTAAGACAGAACCTGATTTTATAGAACTTGAAGTGAATATTGTTTTAGCAGAGATAAAAACCTTTAGACAAGTTCCAATAAAGATTAATGGTTTAAGAGATGGATTAAAAGCCAATATTCAAGACCCTGCTAACGGGATTGATATTGTGGTTGAAGGGGCCCCGAAAATTTTAGATCAGTTAGATACATCTGATATTCAGGTCTATGTTGATCTAACTAATTTACCTATTGGAACACATGAAGTTCCAATGCAAATCAATATTCCTTTATATCTAGAGCATTTGAATAAAGAAATAAGAGCACAAGTTGAAATAACAAAGGAGTAGCAACATGACGATTAAAATTACCAACATAAAACTCCCAATTGACCACGATGAAAAGACGTTACTTGAAGCAGTGGAAAAAAAGTTAAGAGTTCCTGCAAAGAACATTAAAAAACAGACTATTGTAAAACGTTCGCTAGATGCAAGAAAAAAAGACAAAATCTTTTTTGTCTATCAGCTTGAAGTTAATTTATTAACGGATGAGGTGAAGGTGGTTAATCGAATCAATCATCAGGATGTACAGATGGTTAAGCCTAAAAAAAGGGATAATTTACTTCAAATTGGTTCAAGTCCTTTACAATACCCTCCAGTTATTATTGGTGCTGGTCCATCTGGGTTATTTGCTGGGTTAGAATTGGCGAAACATGGATACAAGCCGATTATTTTGGAACGTGGACGGGATGTGGAACGTAGAAATAAGGATATTCTAGAATTTTGGCGGACAGGTGAATTAAATGTTCATTCAAATGTTCAGTTTGGCGAAGGCGGAGCTGGAACCTTTTCTGATGGTAAATTAACTACCCGAATCAGTGATAGTCGGATTGATGATGTTTTTCATACTTTTGTGGAAAATGGAGCACCTGAACAAATTTTATATGATCATAAACCACATATAGGAACCGATTATCTAAAAAAGATCGTTTATAACTTAAGAAAGAAACTAATTGAAATGGGTGCGACTATTCGTTTTGATGCATTAGTTACTAAAATAAATATTGAAGAGGGCAAAATAATTGGGGTTGAAGTAAACCACAAGTTAAAAATCCCAGCGGATGTTGTAATTATTGCCATTGGACATAGTGCGCGTGATACATACGAAATGTTATATGAGCAAGGTGTTGAGATTCAAGGCAAGCCATTAGCCATAGGAGCGAGAATTGAGCATCCTCAACAGCTAATTAATCAAGCACAGTACGGGAACTTTGCCAATGCTCCACAGTTAGGTGCAGCAGACTATACTTTGGTCAAAAAGGCAGGTTCAGAGGAGGATGACCGAGCTAGTTATTCCTTCTGTATGTGTCCTGGAGGAGTAGTTGTCGCTGCAGCCTCTGAAAAAGGAATGGTAGTTACAAATGGAATGAGTTATTATAGTCGAGCATCAAGGGTGGCTAATAGTGCTTTGGTTTCCACTATATCAACCAAAGATTTTAAAGGAGACCACCCATTAGCAGGAATTGAATATTTGCGTAAATATGAAAAAAAGGCCTATCAGCTTGGCGGTGGTGGGTATAAGGCACCTGCACAAAAAGTAGGGGATTTTTTAGATGGAGTAGCTTCCACTAATCTTGATGGAGATTTTAAGCCAACTTATCGTCCAGGTGTTACCCCGACAGATTTACATTTAACATTACCTGATTTTGTTAGTCGCTCTCTTGAAAATGCGATTGCAGAGTTTGGAAGAAAATTAAAAGGCTATGATTCAAGAGATGCAATTCTAACAGGGATTGAAACAAGGACATCTGCTCCTGTTCGGATTCCTAGAAATGAAGAATTTCAATCGACAAATATAGAAGGATTATATCCAGCAGGAGAAGGTGCTGGATATGCTGGTGGAATCGTTAGTGCTGCAGTGGATGGATTACGAGTTGCAGAACATTTAATCACTACATATCAACGACCAAAAGAACGTCTTGAGGAGGAGCTTACCGCATGGGAAAATATTTCGGTACCGATGGAGTAAGAGGAGTAGCAAATGTAGAACTTACTCCTGAACTGGCTTACCGTTTAGGAAGAGCTGGCGCGTTTGTTTTAACCAAAAATACAAAAAAACCAACCATTTTAATTGGAAGAGATACAAGGATTTCTGGTGAATTATTGGAGAGTGCAATGATTGCTGGAATGCTATCAATTGGTGCTAATGTCAAAAGGCTAGGGATTATTTCTACACCGGGTGTAGCATTCTTAACAAGAACAATGCAAGCAGATGCTGGTGTCATGATTTCTGCCTCACACAATCCAGTAGAGGATAATGGGATTAAGTTTTTTGGTCCAGATGGTTTTAAGCTTTCTGATCAAACAGAATTAGAGATCGAAGCATTGCTTGATGAGGAAAAAGATCAATTACCAAGACCAATCGGTAAAGAGGTTGGTAGAGTAGTTGAGGATTACGAAGCAAAGCATAAGTATGTGGAGATGCTTAAAAAAACAGTTGGTCATCGCTTTGAAGGGCTGACAGTTGTTCTAGACAATGCTAATGGAGCGGCCTATGAAATTGCGCCACTGTTATTTCAAGAACTAGGTGCAAATGTAATACCAATTTATCATCAACCAGATGGAACGAACATTAACGAAAATTGTGGCTCTACCCATCCAGATACTCTCGCTAAAATAGTGGTTGAAAAACAGGCTCATTTAGGTTTAGCTTTTGATGGAGATGCAGATCGCTTAATTGCAGTGGATGAAAATGGGCAAATTGTAGATGGGGATTATATCATGTATATTTGCTCCCTTTCATTAGCAGAGAAGGGACTATTAAAGAATAATACTGTGGTTAGTACTGTAATGAGTAATATTGGCTTTTATAAAGCGATAGAAGAAAAAGGGCTTCATAGTGTTCAAACCAAGGTAGGAGATCGCTATGTGATGGAAGAAATGAGAAAAGGTGGCTATAACCTTGGTGGGGAGCAATCTGGACATATTATTTTCCTAGATCACAATACAACTGGTGATGGTATACTAACTGGTATTCAATTAGTGGATGTGCTTGTAGAAAAAGGCGTTTCTCTTTCTCAATTAACAAAGCAAATGAGGAAATACCCGCAAATATTGGAAAATGTTCGTATTGTGGATAAAAGTAAGCTAGAAAATAATGAACCAATACAACAAGCGATTGAGAAGGTAGAAAAGGAACTTGGAAATAATGGTCGAGTTTTAGTAAGACCATCTGGAACAGAACCATTAGTTAGAGTTATGGCTGAAGGTCCTGATGAAGCTCTTCTTCAACAATATATCAACGAGATAATAGAAGTAGTCAAAAAAGAATTATCGTGATATAATAAACAAGTTTTACGGGAAACACTTTGCTTTCCCGTAAAATATAATATATAAATTTATTCTGAAGCAGAAAGGTGGATAGGGGAAGAAAGTAGTTGAAGCGCCAGGACTAGTGTAAAGAAATAGACACTATTGAAAAGGATCATAGAGATTCAACAAAAGACACTAGTTGACGAGGAGAAGGAGTTATCGAAATTTCGGCGGATGCCTTCCGGTAGATATGAATACCGTTAATATAGAGTTAAAAATAAGTGGGTGACCACTTTGACAAAGGCTCTATAATCATGTATTACCAATGTCTATATTTCGAGTTACAAATATAATATAACGATATAATGGAATATCGGGGGATAGTCCTCCGATTATCGGTGTGATTGTCCTCTGCTAATTAAAGGAGGAAATACAACATGTGTGGTATTGTTGGATATATTGGTTATCGTGATGCACAACCAATTCTTATAAATGGATTAAAGAAGCTAGAATATCGTGGATATGATTCTGCTGGTGTGGCTATTCTGAAGGATCATCAAATCAGTATGAAAAAATCAGTAGGACGTCTAAGTGTTTTAGATGAAAGATTACAAGAAACGCCAATTAATGGCCATTTAGGGATAGGTCATACTCGTTGGGCAACCCATGGACGTCCATCGGATGTGAATTCTCACCCGCATATGGATGAGCAGCACCAATTTGCAGTAGTTCATAATGGAATTATTGAAAACTTCCAAGAGCTTAAAGATGAGTTGATCGCTAAGGGTGTGAAATTCCAATCAGAAACAGATACTGAAGTAATTGCCCATTTATTAGCAGAAACTTATGATGGTGACTTAGTTTCTACCGTTCAAAAAACAGTAGCGAAAATGGAAGGCGCATATGCACTTGGAATCATTCATAAAAATGAACCTAACAAAATGGTCGCTGTCCGTTTAGCTAGCCCATTAGTTGTTGGACTTGGCGAAACTGAAAACTTTATTGCTTCAGATATTCCCGCATTAATAGAGCATACAAGAGATGTGTATATATTAAATGATGGTGAAATGGCTGTCATTACAGCAGATAAAGTCGAGTTAATGTCTACAAAAGGAGAGAAAATCGAAAGAGATTCTTTCCGTGTAGAATGGGATATTGAAACTGCTGAAAAAGATGGCTTTGATCATTTTATGTTAAAGGAAATTTATGAACAGCCAAGAGCGTATCGTGAAACACTTTCTGAGCGTATCGATCATGACCATTTAAAAGTGGACCTAAGCAAAGAAATTAAACTTACAGAGGAAGAGATCCGTTCAATTAGCAATATTCATATTGTCGCTTGTGGTACTGCTTATCATGCAGGCTTAGTTGGTAAATATGTAATTGAGAATTTGGTTCGTATCCCTGTAGAAGTAGATGTTGCATCTGAATATCGTTACCGTAACCCAATTATTACTCCAAAAACTTTGGTCATGGTAATTAGTCAGTCTGGAGAAACCGCAGATACACTTGCAGCTTTAAGAGAAGCACAAAGACAAGGTGCAAAAGTATTAGCGATTACCAATGTCAATGGTAGCTCTGTTTCAAGAGATGCAGATGAAGTGTTATTAACGATTGCAGGACCTGAAATTGCAGTAGCTTCTACAAAGGCTTATACTTCTCAATTAATCGCAATTTATTTATTAGGCTTATATTTTGCCCAAATTCGCAATTCTCAAGAAGAGAAGGTCATTGCAAAATATATTCAAGCAATTAAAGAATTACCTGCTCAAGCAGAAAAGCTATTAGAGTTTGCTCCATCAATGAAGCAATTTGCAGAGCGTTATGCTCACTATGAGGATTTATTCTTTATTGGTCGAAGCCTTGACTTTGCAGTTTCATTAGAGGGCTCTTTAAAGCTAAAAGAAATTTCCTATATCCATTCAGAAGCATATCCTGCAGGTGAGTTAAAGCATGGTACCTTGGCATTGATTACAGACGGTATTCCTGTTATTGCTTTAGCAACTCAAGAGGATATCTACGATAAAATGGTAAGTAATATTAAAGAAGTAAAGGCGAGAGATGCCTATGTTCTAGGTATTGCTCTAGAAGGCGATGAGGAATTAGCAAAGTCTGTGGATGAAGTAATTGCGATCCCTAAGACATTACCATTGCTAACTCCAGCACTATCCGTTATTCCATTACAATTATTAGCCTATTATGCATCCTTAGCTCGTGGCAATGACGTGGATAAACCACGCAACTTGGCCAAGAGTGTAACGGTGGAATAAGCTAGAAACCTGTTAAAATAACAGATGTAAAAATACAATAAAGTCGGGTACTGAACAAAAAAGTCGGGTACCGAGTCTAAAGGGCAGCGCAAGCTGTCCTTTTCGTATATTTAAAACATTTTTTTAAATCATACGTCTAATCAAAAGGTTTACTACTTTTAATTCTATTTATATAATAAGTTAATAAATGGAAAATAATTCATTAGGTTTATTATAATAACTAAACTCAAGGGCGGCGTTTGGGGTTTATGGAAATAAATGTAGGCAGTAAATTATCGACAATAGAGAATATCCATCAATTATTAAATGAAACAATGGAAGTAATTGATTTAAATTCTGAAAGTGTCATAACATTAAATATGGAGTATTTAAGTTACATTACACCAATAGGATTTACCGGACTCCTATCCGTACTTAATTATCTTGAGGATCGGTTTGATGTTATTATTAAAACGCCTTATAATAACAAGCCGATTCAATATATGGAAAGAATGAACTTTTTTAAGGTGTGCAGTGAAAATGTAAAGAAGCAGTTTGAAAAACAAAAGGATATGGAAGCTATTTATAAACGGAATCGAAGGAATTTAGAGGATGAATTACTAGAAATCAGGGTAGCGGAAACTCATTCTCAAATAGAAGAAATAAGTGCATTGATTAAAAGAATTTTCAAAAATAAGGGTTTAAAGGGGAATCGCCGTTCAGACATTCAAGCCTTTATCACTGAGTTAGGAAACAATGTCATCGATCATACGGATTCATCTTGTTACATAGCAGTGAAAAATAATGATGAAGAAAAAGAAATAGAAATTGCTGTCGCTGATAGAGGGCAAGGAATTTACAATAGTCTAAAAGATGTTTTAAATTTACAATCTCCTCATGATATTGTAAAAGCAGCTATAACAACGAAAGCATCAAGACTTACTGATGAAGACCGTGGTAAGGGTCTAATGGATATTAAACAAAGAGCTTTTAATTGGTCTGAATCATCAGTGACATTACGAACAAATAATGCTATTTATGAAATTACAAAAGATGGAGTAACGCCTAAAACAGAAGGTAAAATTTCGTTTGGGACATTTTTTTTGATAAAAGTTAAATTATAATATTGACATACTTTGAAAATTAGTCTTTAATAAAATTAAAGGTTTCAAATTGTAAATTGAAATCGAGAGGGCGAAAAAAATGAAAACTGAATTACTTATAAGCGTTCATGATGAACTTATAAAATTATTAAATCGTACTCAACTAAAGGACTTTAGAGAGTCAATCATGGATAAAATTAAAAATGCATCAAATCATACAGTCTTTGTGTTGGACATGGCTTATATAGCGGATACTAATGGGTCTGGAATTGATGAAGTAATTGCTAAACCATTAAAGTGGCTGATTAATGAATTTGTAGAAAATAAAGCTGAAAAATATATCTATCTTGTTAATTTAAGCCCTGAAGATGAGTATGATCATGCCTATAATATTGAAAGCACGCTAAATATTGAACAATTGTGTATTATTGCGAAAGAGGAGAATTCCTTCTCGATATTAGGCTATCTTGGCGGGTCATTAAAGCAAATTCTAGAATTTGTGTATAGGAGAAAAGAAGTCACTGCGAGGGATGTTGTTGATGCTTTTGACAAACAGTTGAACACTGCAAGCACACAACTATCGAAATTATATGAAAAACGATTGATTGCACGAGAAGAAGTACAAATGTCCGAAGGTGGAAGGCAATTTGTATATAAAAGCTTGTTTTAAACAGCAAGCTTTTTTTATAAAATGGTGTTCAATTTTAAAATTGAAAACGATACTACAAAAGGAGGTGAGTAACATGGCAACTAACGGTAAATTAGGTAGTGGGCGAATTGGAGCCGTAAAAGGAAGGTCTCAATTTAAAGGACCAAATGGAAATTGGGTAAAAAGGGATGCTGAAACCGGTAGATTTATGGATCAAAAGACAAGTAGCACAACACATTTTAAAGGAGTTAGAAAAGAAAAGGGGTGATTTACTGTTTTGGATGAGATAGTAATAAAAAAATAATAGGCGTTATTTTTAGTGTATTATTTCTACACATATTTTTAAAATCCCTTGGAATTAATATTTCGCCAACACTTAAAGTAATTATTGGTACTATTATCATCTAATCACGAACAATAAGTGATTATTTAAAGCGCTTATCGTTTGTGTTTTAGATAAAAAAAGTGGAAAGAAGCTAAAAAAAGCATTTCCACCGAAGAAAAGATATGAATTAAAACTTTAGTCGGTTAAATTATATCCTAACTTTGGGTATAAATCAAATTCTTATCTGCTCAAAAGGTGAATGCAACCGAAAAAGGGGACTAGTTCAAAAACGGGCGCTTCTTTCTTCTAATAACTTTGGGGAGGAACATACAAAATGTCAAAACTTATTACTGTTATTATTAATGGTGAACCAAAAGAAGTAGAAAAAAGAGATTATTCCTTTCAAGAGGTAGTTACCCTTGCATATGGAGGTTACGATGATTCACAAAAGTCCTACACTATGGTTTCTACGTTAAAAAACGATACAGGGGAAAAACATAGCCGAGATTATTCCTTCGGAGATTTTATAAAGATGAAAGAAGGAATGAGGATAAATGTCGACTCAACTAATAGATCATAATGAAGATTTGAAAAAACTAGTAGAAGCAGGATACAACGTAACTATAGCCAATGGGCACCTTGTTGTAAAAGGGATTCCCTATGTTAACAAAGATAAAAATATTTTATTCGGTACAATTTTTTGTCCGCTGGAATTATCGGGATTATCTACAGTCGCTCCCAATGATCACACAGTTAGATTTGTTGGAGAATATCCCTGTGATCAATTTGGAAATGAGAATAAATCGTACGTAAACATGAAACAAACCTATCCATTAACACAGGATATTGTTGCTGATTATTATTTTTCAGCAAAACCTTTGAATGGTCAGTATCCCGATTATTTTACTAAAATACAAAAATACGTAGACCTATTATCTGCACCAGCTAAATCCATCGATCCTAGCGTGACAGCCCAGAATTTTGAGTTTGAGTATTATAATGCTGACAGCGTATTTCTATATCCTGATACCAATACAGCAAGGGCAGGTTTATCTCATATCTCAAATAAATTGAAGGAGCAGAACATAGCTATCGTTGGACTAGGTGGAACAGGCTCATTTATTTTAGATTTCGTTAGCAAAACACCTGTTAAACAAATATCTATCTTTGATGGAGATATTCTATATAATCATAATGCCTTTAGAATCCCAGGTGCAATTAGTATGGATGAACTACAACAAAAACCTAGTAAAGTATCTTATCTAAAGGACAGATATGACCGACTAAGAAACGGCATAATTGCACATGAAGTTTTTCTTAATGAATCAAATGTAAATATGTTAGAAGGACATGATTTTGTATTTCTAGTTTTAGATGAAGTAGAACCTAAAAAAATAATTATAGATTATCTCCTCAATGCTAATATACCCTTTGTTGACTTAGGTATGGGATTAACGGTTGTTGGAGATTCAATAAGAGGCGTAGTAAGAAAAACGCTGGTTACCTCTGAAAATAGTTGTGGATTAAATAAAATTGCGATGGGACAAAGAGCAGATAATGATGTGTATGCTCAAAATATCCAAATATCAGAATTAAACGCGTTAAATGCAGTTTTAGGAATATTAGCGTGGAAGAAGATATTTGGATTTTATCTAAACGATGATACAATTTCTAATTCATTATTTATAGTAGATGAAGAGGTTATTAATCATGCGCCATAAATTTGTTGAATTTATACCATCAGAAATTGAACAAGATGTGCTTTATATTTCAATTGAATACGATATCGCAAAACATAAATGTGCTTGTGGATGCGGAGCAGACATTGTAACTTCGCTTTCACCGGCTAGATGGAAATTAACCTATGATGGGGAAACGGTATCACTTTTCCCCTCTATAGGAAACTGGAATCATCCGTGTAAATCACATTACTTTATTACAAATGATAAGGTAATATGGGCAGGTCGAGTATCAAAAACTGCTATGCAGGAAGTAATAAAGCATGATCAAGAGTCCTTAAAAACCCATATGGAAAAAAGCAACAGTCTTTTAGACCGGATTAAAAGACTTTTTAAGTTTTAATTACTTAATTTAAGTTCTTCTATCGGGTAAAAATGTTTTCTAAACAAAGTTAAAGAGAGATATTTACTAGCAATGGTATTAAGGGGACAGTTTAACTGTCCCTTTTATACTTAAGATGATCAATTGTTCTTAACACCTACCCTACTTTCTGAAACAGTCATTGATTACAAATGCCTAATCTATCGCCATTATAAATCCAATTTTCTGAAATTTACAGTAGGTATTTGGAATAATTATGGTAAAATATTAATGGGGATTTAGGGTATTTGACTCAGACGAATGATTGCCGTAGGGTTTTTTCAGATTCTCCAAACTGATGTACATGCTTATATTCAGCATTTAAAACCGAATATCTTAAAATATGATGCCACTACGCCAACCTTAGGTTATCCATCCCTAAACTTTGGTGTCAGCAAGGGGGATGACTTTGGAACGTGCTTTAATTTTCCCTAATAAACCACTTTATTCATTCTTATTAGTTCCCAGTAGTCGATTAAAGGTTCCAGATAAATATTTTGTTGGTGTCACTCGGGCAAAGTATAGCTTGGCTTTTGTGGTTGAAGATCTCAAGCCCAACGCATATTTTTTGAAGATAGTATCAATTTAAGGGGTAATGATATTATAGTTTTAAAGTTCAGAATATAGCACTAATTCTCACATCCATTCCCGGTGGAAATTTGCTAACGAATAAAGAAGTATACTATCCAGATTTTACAGGACGCTCAATACTAATAAATGTAGAGGTGCACTGCAATGTGGTCAGATAATGAAACTTCTCAGGATTTACTGGGTTTTAAAGTCCATGCCGACTTAATAAGGTCAGTTGTTACTAATCCCAAACTACTACCTGTTACATTAGGGGTTTTTGGAGACTGGGGTAGTGGAAAAACAAGCATTATGAAAATGTTGGAGTACGATTTAGAACCCGAGAATTATCCACCAGGTTCGCCTGAAAGAGAAAAATACGAAAAAATAGCAGTTTTATATTTCAATGGTTGGCTCTTCGAAGGTTATGATGATGCCAAGTCAGCTCTTCTTAGCTCTATACTCTTGCAGCTCGGTGAGCATAAAAGATTTGGTCCAAGTATTAGAGAAAAAGTTGCTGGGCTCTTAAAGTCTGTGAATTGGATGCGAGTTGCAAAATTCGGGGTAAAAGAAATTGGTATGCCTGCATTGGCAGCGTATATAACGGGCGGAGCAAGTATTGTGCCAAGTTTAATGGGCTCTGGTAAAAAAATATTGGATTCAATTCTGCCGAAAAAAGACGATGAAGAGGCAGGAGATAAAGGAGAGTCAAAATCCGAGATTAATTGGGAGGAAATGATAAAAGAAGATAAAAGCGAAGCAAGTGCTATGGATGTACGAACATTTCGTCAGGACTTCGAAAAACTGCTTAGAGAAACAAATATTGAATCCTTGGTCGTATTAATCGATGATTTAGACAGGTGTTCGAACGAACGCATCATAGAAAATTTAGAAGCCATCAAATTATTTTTAAATGTTGAAAGAACAGCATTTGTTATAGGAGCTGACCCTCGGATAGTACGTCATGCAATCGAGGTTAGGTACGCGCAAATGAAATTCAAGGATGAGAGAGACCCTGCCGAGGCTTCAGAGAGGCTTGTAACCGATTACTTGGAAAAGTTGATACAAATTCCGTATAGACTGCCCAAGCTATCACCGGCTGAGGTTGAAAGTTATATGTCACTATTGTTCTGTGCTAGGGACATTGAAGATGAAACCTTGCTTGGTAAGGTTCACAAGGCTTGCGAAGATCAGAGGTATGCGAATCGTTATTCCGTATTCGGTTACGCTGCTGTGAAAGAAGCATTTGGAGATACCGAACTTCCGGCTACATTAAATGAAAGTTTGATTTTCAGTTCCAGCATTGCTCCGCTTATTACTGAAGGACTTAAGGGAAATCCAAGGCAAGTTAAGCGATTTTTAAATGCCTATTTTCTGAGAAAAGAATTAGCAAGAGTTGCAGGACTGCAAAGTATTCGGGATGACGTTCTGGTAAAATTGATGGTTCTTGAATACGGACACTCTAAGCAATTTATGGGTTTATTTGAGTGGCAGTCTAAACAAGAAGGAAGGTCTAGTGAGTTAAAGCAGCTTGAAGCGATTTTGGCATCACCTGATGGTAATGTCGATAATGAAGAAGAGGCCAAAAAAATTGATTCACAATGGTCTTCTTCTTTTATGCGCCGCTGGATTGCTATGGAACCGTTACTGAGTGAGATAGATTTGAGAGATTATTTCTGGGTAGCGAGAGATAAGCTAAGTTCAACTTTATCTGGGGTATCTATGATTCCACCAATTGTAAGGGCCATACTTGACGATATACTTTCTTCCAATGCTGGAAGAATGGGGCGCGCAGTTAATTCCACGTTGAAACTCAACGCAGACGAACGTATTCTACTATTAAATCAGATTGAAAAGCATATTCAGCGGAATCCAGATCAAAAAGTTGGTTACGATGCATTAAGGGGGCTAATAGAAAAGGGTATTGGGGAAGGTATTAAAGTTCTCACTCGTACATTATTAAATGTGCCTGCGGATACTATTCCACCTGCTGTTGGTAATGATCTGACAGCATTACAGATAAGTAAACCGGAACTGAAAGAGCATTTTGAACCTGTATTAAAACAATTGATAGCAACCGAGACAAGAATTGGCCGAGCTTTAAAACCTATTGAAAGAAAGAGGTAGAGATTAGATGGGTACATCTAAAGGTTATGATGCACCTTCAACCCCTCAATGGGGAGATTTGAAGGGGAAAGTTTCGAGGTTGGCTAAAAAAGGAAGCCCAGGCCACGATAACTCCAAGCAATTAGTGGGACAGTTTATTCGTGCTAATGGTGGGTCACAAGGTGTGGCAAGAAACGGAGGCATGGGTGCTAAAAGTGCACAGGCTATCGCAAGAAATTTAGGTTCTTTTCTTTCCTTAGTTAACCGTGTTGGTCTTGACGTAGCATTGAAACAAGTAGGACTAGAACATCTGAAAGATAAAACGACATCTGATATAGTTTTATCACTTATTGACTATTTTGGGGAAGATGCGAGTACTATTGATCAAGTAGATGCTAGAAATGCTCTCTCCCAACTTATGGACGAATTGTTTGGGGAAGTCGAGGGAATAGATGGTATTGGTCAAGTATTAGAAGGAAGTGCAAACCCAGATAATTTGACGGAGATACTGGAAAAATTTTTTGGGTATTATGTGTATCAACAATTTTGTCGATCTTTTTATGAGAGGTTAGCATCCAAAGTTGGTAATACCCAAGCTGAGTCATTTCTTAATGATATATTGGATTATATTAAATCTGAAATCACAGTCTTATCCCTTGATAGAGAAATTACTCAGGTTGAATGGAATGGCCAAGAAGGCGAAGAAATTTGTGCTCAAGTGTTAGAAAAAACACTAGATGTGTTTGGAGGTTAACCATGATAAATGTAACTGTAAGCGGGATGGAAAAAACTAAGTTGGAATTATCGAAAGTATCCATTCAAAATACCGATACTGATGAACTCTGTAATCTCGATTTTGATTTTAAAACAGTATACCAAAGATGTGGTATTCCAAACATTACTGTTTTAGATTTCTTGTTTATGGCTTCTGTGTTTTATGCCACAGATAAATTTGTTGGAAGAAAAACAACAGAGGATAAATGGACCCGTGATATTAAGATTAAAATCCCTGTATATGAGTTGAAGAAGTGGCAAACTGAGAAAGAAAATTTGGACAAGTGCATGTCATTTTTAACCGGAGACAATTGGGATATTGAGTTTTATCTCAATACCTCTCCTTTACATAGACCAACTGAAAGAAGACGTCCGCCAAGGCGATTCTTACCACGTGTGCAAGCAGACTTGGTTTGTTTATTCTCGGGTGGATTAGATTCATTAGTTGGTGCTATCGACTGGCTGGAAAGCAATCCAAAGGGAAATATTTTATTGGTAGGTCATTATGATGGGCAAGTAAGTGGACCTAAGACAGATCAGAGCAATCTTTTCAATCATTTGCAGCAACAATACACTACTAGAATCGATTCATTACAAGTTAGGGCAGGTCAGAAACCTTCAGGTAAGGAAACAACTTTCAGAAGCCGTTCCATTTTGTTTCTCGCCATCGGCATCTACGCAGCTGCGAGTATTGGCGAGGATATACCATTGTTAATACCGGAAAATGGGACAATCGCTTTGAATATACCTCTTACACCGTCTCGAAGAGGAACTTGCAGCACGAGAACTGCCCATCCCAATTATTTGCGAATGCTAAGTCATATTCTACAAAGTGTCGGAATATCTAATCCAATATTAAATCCGTTAGGCATGAAAACAAAAGGAGAGGCAATTAGACAGTGCAAAAATCAACAAGTCTTACAAAATGCTATTCCTGATTCAGTGTCCTGTGGAAAAAGCGGACATAAATCTAGCTGGATTAGAAGAGATGCAAAAGGTTGTGGGAGATGCGTTCCCTGTATTTTTAGAAGAGCATCATTGCATGTCATCAATGCAGACACTGAAATTTATGGGATCGATATTTGTAGTGATGAAGTTGATTTGACGGGTAACAAAGCCTCTACTAATGATTTTAGGGCTGTGTTGGCGTTTCTAGGGCATAACTATAATACTGAGGAAATAAAAAGATTATTGCTTTCAAGTGGAGTGGCTATTGAGGAAATTGATGAATATTCAAATCTTGTTGTTCGAGCGATGGCCGAGGTTAAAAAACTTATTAATGACAAAGGGACGACTGGTATTAAACAATTAATCGGTCTTTCTTAAGGATGTGAAGTAAAATGATCGATGTTCATTGCCATATAGATTTGTACAAAAACCCTTATGTGGTAGCGAGTGAAAATGAAAGAAAGGGTATTTCAACTGTCGCAGTCACAAATTTACCAAGTCACTTTGAATTGGGGTATTCACATTTGAAAAATTTCAAATATATTCAAGTGGCTCTAGGTTTACATCCGCTTCACGCAAATAAACATACACCTACTGAAATGAAAAAATTCATTGATTTTGCGAAAAAGACATCTTACATTGGTGAGATAGGACTAGACTTCTCACGAGAGGGTATTACTACAAAAACAAAACAAATCCAAAGTTTAAGTCATGTGTTAAGTAATATTAATGATCGGCCTCGGTTTATTACGTTGCATTCAAGGAGAGCTGAATCCACAGTTTTACAAATTCTAGAGGAGTTCTCAATAAAAGGAGCTGTTTTTCATTGGTACAGTGGTTCATTGTCCTTACTAAAAGAAATTGTTGAAGCAGGTCATTATTTTTCGATTAATCCTGCAATGATTCAATCTTCTAATGGATGTGAAATTATTAAAAAGATCCCGCAAGACAGACTACTAACTGAAACTGACGGACCTTTTGTCAGAATTGAAGGTAAGATTATTACTTCTCAAGATATATCACTAGTTCTGAGATACTTGAGTTCGCTTTGGAATTATTCTTATGAAGATGTTGAGATGCAAATAAAAAACAACTTTAACAAGGTTTTGCTCCCAATCCAACAGTATAGTAAAGGAATTTGATTTATTGTAAGTATGTTGTCCACGAATAATACAGTCGTTAAAAAAACACACCTTTAGGAAATTATGATGACATTCCTTTGGTGTGCTTTTTTAATAATTTATACATAGCTTATAGGATATAAACCTTGGTTAACTATTCAAAATGTTCCTTGCTAAACAGCTTTATGCATCAGTGAAGAATTTACGATTTAAAATTTCAATGGTAAAGTAATTGAGAAATCTCCTCATTAAGTGAAAAACCTTAAATAAACAAATGGTAGTCTAGCAACTGTCATTTGTTTATTTAACAGAAAAAAACTTTCTCATTATTTTATTCATTAATGGGTACTAGATACTAGCTTTATAAAATACGGTCTAAAATTCAATATCAATGGATTAGCTGTAAATATAAGTGATTCCACTTTAATTTGTAATTGTTGAAGTTCATCTACATCAGGCTTTCGCTCTTTTTCTATTAAAGACAAAGTGTTTATAGAATAATCTTTTCTTTTAATGCTTTGTTAATAACAAAGTCCAATGTAATAGCAAAAGCTTTTATCAATGGATAAATTTACATGAAAATATCTATGTTTTACTCCCGTTATATAAAATAGCAAGGAAAAAAGGAGGGAAACCTGTAATTACCATATTTTATGTAAGGAAATTAGTAAATTTACTCATATATAATCTAGATATAGATAAAAAGATTACCATTCAATGAATATATTAGCAAATTAACCAAAAGGAGAGGAAGAAATTGAAGAACCTGAAAAACCTGAAAATAATGAAGAAGAAATCAGTCGCTATTTTAAGCACAGTATTGGCAGGAACTCTAGCATTTGGTGGGATGGCAGCAGCCCAAACTGCAGTAACAACTGGGACTGTTAATTTCCGAACCGCGCCTTCAACAAGTGCTAGCATTATGGGTACATTGCCTAAGGGAGCTACCATTGATGTGTTAGCTAGTAATGATTATTGGTCAAAGGTTACATATGAATCAAACGGAAAGACATATACTGGGTACATATCAAATAGCTTTTACGATTTTGCAGGCAACAATACAACAACATCATCAACATCTGAGGATAAAACAGGGGTCATTACAAGCTCTGTTAATTTTAGGACAGAGCCATCAACAAGTAGTAGTGTAATAGGGCAGTTACCAAAGGGTGCCTATGTTGGTGTTTTAATTGAAGGAAATAGCTGGTCTAAAGTGACCTATGAATCAAATGGTAAAACATATACTGGATATATATCTAATAGCTATTATGAGCTAACAAGTGCTCCTTTAAATGACACTGTTACGAATCAAGATGGGAAACAAGCGGTTATCCTTAGTTCTGTCAACTTTAGAACATCACCATCTTTAGATAGCACGGTGATTGGTCAGATTCCAAAGGGAAGTACTATTGCCGTTCTTGAGGAAGTAGATAGTAGCTGGTCTCAGGTTGTTTATCATTCACCAACAAGTGGGAAGCAGTACGAAGGGTATATCTCCAATCTTTATTACCAATATTCGGATGGACAAGCATCTTCTACTCCGATTCAAAATACAAGTGTCTCAACGGATTGGTTACTTAAATCAGACCCTATTATGGCTACAGGATTAAAGTATTGGGGAGTGGAGTATAGATTAGGGGCGGATTATGATAAAGATGGTTCATACCGTTTTGATTGCTCTAGCTATACACAAAAGGTGTATGGAGAAAACGGAATCCAGCTATATCGGGATTCTCGTCAACAGGCAACTCAAGGAACATATGTTAAACGAAGTGAGGTTCGACCAGGAGATTTGGCCTTTTTTGCAACACAGGGCGATTATGTAAATGGAGAGCCTAGAATTGATCATGTTGCAATTATTAAAGAAGTTAAAACAGATGGCACGATTATTCTCTTACACACCTATACAGAAGGTGTAGGGGTAACTACTTCAACGATGAGACCAAATAGTGGATATTGGAATGACACATTCTTATTTGCTAAACGTGTAATTAAATAGCAGTAAGCATAAACCAAATAAAAATACTACATCAAAAAAACAGGGCAACCTCTAGATGAGACCCTGTTTTTTTGAGCGAATATGCAAGTATTAGATACCATAAATTAAAAATGCAATATTGCTTATTGATTGAAAAATAAACGGGTGAACCACCTGAAATAAAGGACCAAAAACGTAATCCCCTAAAGGAGTTATAACTAGTATTAGAAAAATAAAAATGCCATATTGCTCCCACTGAATCAGCTTTGAACGAATATGTTGAGGTGCTAAATCCTCAATAATCCGATATCCGTCTAATGGTGGAAATGGTAATAGATTAAAAATAAATAAAACAATATTTAAAGAAATTAATGTTTCAAAGAAAAGGCTAATTGCTAGATATGTAGACTCCTCGATTCTAGTTAAAACCCCAATTTTATAGAGCAATCCCCAAATCATCATGGAGAGAAAGGCTACTAATAAATTACTTAATGGACCTGCAAAGGAGACGAGGACACCAGCGTATTTTTTATTCCTTAGATAAAAATAATTGACAGGAACTGGTTTGGCCCAGCCGAAGCCAGCGATAAAAATCATAATTGTCCCAAACACATCTAAATGAGACATTGGATTTAAGGTTAACCGACCTTCATTTTTTGCAGTAGGATCCCCAAAACGATAGGCAACATACGCATGACTAAATTCATGAACCGTAAAAGCAATAATTAAAGACAAAATGAGGTAGGGAAGGGTATTGATTGGTCCAATTATTCTTTCAATAAGTTCGATAAAACTATTCATAGTTCACCACCAAAAATAAGATTTTTCTTATCCATTAATCATAATTTATTGGAAACAATAATACAACATTTAACGAAACAAAAGGGCCCCTTTTCACTTTATAATAGTATGGCGAAAATTATCTTGATAAAAAATTAGAAAGCTTTATAATGATTACTTGTATGCCATTATGAATTATAAGGATACAGGAGGTTCTTTTTGTGATTTTTCAGTTAGTATCAATTATTTACTCTCCATATTTAGCTTTTTTACCAATGCTCTATTTAGTGATCTATTATGGACAAAAAAGAAAGCTGGAGATTAAAAATAGCTGGGATATGGGGTTACTTCTATTGTTTTTTTGGGCGTTAATAGTAGGGCTGCTCAATGATAACATCTCCATGGTTACTTCTTTTGTTATTTTAGGTTATTTTTTTGTTAGTATCTATCTACAAGAAATATATAATGAGGAAATTAAGGCGGAAAAGCTATATCATGATTTGTTTGTTCTTTCTCTGGGATCAGCCTTTTTAGGATTTCTTGAGTACGTCGGTATTATTTCTTATACTCCATCAGTATGGAAATTTTTCCTAGGAATCCGTTCGATTGATGATATTCCTGAAAGCTTTCGTATAGCAGGAACGTTTAATAACCCTAATTTAGCAGGTACATGGTATGCTATCATGGCTTTAATAGGCCTTTACTTTTTTATTAGCAAAAGAAAAATGGTTTATCTATTAGGTATTTTAATTTATGTATCTGTACTTTTAATGACTGGATCAAGAGGAGCATTTATCGGTTTATTTATCGGTTTAGTATTGTATGCCTATTATTCAGGACATAAAAAGAAAATGTTTTTCTTAATGTTTTCCCTATTATCTGGAGTTACATTAATGCTTTTCTTCCCAGAATGGTTTCCGCGAGGGGATATCCTGTTTTCATCCATAAGTGATAGACAGGCTATCTGGGAAAACACCTTCCACATGTTTTTGTTAAAGCCGATTACTGGTTGGGGTATTATGGGAATTTATTTTGCAGATCATACTGTATATCAATACTTAAGAGTATTTCATGCACATAATATATTTTTAACTATCGCCACAACCTTAGGAACAATTGGTTTAATTATTGTATTATGGATGCAGTGGAATTTGTTTCAAGAAATTAGATTATTATATCGTTATCAATCGAAAATAGTTCCGTTATTAAGTGGAATACAAGGGATGATTTTTGGCCAAGGACTTTTTGATTTCACTATTATGAGTCCACAAATTGGGTTATTATATATTGGTAGCTCGGCAGTGATTAGTGGGCTAGCATTTCAATATGTAAAAAAGGAAAAACGGCTATTACTTTTATCCCCATCGTATATTTTTAAAAGAATATAATAAATAAAATCCCGTACCTACTTATGTACGGGATTTTTTATGTTTGAATCCTTCACTTATTTTGTGAATAAATCAATTATAATCTGGTACAATGGAGTTTTTGAAATGAGAATGATTAAAACGAGAATTGGGGCAAGATATTTTATGATGAACGCCCACCAATAACCAATTTTAAACTTCATTGCTCCCGTGTTTACTTCTGCTATTGCGTTATTCGCGCCCCATATCCATCCAGATAAAACTGCGAGCATAATTGCACCAATAGGCATAATGATATTAGAAACAACATAATCAGCAAAATCAAAAAAATTACGGCCAAAAAAGATTGTTAGCTCAGCCCATGGCCCAAAGGATAATACAGAAGGAATTCCGATTATAAATGTAATCACAACCCCGATTATCCATACTGCTTTTTGCCTTGAAAGATTCCATTCATCCTTAAAATAAGCAACAAAGGTTTCCATCATATTAATTGTTGTTGTAAATGCCGCAAAAGCTAAAAGTAAGAAAAATAATGTTCCAAATAAAATTCCTAATGGCATTTGATTAAATACATTTGGCAAGGTAACGAAGGTAAGGCCTGGACCTTCTCCTGGATTTAATCCAAATGCAAAAACAGCAGGGATAATCACTAGACCACCAATAAACGCAACAAGGAAATCAAATATCGCAACAACTCCCGTACTAACTGGTAACTCCGTATCCTTCTTTAAATAACTACCATAAATTAGCATCGCTCCAATTCCAACACTTAAAGAGAAGAATGCTTGTCCAAGTGCTGCAATAATCATATCAATACTAATTTTAGTGATATCAGGCATTAAGTAAAATTTAAGTCCTTCCATCGCACCATCAAGGGTGAGAGAGCGAATTGCTAAAATGATTAATAGGATAAATAAAAAAGGCATTAAAATTTTTGACCATTTTTCGATTCCCTTTTCTATGCCCTTATTAACCACTAATGCAGTAAGTATTAAGAAAATGAATTGCCAAATAAAAACTTCCTTAGGATTAGATATAAATGCTCCGAATGTAGCCCCAATTTCCTCGGAAGATAGATTACCGAAATTACCCATTGCGGTTTTAATTGTATATGCAAGAGTCCAGCCTGCAACCGCAGAATAATAAGATAGGATGACAATCATGCCTAAAACAGAAATAAGTCCCAAATAGAATAGAGGTGTATTTGGTGCTAATAACTTATAAGCCCCTACAATGTTACGCTGAGCCTTTCTACCAATCATTATTTCATTTAGCAACAAAGGATAACCTAAAAAGGCTAAAATTATCAAATAAACCACAATAAATGTTGCTCCACCATAGGTACCTACTAACCATGGGAATCGCCACAAATTAGCAAGGCCAACTGCCGAACCAGCAGCTGCTAAAATAAATCCTGTTTTACTACTAAATGATTCCCTAACTGATCCTTTTTCCTCCCCCATTTAAATCCACCCCTTTTGCAAAGCTTTACCAAATTAATGCTTTGCTTTTTTAATATAAATTCTAGTATGGAGTAAAATTTAAAAAAATCAAGTATTATTTAACAATTAAATAATAAATGTGCTAACTGAATAATCAAAAAAATCTAAATTTCCTAATTGCAATTTAGTTTAGTGAAGGATTTTGGATATAAATGTAGAATTATGTGACTGAAAATACTAGTTGATAAAAGCGTGGGTGAAGCATGAGGAAGCTAGAAAAACCGAATCGACCTTATTTATATTTGTATACATACTTTTTCTTACTGATTATTTATTTTTTATTGAAAGATATCAATCTGGGTTTTGATCAAGATGCTCATACCATAGTTGAAATCGTTGGATCTATTTTATCTATTTTTATTGGAATATTAGCCTTTTTACACTACCTTTCTAAAAGAAATAATATGTATTTATTTATTAGCACAGGTTTTTTGGTGGAGGGTTCCTTTAAAGCGATTCATGCACTATTAACCTCTAAACTTCTGATAAGCTTAGCACCATTAGGGATAATTGAATGGACATCTGCCATATCTAGAGTGGTCTTTCCTAGTTTGCTTCTTTTAAGCTACCTTACTTGGAAAAGGGAAAATAGCCAAAACGCACAAGGAGCGATTATCAATTATCATAGGTTGTTTATATATTTAACTCTATTATTTGTAAGTAGCTTTCTAATGTTTTTGCTACTTCCACAAAATTTATTTGAACAAACTACGTTTTCTTACCAATCTAGCTATATTGAAAACAGTCAAAACCTAGTTTTAAGTATTATTCCAATTACAATCTATCTATTCGCCATTATTTTTTATTTGAATAAAGGAAACTGGAAGACAAGTAAATTTGAACATTGGTTAATCATTTCTTTAATTGTGGGGTTTAAAGCGGAGTTGATTTTTAGCTTTGCTAATTCTTATTTCGAAATTCTGCTTTCTCATTTATTGAAGAATACAAGTTACATCTTATTGCTTGTTGGATTAATACATACTATGTATCAATTATTTAAAAGAGTGGAAGAAAGTTCGATTGAAATTAAAACAATGAACGATTCATTAAGTAAAGAAGTTATAGAACGTCACGGGATTGAAGAAAGCTTAATGGAGAATGAGGAACGATATCGCTTATTGGTAGAACATTCCCCAGATTTAATTGCAGTAAATACAAAGGGTAAATGGAGTTACATTAATGCCGCTGGAAGAAGAATGTTAGCTGGTTCAAGTAAGAATGAGATAATAGGTCGGGACATTTTTGATTTTATTCATCCAGATGACCAACAGGATGTAGAAGAGACGATTTCTAGCATCTTAGAAGTTGGTTGTACCAAAACTAACCTAGAACGAAGGTTTATTACATTAGACCATCGAATTATTAATGTAGAAATCCAAGCAATTGTTACTGATTTTTTGAACCAACAAAGCATATTAATCATGGCTAGAGATATAACAGAGCGCAAAAAAACAGAGGAATTATTGAGGAGATCAGAAAAGCTTGCAGTGGTAGGAGAAATCGCTGCCGGAATAGCTCATGAAATAAAAAATCCTTTAACCTCCTTAAACGGATTCATTCAACTGATTCAAAGCGGAGGAATTGATAAAGATGAATATTATCAGATAATGCTTTCTGAATTAAGTAGAATTGAACATATTATTAGTGAATTATTGGTTTTAGCTGAACCACAAAATACGGAAAAGCATTTAAAAAATATTTGTGGGTTATTAGATCATGTAATTGCTTTATACAGGCATCAAGCCCATAAAAATAATGTGCAGATTATCAAAGATTCAGAAGCAACGATTCCATTACTGCTATGCAATGAAGATCAATTAAAGCAGGTGTTTATCAATATAGTCAAAAATGCCATCGAAGCAATGCCTAATGGGGGATTACTTTTAATTGAAGTAAAGCTATTAGAGAATTTTGTTCGTGTAAGCTTCATTGATGAGGGCGTAGGAATTCCAGATGAGATACTGAGAAAAATTGGGCAACCATTTGTTACAACGAAGGAAACGGGAACTGGCTTGGGATTAATGATAAGTCGTAAGATTATTGAATCTCATCAAGGGGAAATGGAGATTAAAAGTCAGGATGGTCAAGGATCTAGAATTGATATTTACTTGCCTTTGTAAGGAGATAAATCGATGTGTAAATTCGTAAAGTGGTTTTTTATGTATCAACAAAAGAATAAAGAATGGGTGTATATTCTTACGATAATATTTTCAATCAGTATTTTATTTGGCGTCTCTTTGTTCCCAGATGTAAGACTAGATTCTTTTTTACATGTTGTATTTAGCGTTTCTATCTTTTTAACATCATTGATGGTAGGTATTATTGCGCTTGTAAGCTACTATAGTCAAAAAAATAGTAGCTTACTATTTATAGGAATGGGATTTTTTGGTGCAGGCATTTTGGAAGTTCAACATATTCTTCTTAATCTACCAATTCATCTCGACTTTATTGCTGTGTTCTACAATTCAATCCTTGCTTGGCATTGGTATTCTTCTCGATTATATTTATCTATTTTGTTGTGGTTAAGCTGGCTAGTTAACATTAGTTTAACTACAAGAAATAGAAAAAATAATGAGCAAAAAATTTATTTTATGGCAACATTAGCGACAATTATTAGCTTTGTTGTATATTTTTTTACACCATTATTCTCAATAGGCTCTGATTTGAAAAATATTACGAATGATACTACCGGCGGTTTTTTTCTTCTTTACAATTATTGGATTTCTACGGAAACACAATGGTCTTAATAATAGCTTCCAACATTTTTTAATTAACGCATTAATCCTTAATCTGTTTGCTGAGGTTGGATATAATCTAAATAAAAGCCATGATAGCCTTATTGTAGATGTGGCTCATTTTTACGTATTTATTAGCTATATATTAGTTTTTGTTGGACTAGTATATCATACTTATGAAAAATATAATCAGGTAGGCATCAATAATGAGATTATTGAAAAGATTAATGCTTCATTGCTTAAAGAATTAAATGACAAAAAAATAATAAGAGAGAAGCTGAAGCTAAGCGAGGAAAGATATCGCATATTAGTTGAATCCTCACCAGATATGATTGCTGTTGTCCAGAACAAGAAGCTAGTATATATTAATCAATCTGGACTCTTTTTTTTGAAGGCTAAATCAGAGGATGAAATAATTGGACAATCGATTTTTAAAATAATTTCTACTGAGTTCCATCCAATGGTAGAACGAAGAATAGCCACTATCCTAAGAGAGAAAAAAAATCTGGAGCGAATCATTGAGAAATATCGTTTGTTAGATGGTGAAGAGGTTGAAGTAGAAGTACAGCCTATTTATGTGTTATTTAGAGGAAAGCCTTCAATACAACTTGTAATAAGGGATATCACAGAAAGAAAGAAGTCAGAAGAGATTCTAAGACAATCAGAAAAACTTCTTGCAGTGGGAGAATTAGCGGCGGGAATTGCTCATGAAATTAGAAATCCACTTACTTCCCTTAAAGGATTTACGCAGTTATTACAGTCTGGTGCACAGAAGAAAGAAGAATATTTTCAAGTTATGCTGTCTGAATTGAAAAGCATTGATCGTGTTATTGGCGAATTTTTACTTTTGGCTAAACCGGAAAAGAAAAATTTTAGTATAGCAAATATTAATAAAGTATTAGAAGAGGTAAGTACATTACTGCATGCACAGGCAATAATGAATGATGTTGAAATTGTTGAGAATAAGGAAAAAGAGTTACCATTAGTTCAATGTGAATTAAATCAAATGAAGCAGATGTTTACGAATATCATAAAGAATGCCATTGAAAAAATGCCACACGGGGGAAAAGTTAAAATTAGAACAAAAATTGCTAATGAAAATTTCATTAATATCCAAATCGTAAGCGAAGTGAAACATTTCGAAGAAGGGATACACTCCGAATTGATTACTCCTCTTCTAACAAAGAAAGAGCAAAATTCAGGGATTGGGTTAATGATTAGTTGTAAGATAGTAGAAAATCACCAAGGAATGATTGATTTTAAGGAATATAAAAGAAAAGGGAATTTGGTTGATATTATGTTACCCGTTTCCCAGCCAGACAAAAAAGTTTAGTACAGAATTAAAGAAGAATCTTGTTATAATTATTAATATTAATTGGTATAATGGGGTTATCTGTATTTTGAAAGGAGACAAACAAATGAAACAATATCAAAACCCACCTGAAATGATGATTGACACTGAAAAGGAATATATCGCCACAATACATACGAATAAAGGGGACATCAAGGTTAAGTTATTTGCGGATGGATCTCCTAAAACAGTAAACAACTTTGTTTTTCTTGCAAAAGATGGTTATTATGATGGGGTTAAATTTCATCGTGTAATTGAAAGCTTTATGATCCAAACAGGGGACCCGCTAGGTAATGGAATGGGTGGCCCTGGATATTCCTTTGAGGATGAGCTTCCTCCTGTTAAAAAATATGAACCAGGTATTGTTGCGATGGCAAATGCTGGTCCAAATACAAATGGAAGCCAATTTTTTATATGTAGTGGACCTGATAGCACCTTCCTAAATCAGCATCCTAATTACACTGTTTTTGGAGAAGTAGTAGAAGGAATGGAAACGGTTAAGGCAATTGCAGGTGTCCCTGTTGGCGCTTCTTTTGGTGGAGAAATGAGCAGTCCAAAGGAAGCAGTTTTCATGCAAAATGTAACTATTGAAGAAAAGTAAATTAAATTAATTAAATTGTAGATTTAATTAAAAAGAAAGAACCTGCTAATTTTGCAGGTTTTTCTGCTTTATACTTTAATGAAAGTAGCTAACTAAAACCTTTGTCACTTAACAATCTTTAAAAAAAGGATTATAATTTTTTTAAGAAAAGCAAATTATATTATAATGAGGTGATTCGATGGCTTTATCCGATGAATTAGAAAAATTACCGCCCATTGATTTTAAAGGTATAGATAATGAAGAGTTAAAACAAGAAATCATTGATGGCCTTTTAGAAGTAAATGATCCTGAAATTCATATCGATATTGTTAATTTAGGATTAGTATATGAAGTGCATATGGATGAAAATAATAATGCTAAAGTGAAAATGACGTTAACTGCAATGGGCTGTCCTTTAGCTGGTTCCATTGCCAATGATGTAAAAGAAGCATTACAGCATATTGAAGCAATCAATGAAGTAGAAGTAGACATTGTTTGGAATCCGCCATGGAGTAAGGAGAAAATGTCTAGACTTGCTAGAATGGCTTTAGGGATTAATTGACATCCAGCTACATTCATGTTATTTTTAAATTAATAAAGGGGAGTAGCTATGAAAACGACAAAGTCATCATGACGGGTGACAACCCTGGCTTTGTTGGCAATGGATTAAACCTTGTTAGCAAGACCTTTATCCATTTATTTGGATAATGGTCTTTTTTTGTTTTTTTAGCTTTGCTTATACAATATTGGGGAGGTTAATAAAGAGTGGAATTATTCAGCGTAGAATTCTTAAGTAGTTTATTAAGCATTATTATGATTGATATTGTACTTGGAGGAGATAATGCAATTTTAATTGCATTAGCTACACGTAATTTACCACTTCAGCATCGGAAAAAGGCTATCTTTTGGGGAGTTGTAGGTGCTGTTGGAATAAGAGCTGGGTTAACTGCAGTTGCGGTATATGTGTTGAAAATTAAATTTATTCACCTTATTGGCGGAGTTTTATTAGTTTGGATTGCCTATAAACTACTAGTTGATGAAGAACAGCATAGTGATATTGAGTCAGGTAATAATATCTTTGACGCAGTAAAAACTATTGTAATTGCTGACCTATTAATGGGTATCGATAATGTATTAGCGGTAGCTGGAGCAGCACATGGGGATCCTCTATTAGTGGTGTTAGGATTATTAATTAGTATTCCTATTATTGTATGGGGAAGTAGTATCATTCTTCGTTTCATTGAAAAATACCCAATTATTATTTTTATTGGTGCAGCGGTAATTGCTTGGACTGCTGGAAAGATGATTGTAGAAGATCCCTTTGTTTATGATAATCTAATCGCTGGGGTTCCTATACTACATTATATTGTTCCAATAGTCATTACGCTTCTTGTGGTGTTTTTGGGCCATAAAAAAAGAAAAACAGACGATAATGATAAAAGATAGAAGACTAGGACTAGACAGGTTCTAGTCTTTTTTTAATCGATAGGAAAGTATATAATTTTCTAAAGAGTTAGAAATAGAAAGTAGAGGATAAAAATGATTATTGGTTTAGGGATCGATATCGTGGAAATTGACCGTATTAAACGTCTACTTATGGAAAAGGAACAGCAATTTTTAGACAAGATTTTTACACAACAGGAGCAAAAATTTATTCCTATTCGAGGCCATCGAAAAATTGAATATATAGCAGGTCGATTCGCTGGGAAGGAGGCTGTTGCTAAAGCACTTGGAACAGGGATTGGAAAAGCATTAGCATGGAAGGATATTGAGATTATTCCTCTAGAAAGTGGAAAACCTATGGTTAATTTAAAGAACAAAAATTCGTGTCATATTTTGATTAGTATTAGTCATACTTCTTCTTTGGCAATGGCAGAAGTAATAATTGAAGAAAAGTAGACAGCCTTAGCATATCTGTCCACTTTCGGACATACATATATAACGCAGTGAGGTGTTTAAGAAATGTTTGTAGTAACTGCAGAGGAAATGCGGGAAATTGATAGGAGAACAATTGAAGTTATTGGAATCCCAGGTGTGGTATTGATGGAAAACGCAGGGGCTCAAGTAGCTGAACAACTTAGGAGGCGTATACCTAATCATAGCAAGATTTGTATCCTTGCTGGACATGGTAACAATGGAGGAGATGGCTTTGTAATAGCACGGCACTTAATGAACAACGAATTTCAGGTGAAGGTCTGGTTTATTGGCGATGAGCTGAAGCTATCTGAGGATAGTCGAATTCATTTTCATGCTCTAATCAATATGGAAGCTAACTTGAAACCGTGGAATTCGGAAAGTTGGGAGCTTTTTAACCAAGAATTGAATAATGCCGATGTCATAGTAGATGCACTGCTAGGGACGGGAGCAAGGGGAGGATTAAGAGATCCTCATCATTCGATTATAAAAGTCGCAAATCAAGCAAAAGCGTACAAGGTTGCTGTCGATATGCCAACAGGCGTAAATAGTGATACTGGCGAAGTGATTGACGGGGCTTTTAAAGCGGATTTAACGGTGACCTTTGCTCTTCCTAAGCTTGGGCAGCTCATATACCCAGGCGCAGACTATATTGGAGAGCTTGAGATTGTAGATATTTCGATCCCAAAGAAAATTCTACAGGAGCTTTCCTTACATCGAAAGTTACTCATGAAAGAGGATATTAAAGCTTACCTCCCTATACGAAAACCATACTCTCACAAAGGAACCTATGGACACGCCGTAATAATTGGTGGATCAGCTCATATGCCAGGAGCGCCCACGTTAGCTACTAAGGCATCATTACGATCTGGTGCGGGATTAACAACCATTATCATCCCTCAGAGTATTCAGAACATGGTATTTCAACATTTGCCAGAAGCAATTTGTGTTGGTGCTGAAGAAACAAAAACAGGTCATTTCTCAATGGATAGCTTAAGGAAGATTAAAGAGCAGAAAAAAGCGACCGCATTCGGAATTGGGCCAGGTCTAGGGAATTGGGAGCAAGCGGAACAATGGCTCGCTACAATTTTAGCGGAAATTCCACTACCTATCGTTTTAGACGCAGATGCTTTAAATATTATCGCCTCTAATCTAGAACGATTACGGAAAAGGAAGGCCCCAACGATAATCACCCCTCATCCGGGTGAAATGGCTCGATTAATTCAAAGAGAAATTGCTTTTGTTGAACAAAATCGTGTACAAGTTGCGCTAGAATTTGCAAAGACATACGGGGTCTTTGTAGTTCTTAAAGGAGCAAATAGTGTAATTGCTACTCCTGAAGGAGAGTTTTTTATTAATCCAACAGGAGGTCCTGAATTAGCTAAGGGTGGTTCTGGTGATGTTTTAACTGGAATGATTACGGGTCTACTTGCTCAGCAAATTCCAGTTAAGAATGCTGTATTAGCTGCTGTTTATTTACATGGATTGTCCGGAAGTCTAGCAAGCACTCCTTCCAATTATAGTACGTTAGCAACGGATATTATCGACAAAATAAGCAGTGCTCTATTTCAAGTTTCGTCAAATTAGTTCTTTTGTCAAATCTCGCCGATGCATTACGACACATTTCTAAAAAAAATGACGGATTATTACGATCCTGTTGAAAAATGTAGGGGGATGATGAAATGCGTCGAGCAAAATGGTTAGCCCTTTTATTGGCGATGATTTTAATGATCTTCTCAGCAGGCTGTGGATCTAAGAGTGCTGAGGATATTGTTGGGGATCTTGAGGATATGCTTACAGAAGTTGAGAGCTATAGTGCAGTTGGTACAATGACTATTCAAACAGGAGAAACCCCACAGGAATACCAAGTTGAAGTTTGGTATAAGCAGCCACAATATTATCGAATTCTATTAAACAATGTTCAATCCCAAGTTACTCAAATCGTTTTAAAAAATGATGATGGTGTATTTGTTTTAGATCCAGCACTGAATAAAAGCTTTAGATTTAAGAGTGATTGGCCAGAAACTCAAGGTCAGGTTTATTTATTCCAATCTTTAGCGAAAAGCATTGTTGATGACCAAGAAAGAAATTTTGTAGAAGAGGATGAAGGCTATCTTTTTGAGGTGAAAGCGAATTATCAAAACCAAAATCTTGCTGAACAAAAGGTTTGGTTAGATAGTGATTTACACCCTGTAAAGGTCGAGATTTTTGATCCTAATAAAACACAGTTAGTAGAAATGGTGTTTTCTGATTTTGAATTCGGTGTAGAATTTGAAGAAGACGCTTTTGATATGGAAAGAAATATGACTGGCTGGGATTCATCGATTTTACCTGCTATGGCTGAAGTTGATAATGGAAAAAGCTTTGGTATCATTGAGCCTTCCTATATTCCAACTGGTGTAGCAAAACAAAGTACTGATATAGTAACACAAGACGATACGAAAAAAGTAGTAATTAAGTATAGTGGTGATTATCATTATACGTTAATTGAGTCAAGACCTGAGGTGAAAACTGCATCTAGTGCTCCTGAATCAGCAAAAACGGATCTTGTTGATTTAGGGTTTAGTTTAGGAGTTCTTACAGAAATGAGCCAAACAAGAAGCTTATCATGGAATTATGATGGTGTTGAGTTTATGCTATCTGGAGATCTCCCTGCTGAGGAAATGGTTAATGTAGCACAATCTGTTTTTGCACAGCCAGGAAAATAATAGCTTAATAGTTCAGGGCGGAGAAACCGCCCGTTTTTTTTTGCTTTTTTTTGTCATCTTCTTGTTCAGATTGACAAATGTCTAAAAATAGGACAAGATTTCGTTATAGAAATTAAAAAAGGTAAGGTGAAATCTATTGAATATCATCCAACAAGAAATGCCCACATATGGAACGCTTTTTTTTCGCAAGAGTTCTAAAGTTCGATTGTTTGAAACATTGTTGTTTGTAATTTTAGTCTTTTTTATGTATGCAAGTTATGGGTATACCACTTTTTTCAAGTTAGCTGCTGTGATATCAGCGATTATTTCTGTAAGCATTTCTCCATTGATATATAAGTTACTATACCAGCCTGAATATCTTTTAACAGAAACAGAGTTAATTATAAAAACGTTTAAAAAAGAGGAAAGAATTCCACTTGTTTTAATGGAAAAAACGTATGATTTGCGTTATTTCTATTATATTAAAGGAGAGAAAAGAATTGTTGCTGTTTCTAATTCCTTTTTAGAACAGTTGGATCATCAGCTTCTATTAATTAAAAAGGCAAATAAGAAAAAGTAGGTGTAAGCAGAATGAATGCCCCTATCTACCGACAAACATATGCAGAAATTGATTTAGACGCGATTACTCATAATCTTCGTTTTTTCCAAAAAAGATTACAGGATAAAGTGAAAATTATGGCCGTTATAAAAGCTAATGCTTATGGGCATGGCTCAATTCCTATTGCCAAGCATTTAGAGTCCCTTGAGGTGCCTTACTTTGCAGTTTCTTGTGTCGGAGAAGGAATAGAACTTAGAAATGCTGGGATAAAAACTCCTATTCTTATACTTGGTTATACTTCTCCAGAAGCAATTGAGGCTGCGATTTTACATGCCCTCACAATTACCGTATTTTCTACTGCTATCTTAGATCAAATAAATAATTTTGGGAAAAAGCTTAAACGAAAATTGAAGGTTCATATTAAAGTGGATACAGGGATGGGGCGAATTGGGTTGGCTCCTGAAGAAGTAGAAGCTTTTTTGCATTTTGCTATGACTTTGAAATGGATAGAAATTGAAGGGATTTTCACTCATTTTGCAAAAGCAGATGAAAAGGATAAAAATTTTACTTGGGGTCAATTTGAAAAATTTACAACAGTAATGCAAGAAGTGGGACAAAGCTTTTTGATTCCTTATGTTCATTTATCTAATAGTGCTGCAATGATTGACTTACCTGAATTAACACAAACGATGGCAAGACTAGGTATAGGATTATATGGACTTAGTCCCTCTAGTGAGGTGAATATCACTAAAGAAGATTTGATACCAGTTTTAAGCTTGAAAACAAAAGTAAGTCATCTTAAGAAGATAAATCAAGGACAATCGGTAAGCTATGGAGCTACTTTTATTGCTCAAAGGGAAACCTGGGTGGCCACTTTACCTATTGGCTATGCTGATGGTATCTCAAGAGGATTATCTAATAAGGGCTTTGTATTAGTAAAAGGAGAGAAAGCACCAATTATCGGGAGAATATGCATGGATCAAATGATGATTGATGTTACAGACATTGATGGAGTTGAAGTTGGTAGCGAAGTGGTTATCATCGGAAAGCAGGGGGAACAAATTATCTCTGTTGATGATATAGCGCAATTATTGAATACCATAAATTATGAGCTAATCACACTCATTGGAAGAAGGATTCCTAGAGTATATATAACAAACGGGAAGATCGTTTCAATTACAAATAGCTTATTAAAAGGTGAGATGAATGAATCATAAGAATAGCAGTAGAGAAATTCCGCTTCTAATGGTTATTATACCAATTGCTCTAACCGTATTTTTATTGATTATGACTGTTTTTTATTTAGATTCACCTCTATATCTCCCATTATTAATGGGCTATTTTTTTAGCTTTTTTATTGCATTTATCTACCATAGAAGTGTTAAGGAGCTTTTGAAGGCTACCTATCAAGGGATTCATTCGATAGCTGCAATTATTTCTATTTTAGTATTAATTGGTGTTCTAATAGCTATTTGGTCAAGTAGCGGAACGATTGATGCGCTTGTTTATTATGGTTTAGCGATTGTTAATCCTAAGTATCTTGTAGTCATCAGTTTTTTAGTGAGTTCAATGATTTCTATGCTCCTTGGGACTTCTGTAGGTACAATGAGTACAGTTGGTGTCGCCTTTATGGGGATTGCCCATAGCTTAAGCATTGACACCGGCTTAGTTGCAGGTGCACTTGTTTCTGGTGCCTTTGTGGGTGACCGAACAAGTCCATTATCCTCTGCAGCACAAATAAATGCTTTAGTAACTGGAGCCAATTATTATGATGAGGTTTCCCGATTAATAAAGACATTGTTGCCTGTAATACTGATAAGTGCAATTATTTATTTTTTTATTGATTTGTATTGGGTGCAATTAGGACAAGGGGCAAACGTAAAGGTTGAAGAAGCTATGAATAGCCTAAAAAATTTATATGGCCAAATACCCTTGTGGTTATTGCTGCCTCCAATAAGCATTCTTATTTTTGCTTTTTTTAAAGTGCCAACCAAAATAAATTTAACAATCGGTATTTTAATTGGAATTATTTTAGCATATATATTTCAAGACAAGGATTTGTTCTCTATCCTTATAGAGGGTATTTTCGGTTATCAACATCCAACAGGCAAGGTTTATGGTGGGGGATGGAATATGCTTCATCAAATTGTCCTTATAGTGGTTGCAGGGGCCTTTTACGGTATGTTAGAATCAACAGGTATGCTTGCAACGGTTTTGCGTAAATTAACAAGTGGTATTAATGGTCCAGTAAGCCTTGTAAAGAAGACAATGGTGATTAGTATTTTTTCTGCTGCTTTATCTTCGACACAGGTAATTGGGATTATGGTACCAGGTAAGACCTTAAGTTCTTTTTATAAAAATTATAATTTAGGAAATGGACTGTTATACAAGTCTATTGCCGATTCAGGAATGGTTGTAGCGGGACTAATTCCCTGGAATTTAAATGCGTTACTTTTAGCGATTGCATTAAATGTCGAAGTGGTCGATTATTTACCCTTTGCAGTCTTATTATTTATTCTTCCAATTTATAGTTTTTACCAGTTTAAGTATAGTTACCTTAAAAAGGAAAAAAAATTAAGCAGGAAATTAGCTGAAAAAGTCGAATAATCATGTATAATAAAGATTAATGTAGATATTTATAACTTAAGAAATAGTATAAATTTACAAGTAATTCGACATAATGTTATTATTGAAGAATATTGTCGCATAAAGGCTTAGATTTTTTGGGGGTGTAAGTTAGTGTCCAATACCAAACGAATTATGATCAGCTTACCTCAAAATCTTCTCCAAGAAGTAGATGGAGTTGTAGAAAGGGAAAATTCCAATCGAAGTGAATTAATTCGAGAAGCAATGAAGCTATATTTGAAGGAAAGACAAAAAAGACAAATACGTGAAAGTATGCAAAAGGGCTATATGGAAATGGCCAATATAAACTTAGATCTTGCTTCAGAGTCTTTTTTACTAGAAGAAGAAGCTGATTCAGCTTTAGACCGCTTAGTAAGCGGGGTGTAAAATTTGATTGTAAAACGTGGTGATATCTTTTTTGCGGATTTATCCCCTGTTGTTGGCTCAGAGCAAGGGGGTGTTCGTCCGGTTCTAATCATCCAAAATGATATTGGGAATCGGTTTAGTCCTACCGTGATTATATCTGCTATAACTGCTCAAATTGAAAAAGCAAAATTGCCGACTCATGTGGAAATCAAAGCAAAAGCATATGGTTTAGATCGGGACTCTGTAATTCTTTTAGAGCAAATTAGGACCATTGATAAGCAACGTTTAACAGATAAAATTACACACCTAGATCAAGAAATGATGACAAAAGTAAATGAGGCGTTGCTAATAAGCCTTGGATTAATAGATTTTTAGCATAAAGAGGGTATAATGCCCTCTTTTTTTGTACCTTAAAAAAGCTCAAGTACTTTAAAGGAATAAAGTATTATAAAAAAAACATAAATAGTAAGAATTTTGCAGGAAATTGACGATAATTATCGAATTTAAATTAAAATCAAGATTTCGGAGGTATTCATGAACGCAGAACAGTTTATCCTGACACAGATGGCGAAAGAGATTAAATTATCAGAAACTCAAATAAAAAAGGTTATCGAATTATTAGATGATGGAAATACCATTCCATTTATAGCCAGATACCGTAAAGAAATGACTGGCCAATTAGATGAAGTGGTCTTATGGAATATTTCAGAACGTTTAAATTATTTACGTAGTTTACAGCAAAGAAAAGAAGAAGTTATTCGCTTAATTGACGAGCAAAACAAACTAACGGACGAGTTGAAAAAAGCAATTGAGATAGCTGAAACATTACAGCAGATAGAGGACTTATATCGTCCTTATCGCCAAAAGAGAAGAACAAGGGCAAGTATTGCAAAGGAAAAAGGTTTAGAACCGTTAGCAGAGCTTTTATTCAATCCAAATGAGGTTGGTAATCTAGAGGCACATGCAGCTCAATATATTAATCCTGATTTGGACTTATTAACAATAGAAGATGTTATACAAGGTGCCAAGGATATTATAGCAGAGATGATATCGGATGATGCTAGAGTAAGGCAGGTAGTGAGAACAGAGACGCTTAAGCTAGGCCAATTATTAGTTCAGGCTAAGGACAAAGAAGTAGAAAGTGTTTATGAAATGTACTACGATTACAATGAGTCTATCAAAACGATAAGACATCATCGTATTTTGGCAATCAATAGAGGAGAAAAGGAAGAGTTTTTAAAGGTTAAGATTCAAATTGATGAACAACATTTCCATCAGAAGATACAAGAGGTATTTTCTCCTTTTTCTATATTTAGATCTATACCAGAGGTACTTTTAGAAGCCCTTGAAGACAGTTATAAGCGATTAATTGCCCCATCTATTGAAAGAGAAATTAGAAACATATTAACAGAGAAGGCCGAGGAACAGGCAATACATATTTTTTCCGCTAATTTAAGACAATTGTTGTTACAACCTCCAGTGAAAAACAAAACGATTCTTGGAGTGGATCCAGCATATAGAACAGGATGTAAGCTGGCAGTTATTGACCCAACGGGAAAAGTATTAGAAATAATGGTCATCTATCCTACTCCACCACAGAATAAGATAGAAGAATCGAAAAAAGTGATTAAAGAACTGGTGAAAAAGCATCAAATTGAGATTATAACTATCGGAAATGGAACTGCCTCAAGAGAAACAGAACAATTTGTTGCTGATGTGATTAAAGAAATAGAGGAAGAGCTTTTCTATATCATTATCAGTGAGGCAGGTGCTAGTGTCTATTCCGCTTCTCCTATAGCTAGAGAAGAGTTCCCATCATTAGATGTGGCAGAACGCTCTGCGATTTCTATTGCTAGAAGATTACAGGATCCATTGGCAGAATTGGTAAAGATTGACCCAAAAGCAATTGGTGTTGGGCAGTATCAGCATGACGTATCACAAAAGAAGCTTGAGGATAGTTTAAAACAGGTTGTTGAATCAGTGGTAAACTATGTGGGAGTAGATGTAAATACGGCTTCTGTCTCTTTGCTTCAATATATTGCAGGTATGAATAAAACGGTTGCTAAAAATATTGTGAGCTACAGAGAGACAAAGGGTAAGTTTAAGAACAGAGAAGAACTTAAGCAAGTGCCGCGCTTTGGGGATAAAACATATCTACAGGCCATTGGATTTTTACGTTTGGACGGGGAAAATCCTTTAGATAAAACATCGATTCATCCTGAAAGCTATCCAGCAACCTATCAGTTGTTAGAGATGTTATCAATTTCATTAGAGCAAATTGAAGAAGTTAAAAATGCTTTGGATGCGTTAGATTTGGGTAAAGCCAGTCATGAGCTAGAGTTAGGGTTGCCTACGTTGACAGATATAGTTCAGAGTTTAATAAGGCCAGTAAGGGATCCTAGAGATGAAATGCCAAAGCCTATTTTATTCCAAGATGTTTTAAAAATTGAAGATTTAAAAGTAGGTATGGATCTACAAGGGACAGTAAGAAATATTGTAGATTTTGGAGCCTTTATTGATATTGGCGTAAAGGTTGATGGCTTAGTACATATTTCTCAGTTAAGTAATCAATATATAAAGCATCCATTAGATGTTGTTTCTGTTGGAGATATTGTGAATGTAAAGGTGTTAGATATCGATGTTAAGAAAAACAGAATAAGTCTAACTATGAAATAAAAAATTACTAAAATGGGGTGAGTGGAATGAAGATAAGGGGGAAAGAGATTAAATTTTCACATCATGGATTACAACAAAAAGCTCGTCACTTATCAAAAAATGCGATTACTTTTATCAAAAAACATCTTAATAAAGCTCAAATGGGCCAATTAACTGAACTTGTAACTACTTCAAAATATAGTATTGGGTTTAAGTTAGGCGTCTTTTTACTAACCAGTATGCTTATAATGGGGTTAGTTATCGGCTTGATTATTGTTCCTTATACTGCAAGTGTAGTTACAGAGACGATTGGTAATCAGTCAGAGGTTACTGTAAAAAGCCATCTAAAAAATATTCGTTTGTATGTTGAAGATACGATTACGGGAATGGGCATTTTAGGTAAGTCTATTGCTCAATTAGAATCAGAAAATGAAATTCGTTTTTTATTTACAGAAGTAGCATCTAAGAATCCAAAGTATAATCGTTTGAGTTTTATTAATCCATCTGGACAAGAAATTGTTAAAACAGGAATTGATGGAAGTAAATACTTTAATCGTTCCACTGATCCAGTTTTTACAGAAACATTAAAGAAAGAGATATATGTTAGTCCAATACTTCCTGATTCACGACTTACTGGAAAATATTATATCGATATAGCGATTCTTGTTAAAGATGGAACAGGGGTAGCTAAAGGGGTATTAGTTACAAGAATTAGTCCGGATTTAATGATTAGTTCAGTAAATGAAAATAAAACTGTGAATGGCAATAATAAGCAAGCAGAAGCAAATCTTGAAGAGAAGTCAACGCTGTTATTGATGCTTAACCATGAAGGAAGTTTGGTTTCTACTTCTAATCAAAAGTTATTAGAGAAACTATGGACAGAGGAAAAAAGGGAAAAGGTTACATTAGAAGCAGTTACAAAAGAAGAGATTAGTCAACATGAAGCTGTTTCTGATATGAATAAAACCATTGAACAGCTGGATACGGAAGAGAAAGTTATTTCAAATACAGGTGTTTTTGATGATCAGTATGGTGAATCACAAGTAGTGGCATACGCATATGATTCGGCATATCAATGGAGTTTATTCTTACAGACTAATAAAAATGAAGCGTTAGCAGATGTATCTATCATGAAAAATGTAATAATCATCGTAATTTTCTTCGGAAGTATCTTGTTATCTGTTTTATCGATTATATTCATCCGAAGAAATATTAGTAAACCAATGAGTGATCTGATGCTTGTTACTCAAGAGATTTCTCAGGGGGATTTAACCAAAAAGACGAATATTAAGCGTAAAGATGAGATTGGAATTTTAGCTGAAAGCTTTGATCAGATGGTTGAAGGTCTAAGAGTAATTGTGCAAAAGGTGAAAGATTCTTCGGATGAGACAAGTCAAAGAGCAAATGAACTATCGCATGTTGCCAAGGAAGTATCTGAAGGTGCTAATCAAGTGGCAATTACGATTCAAGAGATTGCTAAGGGAGCCGAACATCAATCAACATTAAGCTATAAAACAGAAGACGGAGTAGAACAGCTTCATCAAATGGTATCTACTATTACTACAAGAGCAAATGAGGTATCAAAGCAGGCAGAAATCACTCAAAAGACAATAAGAACCAGCGATCAGGTATTGGAAAATCTGATTATGGGGATGGAAACTTTAGCTAATACAACAATGGATAGTGCTCAGAATGTCAAACAACTACAGGATTACACCAAAACCATTGGGGAAATAACGGTAGCATCGAATGAAATTGCTAAGAAAACAAATCTATTGGCTCTCAATGCAGCTATTGAAGCAGCAAGAGCAGGGGAGCATGGAAGAGGTTTTGCGGTTGTAGCGAATGAAATAAGACAATTAGCAGAACAAAGTACACAGTCTTCCGAAAAAATTAGAGAAATTATAGGTGCTGTCCGTAGAGCAATTGAAGTTGTGGTTGTAAAAATGGAAGAGAGTGTTCAAATGGTTTCAGATGAAAGTAAAAAAACATCTGAATCTAAGGAAGCCTTTCGCAATATAGAGGTCGCCATGAATCAGGTAATGGAGTCCATGTCCTCAATCATTTATTTAATTCAACAACAAAAAGAGGTAACAGAAAATATTCATGATCAAGCAAAAGAATCTTCTCAGGTTTCCATGGAAACCTCCTCAGGTGCAGAGGAAGTAGCTGCTTCTTCTGAAGAGTCTGCAGCAATAATGGAACAGGTTGTAGATAATGCAGATTATTTATTGAAAATGGCCAAAGAATTACAGGAATCAGTAGAGATATTTAAAGTATAATATAAATGCGACCCTTTATAAGGGTCGCTTATATGAAAACCAAAAATCATTTAACAATTTAATTCGATATTTATCTTTATTATAAAAGGCTTGGAAAAATTGTCTTTGTAACCATTCTGGCATCTCATAAGCCCCCTTTTATACATATATAACAATATATGTTTTGGACAAAAAAGGGGTTCTAGCCTAAAGAACTAAAAGGTGATATTAAATGACCGAACAAGAATTACAGCGATTAGTGGAAACTATATCTTTAGAGTATTTTCAAAAGCCTTTTATGCACTTGGCAATCTTTAATAAGCGACTTCGGACAACAGCAGGCAGATATTTATTAAAGTCGCATAACCTAGAATTTAATGTAAAAGTAACTGAAAAACATGGTTTAGAAGAACTCGTTGGTATCATTAAGCATGAGTTATGCCATTACCACCTTCATATTGAAAACAAAGGATACAAGCATAAGGATCGAGATTTTAGAGAATGCTTAGCATTAACAAAGGGTTTTAGATATGCTAAGCCATTAGAAATAAAAAAGGAAAATTTTAATCATTATCAAATTGTTTGCAAACGCTGCGGATTTGTGTATAATAGAAAACGCAAAGTAAATCCAGCAAAGTATCGCTGTGGAAAATGTCATGGACCTTTGCAAATAAAAGGTTAAATTAAAGTTGTATAAAACTTAAATAAAACTTAAATAAAAAGTTAAGCAAAAACGTTGACAAGCTATTTTATGTATGATATATTATAAAAGTCGCTGTTGCGATACTTCTTAACAAAGAAAAAGATATTCCTCGTTAGCTCAGTTGGTAGAGCACTCGGCTGTTAACCGAGTTGTCGCAGGTTCGAGTCCTGCACGAGGAGCCAGCTGGAGAGGTACTCAAGAGGCCGAAGAGGACGGTTTGCTAAACCGTTAGTGGGCTAACGCCCAGCGAGGGTTCGAATCCCTCTCTCTCCGCCAGTATTATGGCCCGTTGGTCAAGCGGTTNNGGTTCGAATCCCCTACGGGTCACCATTTATATAATTCATCGATAAAGGGATTCGAATCCAGCATGCGAAGCAGGCGTGGGTGGGTCGGAAACACGGTGAATAAGGAGTCTTAAACGACGCAGTGAACCGATGTTGGAGTCACAAGCGAAAGCGAGTGTATCCCCTACGGGTCACCATTTATATAATTCAACTATCTATACTATGGACGATTAGCTCAGCTGGGAGAGCACCTGCCTTACAAGCAGGGGGTCGGCGGTTCGATCCCGTCATCGTCCACCATATA